>NZ_JBGCCO010000037.1:0-77754 GCF_041262605.1 Kitasatospora sp. GAS1066B
CGCGCCCCAGGTGGCGGGGGCTGGCCCCCAGCCCCCCCCCCCGGCCCCGCCCCCCCCGGGGGGGGGGCCCCCCCGCCCCCCCCGCCCCCCCCCCGGCCCCCCCCCCCCCCCCCCCCCGGGGGGGGGGGGGGGGCCCCCGGGGGGGGGGGGCCCCCGCCCGCCCGGTTCGGTCGAGCCGACGGCTCAGTAGCGGTACTGCTCCGCCTTGTACGGGCCCTCGACCGGGACGCCGATGTAGTCGGCCTGGTCCTTGGTCAGGACGGTGAGCTTGACGCCCAGCGCGTCCAGGTGGAGGCGGGCGACCTTCTCGTCCAGGTGCTTGGGCAGCACGTAGACGCCGATCGGGTACTGCTCGGTCTTGGCGAACAGCTCGATCTGCGCGATGGTCTGGTTCGCGAAGGAGTTGGACATCACGAAGGACGGGTGACCGGTCGCGTTGCCCAGGTTCAGCAGGCGGCCCTCGGAGAGCACGATGATGGTGTGGCCGTCCGCGAAGCGCCACTCGTGGACCTGCGGCTTGACCTCGGTCTTCACGACGCCGGGCAGCTTGGCCAGGCCGGCCATGTCGAGCTCGTTGTCGAAGTGGCCGATGTTGCCGACGATCGCCTGGTGCTTCATCTTCACCATGTCCGAGGCGAGGATGATGTCCTTGTTGCCCGTGGTGGTGATGAAGATGTCGCCGATCGAGATGACCTCGTCCAGGGTGGTGACCTGGTAGCCGTCCATCGCGGCCTGCAGCGCGCAGATCGGGTCGATCTCGGTGACGATGACCCGGGCGCCCTGGCCGCGCAGCGACTCGGCGCAGCCCTTGCCCACGTCGCCGTAGCCGCAGACGACCGCGACCTTGCCGCCGATCAGCACGTCGGTGGCGCGGTTGATGCCGTCGATCAGCGAGTGGCGGCAGCCGTACTTGTTGTCGAACTTCGACTTGGTGACCGAGTCGTTGACGTTGATCGCCGGGAAGAGCAGCTTGCCGTCCCGGTGCATCTCGTACAGGCGGTGCACGCCGGTGGTGGTCTCCTCGGTGACGCCCTTGATGGTGGCGGCGACCTCGGTCCACTTGCGCGGGGACTCGGTCAGGGTGCGGTTGAGCAGCTCCAGGATGATCCGGAACTCGTCGTTGTCGGCGGTGGCCGGGTCCGGCGCGGCGCCGGCCTTCTCGAACTCGACGCCCTTGTGGATCAGCAGGGTGGCGTCACCGCCGTCGTCCAGGATCATGTTGGGCGTCTGGCCGTTCGGCCAGGTCAGCGCCTGCTCGGTGCACCACCAGTACTCCTCCAGGGTCTCGCCCTTCCAGGCGAAGACCGGGACACCGGCGGGGTTCTCGACAGTGCCCTCGGGGCCGACCGCGATCGCGGCGGCGGCGTGGTCCTGGGTGGAGAAGATGTTGCAGGAGCACCAGCGGACCTCGGCGCCCAGCGCGGTGAGGGTCTCGATCAGCACGGCGGTCTGCACCGTCATGTGCAGCGAGCCGGTGATCCGGGCGCCGGCCAGCGGCTGGGTGGCCGCGAACTCCTTGCGGATCGACATCAGGCCGGGCATCTCGTGCTCGGCGAGCTGGATCTCCTTGCGACCGAACGGGGCCAGGGAGAGGTCGGCGACCTTGAAGTCACCGGTGGTGTTGCCGGACATGCGGGGTACTCCTCGCTGCGTGGGGCCGATGCGTACGGGTGTGCTTGACGGCGGCGCGGCACCCGAGGGACGCCACTCCGCTGCGCGGCACAATCCGTCGGAGGACCTCTCTCCCTCGACCCGGGCCACACCCGGATCGACCGCCATCAGCAGCGACGTTTGGCACTGGTGACGAATCTACACCGAGGGCGCGCGGGGCCGGGGGCGGTTCGACCGGTTTCGGCCGCGCGCGGCGCCGGTCAGAGCGTGACGGTGGCGCGGAACAGCGTGCCGGTGCCGGTCAGCGTGGTGGCCGTGCCGGTGGCGGGCAGGTAGGCGGACTGACCCCGGGTCAGCTCCAGGCCCTGCCCCGCGGCGTCGGTCAGGGTGACCGAGCCCTCGGTGCAGAGCAGGATCTGGGCAGTGCGGCCGGCCACCTGGCGCTGGGCGCCGGCGCTCAGCACGAAGCGGGAGAGGCGGAACTCGTCGATCGGGACCGGGAACAGCTCCTCGCCGTCCTCGCTCGCGACCGGGCGCCGCACGCCCGGGTCGCCGGCCTCGAAGACGACCACCCTGAGCAGCTCGGGGACGTCGATGTGCTTGGGGGTCAGCCCGCAGCGCAGCACGTTGTCGGAGTTGGCCATGATCTCCACGCCGGTGCCCTTGATGTAGGCGTGCGGGACACCCGCGCCGAGGTAGAGCGCGTCACCGGGCTGCAACCGGACGAAGTTGAGCAGCAGCGCGGCCAGCACCCCGGCATCGCCCGGGAAGTGCTTGGCGGCGTACGCGTAGCCGGCCCAGGCGGGCGCCCAGGGCGAGGCGGGCTCGGCGGCCAGCGAGCGGTCCAGCGCCTCGGCCAGCTCCTTGACGGTGACCGCCACGACCGCGGGGTCGGTGGTGAGCATGGTGGCCAGCGTCTCGCGCAGCGCCTGCTCGGCGGGCTTGGTGCGCAGCAGGTCGATCAGCGGGGCCAGGCCCGGTAGGCCCAGCCGCTCCATCAGGTCGGCGGTGGCCAGCGGGTCGCGGAAACCGCAGAGCCCGTCGAACTCGTCCAGCGCGCAGATCAGTTCGGGCTTGTGGTTGGCGTCCTTGTAGTTGCGGCGGCCCGCCTCGACCGGGATCCCGGCGGCCTCCTCCGCGGCGAAGCCGGCTCGGGCCTGGGCCAGGTCCGGGTGCACCTGGAGGGAGAGCGGGATCTCGGCGGCCAGCACCTTGAGCAGGAACGGCAGGGTCGGGCCGAACTTGGCCACGGTCGCGGCGCCCAGCTCGGCGGCCGGGTCGGCGGCGATCACCTGGTCCAGCGGCAGCGGACCCGCGCCGCGGTCCACCTGGGACGGCCCGCCGGGGTGGGCGCCCAGCCACAGTTCGGCCTGCGGCTCACCGGTGGGCCGCTCGCCGAGCAGGGCCGGGATCGCGGTGGTCGAACCCCAGGCATAGGGGCGGACGGTGTTGGCGAGGCGGTCCATCTGGCGGCCCAGCTCCTTGCTTCGGCTGACGTGTGCGGTGGTGACGTGTGGGGGACCCTGACGGTAGCCCACCGGGATTCAGCGCTGCTCGGCCAGGCCGAGGTAGACGGCGGCGAAGTCGGTCAGCGCGATCAGCTCGGCCAGCGCGTGCAGTGGTTCGGAGCGGGTGCCGGTCAGCTCGGTCAGCCGGACCTCGTGGTCGGCGGCCAGCCGGCGGGCCCGGCGCACCGTGGGGCCGGCGGGTGCCGGTTCGGGCGCGGCCTCGGGCGCGGCGGGCTCGGCCGGCTCCGGCTGCGGGACGTGCCGCAGCACCAGGACCTGGACGGCCAGCGGGTCCGGCTCCTCGACGCGGTCGCGGAAGAAGTCCCCGGGGTCGGCGCCGGCACCGAGCTGCCCGGTGATCATGCCGCGATGGGCGCTCAGCACCTGCGGCAGCTGGCCGGCGACGGCGGGACGGCCGGCCCGGTCGGCGAGCATCGCGGCGAACCGCTCGGCGGCCACCGCGGCCAGCGGTCCCTCGCTCCACAGCAGCGGGACGGTGCCGGAGAGCTGGGCGGCCAGGTCCTTGGCGGGGTTGAGGTAGGCGGCGGCGTCCGGGCGGTGCCGGACCGCCAGCTCGTCCAGCAGGTCGGCGGCGGCCTCCAGCTCCCGGTCCGGGGCGTTCAGCACGCCGATCCGGTCGGCCAGCGCGAGCAGCGGGGTGAGGTGGGCCCAGAGCGCCCCGAAGTCCTCGGAGGGCAGGTCGGGTTCGGCCGCCTCGGCCCGCCCGTCCGCCTCGTCGCCGGCCGACGGGACGTACGGCAGCGGCAGCGCGCGCACCTGGAGCGCGGCCTCGGCCAGCGGGCGGTCCTCGGGCGCGATCACCGCGATCGCGCAGCCGCGCGCGTAGGCCTGCTCGGCGAGGCTGATCAGGCCGGCCTCGGTGCCGTCGGCGGAGGCCAGCACCAGCAGGTCGTTCGGTCCGGCCCAGCCGGGCAGTTGCCAGCTCAGGCCGTCGCTGAAGAGCGCGGCGGGCAGCGCGTCCGTCGGCGGCAGCGGCTGGACCAGGGTCCCGGTGCCGGCCAGCGCGGCCAGCGCCTGACCGGCCGTCAGCACGCTGCCGTGGCCGGCCACCAGGATGCCGCGCGGGCGGCCGTCGGGCCGCAGCCCGGCCAGGCCCGAACTCTGGGCCTGGCGCAGCGCGGTGCGGATCCGGGCGCCGGCGCCGGCGAGCGCCAGCAGCGCGTGGTCCCGGTCGGCGCGCTGGAGGGCGGCCGGGTCGTCGAGCAGGCTGTCGTCGAGCATGCGGCTGGACCTCCGGGTCCGGTCCGGGTGTCGGGGGCTCAGGCGGGGCGGCGGGCCTCGTCCACGAGCAGCACCGGGATGCCGTCGCGAATCGGGTAGGCCAGGCCGCAGTCGGCACCGGTGCAGGTCAGCTCGGGCTGGTCCGCTGCAGTCTCTTCGCGCAGCGCGGCATGGCAGCTCGGGCAGACCAGGATCTCCAGCAGGAAGGGTTCGAGCGTCATGATCAGGGCTGCTCCGTTTCGAGGTGGACGGCGGGACGCGAGGCGCCCCGGCCGGTGGGTCCACCCTACCGGCCGGGGCGCCTCGGGTTGAGGATCAGGCGAGGACGATCGCCAGCACGCCGTCACGCAGTTCGGCCATCTTGGCCGGGTCCTTGGCCTCGACGTTGAGGCGCAGCAGCGGCTCGGTGTTGGAGGCGCGCAGGTTGAACCACCAGTCGGGGCCGGCGACGGTCAGGCCGTCCAGCTCGTCGACACTGACGCCCGCCAGCGAGCCGTACGCGGCCCGCACCTCGGCGGTCTTGCCCGCCTGGTCGGCGACCTCGCTGTTGATCTCGCCGGAGGCCGCGTAGCGGTCGTACTCGGCGGTCAGCGCGGAGAGCGTGCCGTCCTGGCCGCCGAGCGCGGCGAGCACGTGCAGCGCGGCCAGCATGCCGGTGTCGGCACGCCAGAAGTCGCGGAAGTAGTAGTGCGCGGAGTGCTCGCCGCCGAAGATCGCGTCGGTCTCGGCCATCCGCTGCTTGATGAAGGAGTGGCCGACCCGGGTGCGCACGGCCTTGCCGCCGTGCTCGGCGACGACCTCGGCAACGGTCCAGGAGGTGATCAGGTTGTGGATGATCGTCGCGTTCGGCTCGCCGTTCGCCCGGGCCCGGGCCAGCTCGCGCACCGCGACCAGGGCGGTGATCGCCGACGGGGAGACCGGCTCGCCGCGCTCGTCGATCACGAAGCAGCGGTCGGCGTCGCCGTCGAAGGCCAGGCCGATGTCGGCGCCGACCTCGCGGACCTTGGCCTGCAGGTCGACCAGGTTCTTCGGGTCGAGCGGGTTGGCCTCGTGGTTGGGGAAGGTGCCGTCCAGCTCGAAGTACATCGGGACGACGTCCAGCGGCAGGCCGGCGAGGACGGTCGGGACGGTGTGGCCACCCATGCCGTTGCCCGCGTCCACCACGACCTTGAGCGGGCGGATCGAGGTCAGGTCGACCAGACCGAGCAGGTGGTCCGCGTAGCCGCGCAGGGTGTCCTGCTCGGTCAGCACGCCCTGCTTGGTGCCCTCGGGCGCCGCCGGGACGGTGACGCTGTTATCGGCACCGATCCAGCTCTGCACCAGCTCGCGGATCTCGGCCAGCCCGGTGTCCTCGCCGACCGGGGCGGCGCCCTTGCGGCACATCTTGATGCCGTTGTACTGCGCCGGGTTGTGGCTGGCGGTGAACATCGCGCCGGGCAGGTCCAGCTTGCCGCTCGCGTAGTAGAGCTGGTCGGTGGAGCAGAGGCCGATCTCGGTGACGTCCGCGCCGTAGCCGGCCGCGCCCTCGGCGAAGGCCCGGCTCAGGCTCGGCGAGGAGGGACGCATGTCGTGTCCGACCACGATCGCGGTCGCACCGGTGACCTGGACGAAGGCGGCCCCGAAGGCCCGGGACAGGTTCTCGTCCCACTGGTCCGGAACGACGCCTCGCACGTCGTACGCCTTGACGAGCTGCTTGAGGTCGCGCACTGCGGCTCCACCCTTGTTGTCTCTCGGAACGGGCTGTCCCTGGAACGGGCTCCGTAGGCCCACGGTCACGATACGTCGCGCCACGAACACGGCATGACCGCAGGGGTGTCCGGCCCGGGCAGTGGGCAGCGTACCGGGTGGCGGTGGCGGCGACTTAACGCTCAGCTGTCGGGCGAGCGCAGCACCCGCAGGTGACCGCGGCGGCCGACCTGGGCCGGATCGCCCTCGGCGGGGCGCACCGGGCGCGGGCCGCGCTCCTGCGGGCGGGCCGCCTCGCGCACCGCGTTGGCCAGCGCTTCCAGGTCGTCGCTGCTGCGGCGCAGCGGTCCGCCCTCGGTGGCCAGACGGACCACCTCCCAGCCGCGCGGGGCGGTCAGGCGCTCGGCGTGCTCGGCGCACAGGTCGTAGCAGTGCGGCTCGGCGTAGGTGGCGAGCGGGCCGAGCACCGCCGTGGAGTCGGCGTACACGTACGTCAGGGTCGCCACGGCCGGTCGGCCGCACGCGGTCCGCGAACAACGACGTACAGGGCTCACGAGGGTGGACGGTACCGCACCGGCGGCCGGCTGGCTAAGACCCGGGGGCGCAAGCCGGTTCGTGTCGCGTCCGCGGGCGCTCGGATCGGTGTTCGCGTGGTCCATTTCCTGGCCTCCTAGGGCTAGGCTCGTGATTGATATGGACAGCTCCACACCGCCCCCGTCCGCGCCCAGGCCGCCTGCCTGGGCCCCGCCCGCCGGGTCGCCGCGCGCTCGGCGCCGCGACCGGCACGGCCGAGGGCTGCGCGGACCGCTGGCGCCGCCGCAGGTCCCGATCTCGCTGAGCCGCTCCGAGCTTTTCGAGGACTACGTCCGCGAGTCGGTGGAGCGACTGGAGCGCCGCTGGCCGCAGTTGATCGACGTCGAGTTCGAGGTCGACGAGGTGCCCGAGGCACTGCCCGGCGAACCCGACCCGGTGCCCGACGGCGGGGTGCCGCTGGGCAAGGTGGTCCCAGCCGGGCAGGGCCGCAAGAGCCGGATCGTGCTCTACCGCCGGCCGGTGGAGATCCGCGCCAAGTCCCGCGAGGACCGGGCGGCACTGGTGCACGAGATCCTGATCGAGCAGGTCGCCGAGTTGCTCGGGCTGTCGCCCGACGCCATCGACCCCCGGTACGACGAGGAGTGACGCACCGCCCGGGCGCCCGGGCGGGCTCAGTGGACGAGCACTCCCGGGTCCTGGGCGGCCTGCGGGATCTGGACGTAGCTGTGGTCGTCCTGCAGGGCCTGGATGGTGAACATCGGGATGCCGCTGGTGGTGACCGCCAGCATCCGGGCGGCCGTCACCGGGCCGCCCGACTCGGTCTCGATCGTGACGCCGAACGAGCCGTTGCCGCCGGACGGTTCGGGTGACCCCATGGCGACCGTGGCACCCGCCGGGACCTGGACCTCCTTGCTGGTCGGGGTGCCGCCGCCGGTGCTCGCCGAGGCCGTCACCCGGACCGTGGCGGCGTCACCCGTCGAGGTGATCAGCAGAGTGGACGCACCACCTCCCCGGGTGTCGGCCACGCTGGCCCGCTTGCCCACCGGCGCGCTGCCGGTCAGCCAGGCCGAGTCGCTCTTGCCGTTGGCGGCCCGGTCGATCCGCAGCGTGGCCACCACCGGGGTCGGGTGGGCCTTGTCGGTCGGGGTGAGCCGCAGTGCGGAGGCCTGCTGACGGGTGATCTGGCCACCGAGGTCGACGGCGGTCACCATGCCGGCCTTGACGTGGATCGTCTCGTGGCCGGCCGGGGTGAACCAGCCGTTCGGGCCGGAGAGTTGGATGTTCAGGTCGGCGTCGTCGGTGCCGCCGGGGGCGGCCACGACCAGCCGGGCCGCCGAGAGGTCGCCCGGCATGCCGGGCAGCACCACGCTGGGTGCCGGGTCGGCCGAGGCGGGGATCCAGTCGGCGCCGGCCGAGCCGTCGGCCGCGTGCAGGAAGGCGCCGACCCGGCCGCTGCGGACGGTCACCTCCACCGCGAGGTCGCTCACCTGAGCGGGGATCACCGTGGTCAGCAGCACGGACAGCGAGCTGCCGGACGGGACGGTCAGTCCGGTGCCGGCGTCGCTCTCGATCGGCCCCTGGTCGCCGTAGAGCCGCAGGTCGACCACGGCTGGAGTGCTCGCCACGTTGGTCAGGCTGACGTAGTCCTTGCGGTTGCCCGCGGTGCTGGCCCCGGCGAACCAGAAGTGGGTGCCGGAGGGCTCGCAGTTGACGCCGGACATGCCCTGGCCGTGCGAGTCGTTCACGGCGGTGGTCTGGGTGACCGTGAAGCCGGGGGCGAAGGCACCGGTGGCGGTCGCCGAGGTGCCCACCGCGGTGTCGCCGTTGTCGGCCTGGCCGGCCACCGGCACGCCGGGCTTGGCCAGCGCCACCAGGGCGTTGGCGGCCTGGGCCGGAGCCTGACCGGGGGCGGCGGACGGAGCCGGCGAACCCGACGGCGCGGGCGAACCGGACGGCGCCGGCGGAGCCGACGGCGCGGCTGTCGACGGCGGCGCCACATCGCTCACCGTCGCGCTGCCGCCCTGGGCGGGCCCGCCGCTGCCGGGGGTGAACGCGGTGATCTGGGTGTTGCCGGTCACCCCCTGGATCGGCTGCGGGCAGACCAGCGCGGTCCGCTCCACCTGGGCGCCCACCGGCTGCCCGGTCGGCGGGGCGGCGGGAGCCGCCGGCGGACGCAACTCGGCGACCCCGAAGACCAGGGCGAGCACGGCGGCGCAGGCCAGCAGCGACAGTCCGGTGCGGCTGCCACCCTGGGCCGCGCCGATCGAGCGGCCCAGGGAGGGGACAGGGAGTTTCATCGCGGGTCAGCTCCGTCGTGGTGCGGGTGGCCGCCGTAGGAGGGGTGCTCCGGGTCGTAGGGGCGGCCCTGGTCGGGCAGCCAGGGCTGCGGATCGCCGCCCTGGTAGCCCTGCTGGTCGTAGCCGCCGTAGCCGTAGTCCGCCGCCGGATAGGGCTGCTGGGCCGCGTACGGGTCGCCCTGGTAGCCGGGCTCGGCATACGGCTCGTACGACGGCTCGTTGGCGTACGGCTCCGCCGGGTACTGCTCCGTGGCGTACGGCTCCCCGGCGTACTGGGGCTGCGCGGGGTAGCCGGCCTGGTAGGACTGCTGGGCCGCGTACGGGTCGTAGCCGTACGGGTCGGCCTGCTGGAAGTCCTCCCCGCCGTACCCGCCCTGCTGGTGGTGCGGCTGCGCGTACGGGTCGGGGTGGACCGGCGCGGGCTCGGCCTGCTCGGGGTGTCCGGGCCCGCCGGTGGGCTGCGGCGGGATGCCCTGGACGGTGCCGTAGACCCCGAGCTCGCCGTCGGCCGGCTCCGCCGCCTCGCCCTCGCTGCGTTCGGCCAGCCGGCGGGCCCGGCGGCTGCCGGGGACCGGAGGCTGGGCGGCCTGGGCGGCGGCCAGCGCGGCGGCGGCCACCACCTCCTCGGGCAGGTCGTCGTCCTTGGTGCTGCGCCGCCCGGGCAGCGCGAGCACCAGCACGGTGACGCCGAGCAGCAGTTGCAGCCCGATCCAACCGGTGTGCAGCAGCGGGGTGGCACGGCTGACGCTGAGCTTGCCGCCGCCGGCCGGCAGTTGGAAGCCCTGCGCCCAGCCGTCCAGCGTGACCGGCGTGAGCGCGGTGCCGTTCAGCGTGGCCCGCCAGCCCGGGTCGGCCTGCTCGGCCAGGTGCAGCACCCGGCCGGCGGGGCCGGCCGGGATGGTCGCGTCGACCGACTCGGCGGCGGCGGGCACCGGGACCGGCGCGGCGTTCGGCGCGGTGATCACCACCCGGGTCGCCGGCAGGCCGTTGACCTGCCAGAGGGCGGAGCCGTTGTCCTGGCTGAGCGCGACCAGGCCGGGGGTGGTGTCCAGCACGTTCTGGACCTGGCCGACCATCGGGCCCTGCACCACCACGTACGCCACGCCGAAATTGGCCAGCGCGGCGGCCTGGTCGGCACCGGAGCCGGCCAGCAGGCTGCCGACCAGCTTGGTCAGCCGGTCCTTGGTGTCGCCGCCGGTGTCCACGGTGCCCTCGGCCTGACCGAGCGTCAGGCCGGCGCCGCGCACCACGGTGAAGCGCACCGAGCTCACCCGGGCGTCGCCGGTGAGCACCAGGGTGTTGGACCGGTCGGTGGTCCCGGCCTCCTCCGCGATGAAGGCGGGCACCTGGCCGGCACTGGTGCGGTGCACCGGGCCGTCGGCGCCGCTGACGGCCCACCACAAGCCGGTGCCCAGCGGGGCGAGCACGGCGGTGAGCACCACCAGGGCGGCCACCGGCTGGCGCCAGCCGAAGGCGATCCCGGCGACCCGCGCGTTGGCGCCGTCGGCGCCGATCGCGGCGGCGGCCAGCAGCGCGATGCCGGCCAGCAGGGTGGCCGGGCCGGCCCAGGCGGCGATCGGCAGGCCACCGGAGGCCGGGGTGACGCTGGTGCCGGCGACCGCGACGGCGAAGACCAGCCCGGCGCCGGCCGCGGCCCAGGCCGCCAGCACGGCGCGCCTGCGGTCGGCGCGCAGCAGGGCGGCGAGGGCGGCCAGCAGCACGCCGACCGAGAGCCAGGCCGGCGGCACCCCGGCGCCCCCGGGGTTGACCAGCAGCAGGTCCAGCGGGGTGGCGCGGTGGCCGCTGAAGACCGGCAGACCCGCTTCGAGCAGCAGTCGCGAGGGGTGCGCGAGCACCTGCGGGAACCAGGGCGCGAGCACCAGCACGGGCAGGCCGAGGATCACCGCGACCCGGGGGCCGAGCAGCCGCACGGCACTGACACCGCTGCCGTAGGCGCCGCCGCGCAGGATCGCCACCACCAGCGCGGCCAGCGACAGCGGCAGCGCTATGGCCCAGGACAGCGGCACGAAGGCGGTGCACACGGTGAGCAGCAGGACGGTCATCCAGGTGGAGCGCCAGCCGGGGCGCAGCCCTCGGGCGGCGGTCTCCCGGCGGATGCCCAGGCCCGCCGAGACGGCGGCGGCGCGGGCCAGCGGCGGCAGCAGCACGGCGAGCACCGCGGTGCCCAGCCGGCCCTCGGCGATGGCGCCGGTGGCGGCGGGCAGCAGCGCGTAGGTGGCGCTGGCCCAGGCCCGGACCAGCTTGGAGCCGAGCAGCGGCCGGGAGACCAGGTAGGCGCTGACCGCCGAGAGCGGAACGGAGAGCACCAGCAGCAGGGTGATCGCGAGGTCGGCGTGGTCGAAGAGCACCCAGGAGAGCACCGACAGGACCGCGAGGTAGGGCGGGGCGGTGGCGGTGGAGCCGGTGCCCACCGGGTGCCAGCTGCTCGCGTACATGTCCCACAGGCCGGACGCGCCGTCGGAGGCGGGCAGCAGCGACCCGCCCTGCAGCGCGCCGGAGCCGAGCAGGTTGCGGCCGGCGACCAGCGCGAAGACCAGCAGGGCGGCGAAGAGCACCGGGGCCGGACGCCGGGCCAGGCGCTTGAGCAGCGCGAACTGCTCGATCTCCAGCACCTCGCTGTCCTCGTCACCGCCGGTGGCCTCCACCGAGCCGTGCCGGCCGATCGAGTTGTCGTCCCCGCCGCCGATGCCGAGCGAGCTGATCGCGCCCTCGATGGCCAGGCGCGCGGTGGCGCCGGGCGGCGGGAAGAGGCCGCGGTCGTCCAGCGCGTCGTAGGAGCGGGTTCTGGCCCGGCGTTTGCGGGCCAGCAACAGCCGGGGCAGCCGGACCAGTTCGTGGCCCAGGCCCGCGATCTCGTCCAGTGCCTGGCGCGGGTCCTTGCCGACCAGGTTGGCCAGCACCCGCAGCAGGGTTCCGAGCACCAGCCGGAGCAGCACGTACGGGAAGACCAGCCGCCGGGAGTTGGCCAGCAGGGTGTAGACCGCGCCGGCCTTGTCGACCCGGTGCGGGTGGGCGGCGCCGCAGTCGATCGCGCGGCGCTCACGGCTGGCGGCCTCGGCGTGCCGCAGCACCGCGTCGGGCGCCACCACGACCCGGTGGCCCGCGGCGTTGACCCGCCAGCAGAAGTCGGTGTCGTCGCGCATCAGCGGCAGCGCCTTGTCGAAGCCGCCGAGCTGCTCGAAGACGTCGCGGCGCACCAGCATGCCCGCGGTGGAGACCGCGAGCACCGGGCGGACCTGGTCGTGCTGGCCCTGGTCCTGCTCGCGCCGGTCCAGGCCGGTCCAGCGGCGCCCCGAGCGGGCGATGCTGACGCCGACCTCCAGCAGCTGGCGCCGGTCGTACCAGCTGCGCAGCTTGGGGCCGATCACGGCGGCGGACGGGGTGGTGTCGGCGACCTGCAGGAGCCGGCGCAGCGCGTCGGTCTGCGGCTCGCAGTCGTCGTGCAGCAGCCAGAGCCACTCGACCGGCTGGGTCTCGCGCGGACCGCCGGAGCTCAGGTCGTCCTCGGCGGAGAGCGGGTCGCCGAAGTCGTCCCAGCCGCCGGTGACCGGGTCGTAGCCGGACGGGTCGAGGCTGTAGGGGAGGTCTTCGGGGCGCAGCGGCGGGCTGTTGAAGACGGCCTCGGCGACGGCGGTGCCGAATCCGGCCCGGCGGCCGAGCAGGGTGGGGCCCGACTCGGGCAGCCAGTCACCGAGGGTGTCGCGCAGCAGTTGCGGGGAGGTGTCGGTGCTGCCGGTGTCCACCGCGAGGATGCGCTGCACCTGGCGGTCCTGGCCGAGCAGGCCGGCCAGCGCCTGGGGCAGCCAGCGGGCACCGTCGTGGCTGACGATGACGGCGGTCACCAGGTGGCGCGGGTACGCGGGCGGCCGGCCGCTCCCGGGCCAGGCACGGTTCGCCGCCGCGGGCGGCTGGGGCCCCGCGGGCGGTTGTGGGCCTGACGGCTGGTCTGGGTAGCCGTGCTGCTGGCTGTAGGCAGTCATCGAGTGCGCGGGCCCCGGTTCCGGTGGACGGCAGGTGGCGCACCACACTAACGGCTTCGGCTGAGCGCGCTGTTCACCCGGTGGGGGGCTGTGGGGGCGCCGACCTGGTCGGCGGCGGGCGGGGGCCTCGATCGGCGCGGCGAAATGCAAAAGCGCCCCGCCGTCCGGGCGAGGCGCTTGCACAATCGGGTGGACACTGCACAGATTCTGCGAAGAGGAAAGCAGACAAGCTGACCGTATGAATCGGACAGCTGTTCTGGTGTTCGATTGCCTCTTCAGACCGCGCTCTTCTTGAGCCGCCGGCGTTCGCGTTCGGAGAGGCCTCCCCAGATTCCGAATCGCTCGTCGTTGGCGAGGGCGTACTCCAGGCATTCGGACCGCACCTCACAAGCCAGGCAGACCTTCTTGGCCTCGCGAGTGGATCCGCCCTTCTCGGGGAAGAACGACTCCGGGTCGGTCTGGGCGCACAGCGCACGCTCCTGCCAGCCGAGTTCCTCTTCCTCGTCGATGTCCTCACCGATCAACAGCTCAAAGAGCTCGCTCATTGGCGCGCCTCCTCTGCCCCTCTTGGCGTCCCCGTGCGTGTGTGCCGCAGGCCATGGACGTCTGCTCCGGTTCGGCCGAACGACACGACTGAAATTACATGTGCGTCACTCTGGCTCAGTCAAGCCGAGCTCTGGTATTGGGTCGTGAATTCACTCCCCGGAACCAAGGCGCTACAAATAGTGTACATATCCGGACAGAACGGACTTTCCGCAGCTCGCGGCCACGAAGCCGCTCCGAAGCCCGCCCGCCCCGCCTTCACGCAGACGTGAGCAGACGTGAGCGGAGACGTGAATCGAGCCGCTCCGGTTGCCGAGGACGCCCTCCGTGCCATCAAGGGCGGAGGGCGCCACCGGCGGCGACAACCGGCGCGGTCGCCGACGCACCGCTCCGGCCTGGGATCAATCCGGTCAACCGCCTGCCTTCCCGGAGATCTATGGATCAAAACCCCGAGTGGGACTTATCACCCGATTCGGCGTTTCGACCCGAATGTCCCTCTGATGGCCGTACGGGCGACTTGACACGAAGCCCCCGAAGCCTGTCTCCTGTAGCGCATGTCAGAGTCCATCGCCCCGCGGAGCCGCCACAGCGCGCTCCGGCGTGCCGCGAGCACTCTGTGTTGCCCTCGTCGCTCCTGTTGTCGTTAGGCGCGTCGACTCCCCGCGCCGTTCTCCGTGAACGGCTCTCCCGGCCTCGACGTGCCGCACCAGGACCACGAGGCCGTCCGCGTTTCCGGCACCTGTACCGCGGATCCGGCTGATCCCCCTCCTCACCGACCAGCCGCCGAGGATCCCGCTGATGCGTACCCGACTCCGCCCCCGCAAGCGCAACCGTGACCGTAACAAGCTCGCCCGCAAGGCCACCGTCCTGGCCACCGGCGCGGCTCGGCTGCCCGCGCCGACCAGGCCCGGCTGGGCCGACGGGCTCAGCGACGTGAGCATCGCCGGCGACCCGCTGGCCTTCCCCCACCTGGCCCGCACCGACCTGCCCCGGCACCCCGGCACGGTGGCCGACCACGCCCGGCTGGTCCGCGAGATCGCCGCCGACCGCGACCGCTGGGCCCCGCTGGTCCGCTACGACGCGCTCACCCGCTGGTACGCCCGGCTGGAGACCGGCCCCGGCTACGAGGTCTGGCTGCTCAGCTGGCTGCCCGGGCAGAGCAGCGGACTGCACGACCACGGCGACTCCTCCGGCGTCCTGACGGTGGTTCAGGGCGAGCTGGTCGAGCGCGCGCTCACCCCCGGGGGCGAGACCACCCGCACGCTGCGCCCCGGTGGCCGCAGGGTCTTCTCCCCCGGCTACCTGCACGAGGTGGTCAACGCGACGCTGGAGCCGGCCGTCAGCATCCACCTCTACTCCCCCGGTCTGACCGAGATGACGCAGTACGGGACGGCCGTTGCCGAGTTGGCGTCCGAACTGCCCTGAGCGTTTGGCAGGATGGGCGCATGCGTATCGTGGCACTGGCGGGCGGGATCGGCGGGGCACGCTTCCTGCGCGGCCTCAAGGACGTGGTGGCGCCCGGGGACGAGATCACCGTCATCGGCAACACCGGGGACGACATCCACCTCTTCGGTCTCAAGGTCTGCCCCGACCTGGACACCGTGATGTACACCCTCGGCGGTGGCATCCACGAGGAGCAGGGCTGGGGCCGGGCCGGGGAGAGCTTCGCGGTCAAGGAGGAACTGGCCGCCTACGGGGTCGGCCCGTCCTGGTTCGGGCTGGGCGACAAGGACTTCGCCACCCACATCGTGCGCACCCAGATGCTCGCCGCCGGCTACCCGCTGAGCGCCGTCACCGAGGCGCTCTGCGACCGCTGGCAGCCGGGCGTGCGCCTGCTGCCGATGAGCGACGACCGGGTGGAGACCCACGTCCGGATCACCGACGACCAGGGGACCCGGGCGATCCACTTCCAGGAGTACTGGGTCAAGCTGCACGCGGCCGTGGACGCCGAGGCGATCATCCCGGTCGGCGCGGACACCGCGAAGCCCGCGCCCGGGGTGCTGGAGGCGATCGGCGCGGCCGACCTGATCCTCTTCCCGCCGTCCAACCCGGTGGTGAGCATCGGCACCATCCTGGCCGTGCCCGGCATCCGGGAGGCGGTCGCGGCGGCGGGCGCGCCGGTGGTCGGGCTCTCGCCGATCATCGGCGGCGCGCCGGTGCGCGGGATGGCGGACAAGGTGCTGGCGGCGGTCGGGGTCGAGGCCTCGGCCTCGGCCGTGGCGCTGCACTACGGGGCCGATCTGGTCGACGGATGGCTGGTGGACGTGGCCGACGCCGGCTCGGTCGCCGAGGTCGAGGCGGCCGGGATCAGCTGCCGGGCCGTGCCGCTGCTGATGACCGACCCGGCGGCGACCGCGGCGATGGCCCGGGCGGCGCTGGAGCTGGCCGAGCAGGTGCGCGGGTGAGCCGCGCGCTGGAGGTGCTGCCGGTCCTGGGCCTGCCCGAGATCGAGGCGGGCGCCGACCTCGGCGCGCTGATCGCCAAGGCCGTCGAACTGCGGCCCGGCGACATCCTGGTGGTCACCTCGAAGATCGTCAGCAAGGCCGAGGACCGGCTGCTGCGGGCCGAGGACCGGGAGGCGGCGATCGACGCCGAGGCGGTGCGGGTGGTGGCCCGGCGCGGGCGCACCCGGATCGTGCAGAACCGGCAGGGCCTGGTGATGGCGGCGGCCGGTGTGGACGCCTCCAACACCGCACCCGGCACGGTGCTGCTGCTGCCGCTGGACCCGGACGGCTCGGCCCGCGAGATCCGGGCCCGGATCCACGAGTTGACCGGCCGTCGGATCGCCGTGATCATCACCGACACCTTCGGCCGCCCCTGGCGCAACGGGCTGACCGACGTGGCGATCGGCGCCGCCGGCCTCGACGTGCTGGACGACCACCGCGGGCGGCTGGACAGCCACGGGAACACGCTGAACCTGACCACGACCGCCGTCGCCGACGAACTGGCCGCCGCCGGCGACCTGGTGAAGGGCAAGGCCAGCGGCACCCCGGTCGCGGTGGTGCGGGGTCTGGGCACCCTGGTCACCGAGGCGGACGGCGACGGCATCCGCCCGCTGATCCGGCCGATCGAGGACGACATGTTCCGGCTCGGCACCTCGGAGGCGGTCCGGGCCGCCGTCACGCTGCGGCGCACGGTCCGGGAGTTCAGCGACGAGCCGGTGCACCCGGACGCCGTCCGGCGCGCGGTGGCCGCCGCCGCCACCGCGCCGGCGCCGCACCACACCACGCCCTGGCGGTTCGTGCTGCTGGAGTCGCAGACCTCACGCACCGAGCTGCTCGACGCCATGCTCGCCGCCTGGCAGCGCGACCTGCACGAGCTGGACGGGTGGGACGAGGCGAAGATCGCCCGCCGGACCGCGCGCGGGGACGTGCTGCGCAAGGCGCCGTACCTGGTGGTGCCGTGCCTGGTGATGGACGGCTCGCACAGCTACCCGGACGCGCGGCGGGCGGCGGCCGAGCGCGAGATGTTCACCGTGGCGATCGGCGCGGCGGTGCAGAACCTGCTGGTCACCCTCTCCGGCGAGGGGTACGGGACGGCGTGGGTGTCGTCCACCATGTTCTGCCGGGACACGGTGCGCGAGGTGCTCCGGCTGCCCGACGGGTGGGACCCGATGGGCGCGGTGGCGGTGGGTCGGCCGGCGGCGGTGCCGCAGGACCGGCCGGCCCGGGCGGTGGAGCCGTTCATCGCGGTGCGCTGAGCAGGTGCCTTGAGCGGTGCGCTGGGCGGTGCGCCGGGCGGTGCGCCGGGCGGTGCGCCGGGCGGCTCGAAAACACGAGGTGGGCTCACCGCCGCCGGTGGTCGTTCGGCGCCAGCCGGGGGCCGTAGCGTGGTGGGCGCAGGCCGGTGAGGGCGATCAGGCGGCAGACCCGGTGGCGGTGCGGGGCGTAGGGGGCGAGCAGGGCGAGGAGTTCGGCGTCGTCGGAGCGGGGGCGTCCGGCCAGCGCCCAGCCGACGATGTTCGGCAGGTGGAAGTCGCCGACCGAGACCGCGTCCGGGTCGCCGTTGCTGCGTTGCAGGGTCTCGGCGGCCGTCCACTCGCCGATGCCGGGAACGGTGGTGAGCCGGGCGAAGGCCTCGGCGTGTGCCAGGCCCGTCGCCTGCTCCAGCCGGGGGGCGAGCCGCACCGCGCGCTGGATGGTGGCCGCGCGCTTGGGGTCGACGCCGGCGCGGTGCCACTCCCAGGACGGGATCAGCGACCACTCGCGAGCCGACGGCGCCACCCGCATGCCCTCGGCCGGGCCGGGCGCCGGGGTGCCGAAGTCGCGCAGCAGCAGGCGCCAGGCGCGGTAGGCCTCGTCGGAGGTGACCTTCTGCTCCAGGATCGCCGGGATCAGCGACTCCAGGACCAGCCCGGTGCGGCACAGCCGCAGCCCCGGGTGGGCGCGTTGGGCCTCGCGGGTCGGGCCCGGCGGCAGCGGCGGCAGCTCCGCGGGGTTGTCGGCCTCGCCGAGCAGCACGGGCAGCCGGTCGAGCAGCCAGCCCGCGCCCGGCCCCCAGGCCCGGGCCTCGACCTCGCCGTAGCGGCCGGTGACGCACAGGGTGCCAGGGCCGGCCGGGGTGCGGGACGCCCGCCAGAACGCACCGTCCCCGGTGACCCGGCAGGCCGGGTCACCGGGGCCGCGACGCAGCGGAGCCAGGGTGCGGTGCAGGTCGAGCGGGTGGCCGGGCAGCCAGCGCCGTTCGAGCGGAACGTCGTTCACCCGTCCAGTCTGGCCCGTGCCACTGACAGGCTCAGCGGCCCTGGAGGTGGGCGGCCCAGTTGCGGATGTCCGACAGCCGGGAGAACAGGTCGTCGCCGGGGCAGTCGGTGTTGAAAGCGTCCCGGTGGCCGGAGATGGCCGCGAAGGTGTGCGCGGTGCCCTCCGGGTAGCGGCTGCCGCTGCTGGCGGAGGTGAGGGTGGCGCTGCCGCGCGCGTCCCGCCCGGTGAGGCCCAGCTTCCAGGCGGCGATCTTGGCGATCCCGTCGACCTGGGCCTGCGGCGGCGCGGCCGACTGGTAGGTGCCGAGCGCCGCGACGCCCGTCGAGTCGGTGTTGAAGCCCAGCGTGTGGGCTCCCAGCACCGGGCGGGACACCCCGCCGGCCCGGCCCTCGAAGATCGTCCCGCAGCGGTCGACCAGGAAGTTGTAGCCGATGTCGCGCCAGCCGTTGGAGACCACGTGGTACTGGTAGATCGACCGGATCACCTTGGGGCTGTCCGAGCAGCTGTAGTCGTTGCCGGTGTCGGTGTGGTGGACGAAGACCACCTTGACGTCCCCGGTGTAGACGAACCCGGGGTCGCGCAGGCTCTCGTCGGCTCCCCAGCCGCCGCGGGTCACGATGCCGGGCCGCGGTGCCTGGTGGGCGACGGCGGGCAGCACCCGGGAGTTCGCGGCGGCGTCCGCCGGTGGCTCGGCCGACGGTGCGTCAGGCGCCGCGGCCGCCGGCGCGTCTCCCGGGTCGACCAGTTCCACCCGCAGCCCGGCCGGCAACTGCCGGTCGCCGGTCACCCGGACCTCGACGCCGTCGCTCGGCCCGACCCAGAGCGGCGCGGTGGCGCCGCGCGCCCGCGGGCCGCGCAGTTCGGCGGCGTCCTGGTCGGGGCGGTCCTCGGAGTCGGACGAGAGCGCGCGCCAGTCGCTCCAGGGCTGCGAGCGGCCGCCGCGGGCCACCGGGTGGGTGCGGACTTCGACGCTGCCGTCGAGGGTGGCCGTCGGGTCGTCCCAGCTGACCCCGAGCAGCGAGTAGCCGGTGGTGCCGCGCGCGCCGATCCCCCGGGACACCACACCGCCGGCGCGGCCGGCGGGGAGCGGGGCGAGCGGGAGCGTCACGGTTCTGGCCGAGGAGGAGGCCGGCGTCGCCGGCGCCTCGGTGGCCGCCGCCGGGACGAGCAGCGCGACGGAGCAGCCGAGGCCGAGCAGGTACGCAAGAGAGATCCGCATAAAAGGGATAATGCGGGCATACGCCGGTGCCCGCCACCCGCCCCGGCAAACCGATCTGACGGTCGTTCGACAGACTGTTCGGACCATCGGCACGGCAACCGCCACCGGCGCCCCGACGCCACGCCCCCGACCCCGGACCCCCTCCCCCGCGACCACCGTCAGGCCGTAGGCTGGGCGCACCATGACTGCGCCTTTCGCTGCCGACGCCCGTACCCCCGCCGAGCTGCTGCGAGCCGCCCTCGGTGAGGACTCCGCCCGTCCCCTGGTCACCTTCTACGACGACCGCTCGGGAGAGCGGGTCGAGCTCTCCGTGAAGACCTTCGACAACTGGGTCGCCAAGACCGCCAACCTGCTCCAGGACGAGCTGAACGCGGGCCCCGAGGACCGCGCCGCGCTGCTGCTGCCCGCGCACTGGCAGACCGCGGTCTGGCTGCTGGCCTGCTGGTCGGTGGGCGTCACGGCGGTGCCCGGCGGCGATCCGGCCGAGGCCGCGCTGGTGGTCAGCGGGCCGGACGGGCTGGAAGCCGCGCAGGCCTGTTCCGGCGAACGGGTGGCGCTGGCGCTGCGCCCGCTGGGCGGGCGGTTCCCGCAGCGGCCCGAAGGATTCCTCGACTACGCGGCCGAGGTGCCGGGTCAGGGCGACCGGTTCGCGCCGTACTCGCCGGTGGACCCGCAGGCGCCCGCGCTGGAGACCGCGGTGGACGGGCTGCCGCTCAAGCTGACGGGTGAACAGACCGTGGCGCTGGCCCGCGAGGGCGCCGCCCGGCTCGGCCTGGAGCGCGGCGCGCGGGTGCTCAGCACGCAGTCCTTCGACAGCTGGGCCGGCCTGGAGGCCGGGCTGCTCGCCCCGCTCGCGGCCGGCGCCTCGGTGGTGCTCTGCCGGAACTCGGCGGAGCTGACCGAGAAGCAGTGGGCGGCCCGGATCGAGGCCGAACGAGTGAGCCTGCGGCTGCCCTGAGCGCTACCGCCCTGCGCCGGGCCGCAACCGTGCGCTGAGCGGTCGTCAGGAGACGAGCGCCAGCAGCCCGTTGGCCTCCGCGTAGGCCTCGCCGGTGCGCGGGCAGCGCCAGCGGTCCACGCCGAGCCGGCGCAGCGGCTCCCCGGCCCGTCCGACCCACGCGGTCCTGCGGGCCGGGACTCCGGCCACCAGTGCGAAGTCCGGCACGTCCCGGTGCACCACGGCGCCGGCCGCCACCAGCGCCCAGCGCCCGACCGTGACCCCGGCCACCAGGACCGCGCGGGCGCCGATCGAGCAGCCCTGACGCAGCGTCACGCCCCGGGCCAGCCAGTCGTCCACACCCTTGAGCCGGCCGTCGACCGCCACCGAGCGCGGGTAGAGGTCGTTGGTCAGCACCGCGGCCGGGCCGATGAACACCCCGTCCTCGACCACGGCCGGCTCGTAGACCAGGGCGTGGTTCTGCACCTTGACCCGGTCGCCGAGCCGCACCCCGGGGCCGAGGTAGACGCCGCGCCCGATCACGCACTCGGCGCCGACCACGACGTCCTCGCGGATCTGGGCGAGGTGCCACACCGTGCTGCCCGCCCCGATCCGCGCCCGCGGATCGACGTCCGCGCTGGCTTCGATACGCACCGCCTCGGTCATACCACTGACGGTAGCGGCAATACCCCTCAGCCGGTACGGGACGGAACCGGCTCGGTGCGCGGTGCCGTGCTGGCGATCACCTTGGCCGCCAGCCTGCGCGGCGAGGTGAGGAAGCCGAAGCCCCAGCTGAAGTGCATGGTCGCCAGCGCCACCGGCAGCTGCAGCCGGGCCTTGCCGGACAGGCCCCGGCCTTCGAGCAGCGAGCCGCCGAGGATCCCGAGGGCGTAGCCGGCCGGCACCACGTAGAAGGCCGGGTGCACCGCGGCCCCCAGCACCAGGCCGAGCAGCACCGCGACCAGCGCGCTCGGCGGGGCCAGGTAGCGCAGGTTGACCGAGCCGCGGTGGTAGCGGGTGACCACCCGGCGCCAGCGGCCGTAGTCCTTGTACTGCTTGGCGAGCGCGCGCACGCTGGGCCGCGGCCGGTAGGTGACCTTGAGCTGCGGGGTGAACCAGATCAGGCCGTCGTCCTGGCGGATCCGGTAGTTCAGCTCCCAGTCCTGGGCGCGGATGAACTCCTCGTTGTAGCCGCCGAGGCGTTCCAGCACCTCGCGGCGGAAGACGCCGAGGTAGACGGTCTCGGCCGGGCCGGCCAGGCCGCCGGTGTGGAACGCGGCGTTGCCCACGCCGATCTTGGCGGTCATCGCGGCGGCGACGGCCTTCTCCCACTCCGTCTCGCCCTCGGCGTGCATGATGCCGCCGACGTTGGCCGCGTCCATCTCGCCGAGCAGCCGCACGGCGGTGGTGATGTAGCCGGGGGTGAGCAGGCCGTGGCCGTCCACCCGGACCACGATCGGGTGGGAGGAGGCGCGGATCGCGGCGTTCAGCCCGGCCGGGGTGCGCCCGCTGGGGTTCGGCACGGTCCGCACCCGGGGGTCCGCGGCGGCCAGCTCGGCCGCGATCGCGTCGGTCCGGTCGGTGGAGGGACCGAGTGCGATCACCACCTCCATGGCCCCGGCGTAGTCCTGCTCCAGGATGCGCCGGACGGCGGTGCGAAGGTGTCGTTCCTCGTTGAGCACCGGCATGATCACGGAGACCGCCGGCAGCTCCTCAGCAGCCATGTCGTTCATCGCGCCCCACGGTACCGGAAACGGGTGAACAGCCAGAGCCGGGCGCTCCTCCCCCGCGGGAGCGCCCGGCCTGGTGGCTGACGGATGGTCAGCTGGGAGAACGCTGGGAGCCGGCCGAACTCCGACCGGCTCCCAGCCGCTGGTTCAGCCGCTCGCGATGGCCGCCAGCACGTTCATCCGAGCGGCCCGGAAGGCCGGCAGCAGGGCGGCCAGCAGGCCGACCACCGCCGAGAGCAGCAGCACCACCACGATGGTGCCCACCGGGACCGACAGCACGTTCAGGCCGGAGTTGCGCAGCACCCGCTGGGTGGTGATGCCCCAGCTCAGGCCCAGGCCGGTGCCGAGGATCGCGCCGAAGAGGGCGATCACCACCGACTCCAGGCGGATCATCCGGCGCAGCTGACGGCGGGACAGGCCGATCGCCCGCAGCAGGCCGATCTCCCTCGTCCGCTCGACCACCGAGAGGGCCAGCGTGTTGACCACGCCGAGCACCGCGACCATGATCGCCAGTCCGAGCAGCCCGTAGACCAGGTAGAGCAGGGTGTCCACGCTCTTCTGGACGAGCTTCTTGTAGCCGGCCTGGTCCTGCACCGAGACCTGCGGGTAGGCGTTCAGCGAGTCCTGGAGGGCGGTCAGGGTCTTCTCGACGTCCGCCCCGGCCGCCGCCTTGCCGAAGACGACCACGTCGGTCGGCTGCTGGTCGGCCGGCACCGCCTGGTCGACGGTGTCGATGGTGGCGAAGAAGTGCCGGTCGAAGATCTGGTTGCCGGTGCTGGTGACCAGGGCGATCGGCAGGCTCTGGGTGCGGCCCTTGCCGTAGTCGATGCCGATCCGGTCGCCGACCTTGAGGCTGTTGTCCTTGGCGAAGTTGGCATCGACCGTGATCCCGCCGGCGGCCAGGCCGTTCACGCTGCCGGAGCTGACCGGCAGCGAGAAGTCCTGGGCGAAGGTGGGCGAGACGGCCGAGACCAGCTGGTCCACGCTCTTGCCGCCGGGCAGCGTGAAGGTGGCGGGCAGTTCCCGCTGCTCGGTGACATGGGCCAGGCCCGCGGTGCCCTTGGCGGCGGCGATCATCGGGGCGGTCAGCCCGCCGTGGTTGACGGTGATGATGTAGTCCGCGCCCACCGACTTGTCGATCTGCGCGCTGGTGGAGCTGACCATCGAGTTGGTCACCACCGAGGCACCGGTGACCAGGGCCAGGCCGATCATCAGCGCGGCCGCGGTGGCGCCGGTGCGCCGCGGGTTGCGCAGCGCGTTGCGCTGGGCCAGCCGTCCGGCCGGGCCGAACAGGGCGGGCAGCACGGCGCCGAGGAGCCGGATCACCACACCCGCCAGCAGCGGGCCGAGGATCACGAAGCCGATCAGCGTCAGCACCAGGCCCAGGCCCAGGTCGGAGCCGCCGGCGGCGAGCTGCTTGGCGGTGGCCCCCGCCGCGAGCAGCGCGCCGCCGCCGAGGGTGACCAGCAGGCCGAGCGCCATCCGGATCTTGTTGGAGGCGCCTTCGCTGGGCGTGCCGTGGTCGCTCAGCGCGGCCATCGGGGAGACCTTGCCGGCCCGGCGGGCCGGGATCCAGGCGGCCAGCACGGTGATCACGATGCCGACCAGGTAGGAGGCGATCGGGACGCTCGCGCTGATGTCCAGGGAGGTGGACAGGTTCATCCCGGCCAGCTTCATCAGCTGGATCAGCAGCAGTGCGATGCCCAGGCCCGCGGCCATGCCCAGGGTGGAGCCGATCACGCCGAGCAGCAACGCCTCGATCAGCACCGAGCGGTTGACCTGCTTGCGGCTGCCGCCGAGCGCCCGCAACAGGCCGATCTCACGGGTGCGCTGGGCGACCAGCATGGAGAAGGTGTTGATGATCAGGAAGGCGCCGACCAGCAGCGAGATGCCGGCGAAGCCGAGCATCACGTACTTCATGAAGTCGAGGAAGGAGCCGATGCCCTTCTGGTTGTCGGCCTTCTGCTCGGCGGCCGTCTTCGCCTGGTAGTCGCTGCCGACCACCGCGCCGACCTCGGCCTTGAGCTGGTCGTCGGTCTTGCTGCCGTCGCCGTAGAGGTCGATCGAGGTGTAGCCGCCGGTGCTGCCGAGCAGGTCCTGCTGGGCGGTCGGCACGTCGGTGAAGGCCAGCGCCGCACCGGGGTTGGTGCCGGTGAAGGTCGCGATGCCGGAGATGGTGAAGTCGAAGGTGCCCTGGTCTCCGATGATCCGGATCGGGTCGCCGAGGTGCAGGTTCGCGTGCTTGGCGGTGTCCGCGTCGATCATCATCTGGCGCGGCCCGGACGGGGCGCTGCCGGAGGTGACCGTCATCGCGGGGTGCGGCCCGGGGACCCAGGCGCCGACGATGGTCGGAGCGCCGCCGGTGGGGCCGACCGCCTTGTTGGTCTTCGGGTTGACCAGGGTGGCGCTCTGCACCGAGACGCTGCCCTCGGCGCTCTTCACCCCGGGCTGGGCGGTGAGCTGCGCCAGGGTGGTGGCCGGGACGGTGAGCGTCTTGCCGCCGGTGTCGGCGGCGTTGCCGCCCTTGGGGGGCGCCGGGCTGACCTGGACGTCGGAGGCGGTGCTGGCGAAGAGCTTGTCGAAGGTGCTGGTCGCGGTGTCGGAGAAGACCAGGGTCCCGGAGACGAAGGCCACCGAGAGCACGATCGCGATCAGCGACAGGACCATCCGGCCCTTGTGGGCGAGGAGACTGCGGAGTGAGGTCTTGAGCAGCATGGTGTCGTGGCCCCGGCTCAGCTGGTGCGCTTGCCGTCGAAACGGCGCATGCGCTCGAGGACGGAGTCGGCGGTCGGACCGTGCATCTCGTCGACGATCACCCCGTCGGCCAGGAACAGCACCCGGTCCGCGTAGCTCGCCGCCACCGGGTCGTGGGTGACCATCACGATGGTCTGCGCCAGCTCGTCCACCGAGCGGCGCAGGAAGGTCAGCACCTCGGCGCCGGAACGCGAGTCCAGGTTGCCGGTCGGCTCGTCACCGAAGATGATCTCCGGACGCGCCGCCAGGGCCCGGGCCACCGCGACCCGCTGCTGCTGGCCACCGGAGAGCTGGGTCGGACGGTGCTTCAGCCGGTCGGCCAGCCCCACCGTCTCCACCACCTGCTGGAGCCAGGCCGGATCGGCCTTGCGCCCGGCTATGTCCATCGGCAGCGTGATGTTCTCCAACGCGTTCAGCGTCGGCAGCAGGTTGAAGGCCTGGAAGATGAACCCGATCTTGTCACGCCGCAGCCGGGTCAGCTGCTTGTCCCGCAGGCCGGTGATCTCGGTGTCACCGATCCAGATCCGACCCTCCGAGACCGTGTCGAGACCTGCCAGACAGTGCATCAGGGTCGACTTGCCCGACCCCGAGGGACCCATGATCGCGGTGAACCGACCACGTTGGATGTCGACGTCGACGGCGTCCAACGCCGTCACCCTGGTCTCGCCCGAACCGTACGCCTTGGTCACCTGCCGCGCCGCGGCGGCGCTGGCGGACGGCCCGCCAGGGTTCTCGGAAGCCTGCACGGCTGTGGATGCCGTCGTCACGTCTACTACTCCTAGGTCGGTGTCCCCCGAAGCCTGGCCCCCTTGACAGTCAGGGCCGAGCCGATACGTCAAACCTAGAGGGTGCGGTCCGACCGCTCGTCATCCGGCGGGAGGACCCGGGATGACGAGAGATGTACGGGTCGGCAGCGGTGCCCCCTAGGGGACGCGGGGCACGGCCCTCAGGGGCGCACGGCCGGGCGCGGTGGCGGCCGTGCCCCGAAACCGTCGCGCCTGTGCACCAGCTCTGCTACAGGCACCCGGCTCATGGGTGCCCGACCGGACGGATCGGGCATCCTCGGGGACATGAACACGTGGCAACAAGGTGGTCCGAGCGGTGGTGGCGGCGGGTACGGCGGTCAGGGCGGTCAGGGCGGTGCGCCCGGCGGTGCCGAGCCGCCGTTGCCGCCCTCGCTCGACCCGCACGGCGCCGGGGCCCGACCGAGCGGTCGCCGGCGGTGGCGGCGCGGCCGGATCGTCAAGTACACGGTGCTCGGCGTGGTCGGCGCGCTGCTGGCCACCGGCGTGGGCACCTACTTCTGGGCCGACTCCAAGCTGCACCACCAGGACGTGCTGGCCGACTACGGCAACCGCCCGCCGGCGGGCCAGGGGACGAACTGGCTGATCGTCGGCTCGGACAGCCGCGACGGCCTGTCGGACGCCCAGAAGCAGAACCTGCACACCGGTTCGGACGTGGGCAAGCGCAGCGACTCGATGATGATCCTGCACATCGGCGCCCACGGGAACACGCTGATGAGCATCCCGCGCGACTCCTGGGTGCCGATCCCGGCGCACCTGGACACCTCGGGCAGCGGGAAGACCATCAAGGCCACCACCTCGAAGATCAACTCAGCCTTCGACAACGGCGGCGGCCCGCTGCTGGTGCAGACCGTCGAGCAGAACACCGGCATCCACATCGACCACTACGCCGAGGTCGGCTTCGCCGGGTTCGTCGGCATCGTGGACGCGGTGGGCGGGGTGAACATGTGCATAGCCCAGGACATCCAGGACAAGGACTCCGGGCTGAACCTGAAGGCCGGCTGCCAGACCCTGAACGGCACCCAGTCGCTGGCCTTCGTCCGCCAGCGGCACCAGATGGCCGACCAGGACCTGGGCCGGATGCGCAACCAGCAGAAGTTCCTCTCCGCGCTGGCCCACCAGGCGGCCTCGCCGACCACGCTGCTCGACCCGTTCACCGTCTACCCGCTGATCGGCTCCGGGCTGGACACCCTGATCGTCGACAAGAACACCGGACTGACCGACCTGGCCACGCTCTTCGAGGCGATGAAGACGGTCAGCAGCGGTGGCGGCAAGAGCATCACCATCCCGATCGGGAACGCCGACTACCACACCAGCACCGGCGAGTCGGCGGTCAAGTGGAACCAGAGCGAGGCCACCCAGGTCTTCGACGCGATCAAGAACGACACCGCGGTTCCCACCTTCTGAGTCTCCTGACCCTGCTGACCTGCTGAGCAGAACACTTCTGAGCACAGCCGACGAAGCCCTCCGGCCCCGGACTGACGGGGCGGGAGGGCTTCCGGTCTGCCGGCGCGCGCTACGAGGTGAAGACGACACCCTCGTTGCTCGGCTGGAGCGTGCCGACGGTGAACCCCGCGGCGGAGACGGCCAGTTGCGGCAGCGGCTTGCCGTCCGTGCCGAGCACGCTGGCGGTCAGCTGGGTGGTCTCGTCCGGCGGGGTGATGGTCACCCCGGCGAGCACGTGGCAGCTGGGGTCGGCCTTGTCGCAGGAGTTCCACTTGAGGCCGGAGAAGGCGGTGGTGCCGGGCGCGAGCTTGGCGGCGACCGACTGCCCCGGGTAGGCGACCCGGTTGGTGCCCAGCGTCACCGGGCTGTTGTCGGCCAGCAGACCGCCGTAGCCGAGGTAGCCGTACACGGTGCAGGTGCGCGAACCCTTGTTGGTCAGCATCACCATCGCCTTGCCGGGGAAGTCCGGCTGCAGCTGGATGTCGGCCGTCAACTCGTTGGTGTGGCAACGCTCCGAGACGGCGGTCGGCTTGGCGCTGCCGGCCGGAGCGGCGGGCTTGGCGCTGCCGACCGGAGCGGCCGGCTTGGCCGTGGACTTGCCGCCGGCGGCCGCCGAGGGCGCCTGCGATGCGGCGGGCGCGGCCGCGGCGGGCGGGTTGGCGTTGCTGGTCGACGGAACGTCGTCGTTGCACGCGACCGCGCCCAGCGCCAGCGCGACCGTGGTGGCCGCGATCGCCGCCGCCTTGCTGACCTTCATGACTGCTCCCCTGCGGGTGTGGTGTCGTCTTCTCCCCTCACGACGCTCTTGTCCGACACCCAGTTCGCCCTCATCCGTCCCAGCCCCGTAACACGCGTAACAGACGCCGACCCCCGCGCCCTGGACGGGACGCGGGGGTCGGCGGACGTACGTGACGGCAGGTCAGGCGCTCGGCAGGTTACGGGCCATGACGATCCGCTGCACCTGGTTGGTGCCCTCGTAGATCTGGGTGATCTTGGCGTCGCGCATCATCCGCTCCACCGGGTAGTCACGGGTGTAGCCGTAGCCGCCGAGCAGCTGGACGGCGTCGGTGGTGACCTCCATCGCGACGTCCGAGGCGAAGCACTTGGCGGCCGCGCCGAAGAAGGTCAGGTCGGCATCGACGCGCTGCGACTTGGCGGCGGCGGCGTAGGTGAGCTGGCGGGCCGCCTCCAGCTTCATCGCCATGTCGGCGAGCATGAACTGGACGCCCTGGAAGTCGCCGATCGGCTTGCCGAACTGCTTGCGCTCCTTGACGTAGCCGGCGGCGTAGTCCAGCGCACCCTGGGCGATGCCCAACGCCTGGGCGGCGATGGTGATCCGGGTGTGGTCCAGGGTCTTCATCGCGGTGGCGAAGCCGGTGCCCTCCTCGCCGATCATGCGGTCGGCCGGGATCCGGACGTTGTCCAGGTAGACCTCGCGGGTCGGCGAGCCCTTGATGCCGAGCTTCTTCTCCGGTGCGCCGAAGGAGACGCCCTCGTCGCCCTTCTCCACCACGAAGGCGGAGATGCCCTTGGAGCGCTTCTCGGGGTCGGTGACCGCCATCACGGTGTAGAACTCAGAGACGCCGGCGTTGGTGATCCACCGCTTGACGCCGTTGAGCACCCAGAAGTCACCGTCGCGCACCGCGCGGGTCTTCATGCCCGCCGCGTCCGAACCGGCGTCCGGCTCGGAGAGGCAGTACGAGAACATGCCCTCACCGCGGGCCAGCGCGCCCAGGTACTTCTGCTTCAGCTCCTCGGAGCCGGACAGCTGCACCGGCAGCGAGCCGAGCTTGTTGACGGCCGGGATCAACGAGGAGGAGGCGCAGACCCGGGCGACCTCCTCGATCACCAGGACGGTGGCCAGCGCGTCGGCGCCGGCGCCGCCGTACTCCTCGGGCACGTGCACCGCGTGCAGCTCGTTGGCCTCCAGCGCGTCCCGGGCCTCCTGCGGGAAGCGGCCGTGCTCGTCCACGTCCGCCGCGAACGGGGCGATCTTGGCCTCGGCGAGCGCGCGGACCGTCTCGCGGAGCATCTCGTGCTCCTCCGAGATCCGGAAGAGGTCGAAATCGGCGTTGCCAGCCATGGTCTGCTGCCCCTCTGCGAAACGACGTTAATTACCGTTAAGTAGATGCTCATTCTAGGCCCGGGGGGCCCGATGACCAGACGTGACGTCGGTGACATGCCGACGGGCGGATACCATCGGGTCGCTGCACCTCAGTCCTTGTCCGATCCTGCTCTGCATGCCGGTCATACCCCGGCAGCCCGCGAAGGGGAAGCCCCGTGGCCCTGCGAATCTCGGTGATCGGTACCGGCTATCTCGGCGCCACCCACGCCGCCGCCCTCGCCGAACTGGGCTTCGAAGTACTGGGGCTGGACATCGACCCGGACAAGCTGGCCGCGCTGTCGGCCGGCCAGGTGCCGATGTACGAGCCCGGCCTGTCCGAGCTGCTGGTCAAGCACGTCGTCGGCCACCCGGACTCGACCGAGCGGCTGCGCTTCACCTCCTCCCCGCAGGAGGTCGCCGAGTTCGCCGACATCCACTTCATCTGCGTGAACACCCCGCAGAAGAAGGGCGAGTTCGCCGCCGACATGTCCTACGTCGACCTCGCGGTGGACCAGCTGGCCCCGCACCTGACCCGACCGGTCCTGGTGGTCGGCAAGTCCACCGTCCCGGTGGGCAGCGCGCACCGGCTGGCCGAGCGGCTGGCCGCGCTGGCCCCGGCCGGCGACGGCGTCGAGCTGGCCTGGAACCCGGAGTTCCTGCGCGAGGGCCACGCGGTCGGCGACACCCTGCACCCCGACCGGATCGTGATCGGCGTGCGCGAGGGCGGCCGGGCCGAGGCGCTGCTGCGCCAGGTGTACGCGATCCCGCTGGCCGACGGCGTACCGATGGTGGTCACCGACTACGCGACCGCCGAGCTGGTGAAGGCCGCCGCCAACTCCTTCCTGGCCACCAAGATCTCCTTCATCAACGCGATGGCCGAGGTCTGCGAGAGCGCCGGCGCCGACGTGACGCTGCTGGCCAAGGCCCTCTCCTACGACGAGCGGATCGGCGGCCGCTTCCTCAACGCCGGCCTCGGCTTCGGCGGCGGCTGCCTGCCCAAGGACATCCGCGCGTTCATGGCCCGGGCCGGGGAACTGGGCGCCGACCAGGCACTGACCTTCCTGCGCGAGGTCGACTCGATCAACATGCGCCGGCGCTCCCGGATGGTGGAGCTGGCCCGCGAGCAGTGCGGCGGCGGCTTCCTGGACCGCCGGGTCGCCGTGCTCGGCGCCTCCTTCAAGCCCGATTCGGACGACATCCGCGACTCGCCGGCGCTCAACGTGGCGGCGCAGATCCAGCTGCAGGGCGCGCAGGTCACCGTCTACGACCCCAAGGCGATGGACAACGCCCGCAAGATGTTCCCCTCCCTCTCCTACGCCGACTCCGCCATCGAGGCGGTCACCGGCGCCCATGTGGTGCTGCACCTGACGGAGTGGCAGGAGTTCCGCACGCTGGACCCGGTGGCACTGGGCGAACTGGTCGCCGAACGGCGCCTGCTGGACGGCCGCAACGTGCTGGACGCCGAGCACTGGCGGGCGGCGGGCTGGACCTACCGGGCGATGGGCCGGCCGAGCTGAGGCCTCGGAATGCCGGGTCCGGCAGTGCTGTTGGACCGCGTATGACCGACTTCCGTGACCGCGACTTCCGTGACAGCGACTTCGGCGACCGGGACTTCCGCGACCGGGCGACCGTCCGCGAGATCCTCACCGCCACCGGCGACACCTGGGCCGTGGTGGGCCTGTCCAACAACACCCGGCGCGCCGCCTACGGGGTGGCCCAGGTGCTGCAGCGTTACGGGAAGCGGATCGTGCCGGTGCATCCCAAGGCCGAGACGGTGCTCGGCGAGCCCGGGTATCCGACGCTGGCGGACGTCCCGTTCCAGGTCGACGTGGTCGACGTCTTCGTGAACAGCTCGCTGGCCGGCGAGGTGGCCGACCAGGCGGTGGCCAAGGGAGCCGAGGCCGTCTGGTTCCAGCTCGACGTGATCGACGAGGACGCGTACCGGCGGACCACGGCCGCCGGGCTGCGGATGGTGATGGACCGCTGCCCGGCGATCGAGATCCCGCTGCTGTGACGCTTCTCAGCCGTCCTGGCCGTCCAGCTGCTCCAGGGTGGCGATGGAGGGCTTCCGGGTGACCGCCTGCTCGCGGGCCGCGTCCTCGGCGGCGCGCAGCACCCGCACCGCGTTGCCCCAGGTGAGCTTGGCGAGGTCGGCCTCGGACCAGCGGCGGTCGAGGAGTTCGGCGATCAGGTTGGGATAGCCGGAGACGTCGTCCAGGCCGGCCGGGGTGAAGGCGACACCGTCGAAGTCACCACCGATGCCGAGATGGTCGACGCCGGCCACGTCGCGCATGTGGTCCAGGTGGTCGGCGACGGTGGCCGTGGTGGCGATCGGGCGCGGGTCGTCGGCCTCGAAGGCGCGCAGCACCTTCATCGCGTCGGGGGTGTGCGCCAGGGCGTGGAATCCCTGCGCCTCCAGCGCCCGGGCGGCCCGGTCGGTCCAGCCGTGCGCCTCGGCCGAGATGAACTGCGGCACGAAGGTGACCATCGCCACGCCCCCGTTGGCGGGCAGCTGGGCGAGCACGTCGTCGGGGATGTTGCGCGGGTGATCGTGCACCGCGCGCGAGGAGGAGTGCGAGAAGATCACCGGCGACTGGCTGACCCGCAGCGCGTGGCGCATGGTGTCGGGCGAGGTGTGCGAGAGGTCGACCAGCATGCCCAGCCGGTTCATCTCCCGGACCACCTCCTCGCCGAAGCGGGTGAGGCCGTGGGCGGCCGGCTCGTCGGTGGCGGAGTCGGCCCACGGGACGTTGTCGTTGTGCGTGAGCGTCATGTACCGCACGCCCAGCTGGTAGAGCGCGCGCAGGGTGGCCAGCGAGGAGTTGATGCTGTGTCCGCCCTCGGCCCCCATCAGCGAGGCGATCCTGCCCTCGGCCCGGGCGGCTTCCATGTCGTCGGCCGTCAGGGCGAGCCGCAGCCGGTGCGGGAAGCGGTCGACCAGCGCGCGCACGAAGTCGATCTGCTCGAGGGTCGCGGTGACCGCCCGGTCCCCCGCCAGCTTGGCGCTGACGTAGACGGACCAGAACTGCGCACCGACCCCGCCGGCCCGCAGCCGGTCGAGGTCGGTGTGCAGCCGGCCGCGCTGGTCGGCGGCCAGGTCGATGGCGTCCAGGTCGTAGCCGACCTGGTTGCGCATCGCCCACGGCAGGTCGTTGTGGCCGTCCACCACGGGGGCGGCGGCGAGCAGGGTCCGGGCGATGTCCAGCCGATCAAGGGTCATGGACCCCATCCTGCTACCGGCTGAAGCCGAAGGAAGCGGAACCCGCCACCTTGGCGCGCAGCTTCTTGCCCTTCTCGGTGGCCTGGGCGTTCAGCTCCGCCTGGAACTCGGTCATCTTCTCGCTGAGCTCCGGGTCGAAGGCGGCGACCATCCGCACCGCCAGCAGGCCCGCGTTGCGCGCGCCGGCCACCGAGACGGTGGCCACCGGCACGCCGGCCGGCATCTGCACGATGGAGAGCAGGCTGTCCATGCCGTCCAGGTAGCGCAACGGGACCGGGACGCCGATCACCGGCAGCGGGGTCACCGAGGCCAGCATGCCCGGCAGGTGGGCCGCACCGCCGGCGCCGGCGATGATCGCCTTCAGGCCGCGCCGGTGGGCCTGCTCGCCGTAGCCGATCATCTCGCGCGGCATCCGGTGCGCGGAGAGGACGTTGACCTCGTACGGCACCTCGAACTCGTCGAGCGCCTGTGCGGCGGCCTCCATCACGGACCAGTCGGAGTCGGAACCCATCGCGATGCCGACGAGCGGCGTGGTGCTGCTGGTCATTCGGTGATCGTGCCTCTCAGGTAGGCGGCCGCGTGGCGGGCGCGCTCGCGCACGTCCTCGAGGTCGTCCCCGAAGACGGTGACGTGGCCGACCTTGCGGCCGGGCTTCACGTCCTTGCCGTACATGTGGATCCGCAGGCCCGGGTCGCGAGCCATGCAGTGCAGGAAGGCGTGGTACATGTCGGGGTAGTCGCCGCCGAGCACGTTGACCATCACGGTCCACCTGGCGCGCGGGCGCGGGTCGCCGAGCGGCAGGTCGAGGACGGCCCGCAGGTGGTTCTCGAACTGCGAGGTGACGGCGCCGTCGATCGACCAGTGGCCGGAGTTGTGCGGGCGCATCGCCAGTTCGTTGACCAGGATCCGGCCGTCGCGGGTCTGGAACAGCTCGACCGCCAGGTGGCCCACGATGTCCAGCTCGCCGGCGATCCGCAGCGCCAGTGCCTGGGCCTGCCCGGCCAGCTCCGGGTCCAGCTCGGGAGCCGGCGCGGTGACCTCGGCGCAGACGCCGTTCTCCTGCAGGCTCTCCACCACCGGATAGGCGACCGCCTGACCACTGGGTGAGCGGACCACGTTCGCGGCCAGTTCGCGCAGGTAGTCGACCTTCTCCTCGGCCAGCACCGCCACGCCGGCCAGGAAGGGCGCGTGCGCCTGCTCCTCGTCCTCGACGACCCAGACGCCCTTGCCGTCGTAGCCGCCGCGCACCGTCTTCAGCACGACCGGGTAGCCCTCGCCCTCGTGGGCGAAGGCCGTGACGTCAGCCGGGTCGGCGACCAGGCGGTGGCGCGGGCAGGGGGCGCCGATCGAGTCCAGCTTGGCCCGCATCACACCCTTGTCCTGGGCGTTCACCAGCGCGTCGGGGCCGGGGCGCACCGCGACGCCGTCGGCCAGCAGGGCGCGCAGGTGCTCGGTGGGGACGTGCTCGTGGTCGAAGGTGATCACGTCGCAGTCGGCGGCGAAGCGGCGCAGCGTCTCCAGGTCCCGGTAGTCGCCGAGCACGGTGTCGGCCACCACCTGCGAGGCGGAGTCCTGCGGGGTGTCGGCGAGGAGCTTGAAGCGGATGCCGAGCGGGATGCCCGCCTGGTGCGCCATGCGGGCAAGCTGCCCGCCGCCTACCACGCCCACCGTTGGAAATTTAATGCTGCCCGGGAAAGTCACCCTGCCAGGATATCCGGGCAGCTCCCACGGGGTGAACGCCCGGCCACGGGTAGGCCGGGCGGGACGGTGGCAGCGGATCGCGCGCGGGAGGGTCGTGCGGGAGCCGGTAGCCTGGATGGCCGGACCCGACCGGGGCACTGAGCTGATCATGTGCCCTCGCCCGCAAGCCACTTCCGCCCCGAGCCATGGCAGGCTCCGGGGAGCAGCCGCACAGGAGACCACCGGATGAGCAAGCACAGCGCGCAGCGCCGCACCTCCTTGACCCAGCGGCTGCGCGGCGTCTCCGGCGAGGTCATGAAGTTCGCGGTGGTCGGGCTGGGCGGCATCGTGGTGAACTTCGGCGTCTCCAACGCGATGATCCACGCCACCCACTGGGCGCCGGTGCGCTGCTCGGTGATCGGCACCGTGGTGGCGATCCTGGTCAACTACGCCGGCTACCGGTACTGGGTGTACCGGGACAGTGACGCGGCCTCGCGCCGCCGGGAGATCACGCTCTTCCTGGTGTTCAGCGGGATCGGCCTGCTGATCGAGAACGGCACGGTCTGGTTCACCACCTACACCCTGGGCATGACCGGCACCCTCGCGCTGAACGCCTCGAAGATGGCGGGCACCGGCGTGGCCACGCTGTTCCGCTTCTTCTCCTACCGGACCTGGGTCTTCAAGGCGATGCCGGAGCTGGCCGAGCACGAGCAGCAGCCGGCCCAGCCGGTGGTCGCGCAGGCCGAGCGGATCCTGGTGGCCGAGGAGAGCGCGCAGTACATCAAGTGACCGTCAGGCCGCCACGGCCCGGTTGAGGAAGAGTGCGAAGACCGGCGGCTTGAGCGAGAGCAGTTCGAGGCGCCCGCCGTCCGCCTCGGCCAGGTCACGGGCCACCGCCAGGCCGATGCCGGTGGAGTTGTGCCCGCTGACGGCCCGCTCGAAGACCCGGTTGCCCAGCTCGGCCGACACCCCCTGGCCCTCGTCCTGCACCTCGACCACCACCGAGCTGCCGGAGGGCCGCACCCGCAGGGTGACCGTGCCGGCGCCGTGCATCAGCGAGTTCTCGATCAGCGTGGCCAGCACCTGGGAGACGGTGCCCGGGGTGCCCAGCGCGACCACCCCGCCCAGGCCCTCGATCACCAGCCGCCGCCCGGCGCCGCGCATCGTGGCCGCCCACTCCTCGCGCTGCTGGCGGATCACCTCGTCCAACTGGAAGCCGCCGGTGCTCGGGCCGTGCGTGTCGCGCTGGTTGGTGAGCAGCCGCTGGACCACGTCGGTCAGCCGTTCCACCTGCTGCAGCGCGATGGTGGCCTCCTCGCGGACCGTCTCCGGCTGGTGGGCGAGCGCGGTGATCTCCTCGAGCCGCATGGAGAGCGCGGTCAGCGGGGTGCGCAGCTGGTGCGAGGCGTCGGCGGCCAGCCGGCGTTCGGCGGTGAGCATCCGGCCGATCCGCTCGGCGCTGGCGTCCAACACCTCGGCCACCCGGTCCAGTTCGGGCACCCCGAAGCGGCGGTCGCGCGGGCGCGGATCGCCGGAGCCGAGCCGCTCGGCGGTCTCGGCCAGGTCGGTGAGCGGGCGGGCCAGGCGCCGGGCCTGCCAGACCGCGAGGGCCACCGCCGTCTGCACGGCCAGCAGCGTCACCAGGCCGAGCAGCAGCAGCATGTCGCCGATCTCGCGGGTGACATCCGTGCGGGACTGCTCGACGGTGACCGTCTCGCCGCTGGGTCCGGGCTCGGTGGCCTTCAGCGGGTTGCCCTTGGGCCGGTCGCCGATGGTGATCAGCGGCTGGCCCGGGATCCGGATCTCGGCGTAGTCCCCCTCGATGGCCTGGGTGCCGATCCGCTCCTGGGTGACCGGCTCGCCCGCCGCCAGCCGGCTCTCCACCAGTCCGAGCAGCCGCACCGCCGCGGCGTCCACCCGGTCCTGCGCGGTGTTGACGATGCTCTGCTTCTCGACCAGGGCCAGCGGTACGCAGAACACCACCACGACCACCAGGACCACGCCCAGCAGCGAGTTGATCATCCTGCGCTTCACGCGGTGGTGCCCCGGCCCTAGTTCTTCTCGAAGCGGAAACCCACGCCGCGCACGGTGGCGATGTAGCGGGGGTTGGTCGCGTCGTCGCCGAGCTTCTTGCGCAGCCAGGAGATGTGCATGTCCAGGGTCTTGGTGGAGGTCCACCAGGTGGTGTCCCAGACCTGACGCATGATGTCCTCCCGGGTGACCACCCGGCCCGCGTCCCGGACCAGCACCCGCAGCAGCTCGAACTCCTTGGCGGAGAGCGTGAGTTCCTCCTCACCGACCCAGGCGCGGTGCGACTCGATGTCGATCCGCACGCCGTGCGCGCCGGTGGAGAGCGAGTCGACGTTGCCGCGCCGCAGCAGGGCCCGGACCCGGGCGAGCAGTTCGGCCAGCCGGAACGGCTTGGTGACGTAGTCGTCGGCACCGGCGTCCAGGCCGACCACGGTGTCCACCTCGTCGGCGCGGGCGGTGAGCACCAGCACCGGGCAGCTCTTGCCGTCCGCGCGCAGCCGGCGGCAGACCTCCAGACCGTCCATCTGCGGCAGGCCGAGGTCGAGGACGACCAGGTCGACCTCCTCCTCCAGGCCCGCCTCCAGGGCGGCCGGACCGTCCTCCCGGACGAGCACCTCGTAGCCCTCGCGACGCAGGGCGCGGGCCAGCGGTTCCGAGATAGCCGGGTCGTCCTCGGCGAGCAGCACACAGGTCATGTGCGAATCGTAGTCGGCCCGGGGCCCCGCGATCAGACCCGCACGGGCGCGCGCGAGCGGATCGCCCCGGGCTACCGGCTGTGAAGTAGTTCACAGCGGGTAGTCGGCGGGCCGGATCAGGTAACGGCCGAGGCTGGGGCGGGCACCCGGTGCGAGCGCAGATTCTTCCGTTGGACCTTGGCTTCGAAGGAGCTCATCCTGTCGTACCATCGATTTCTTGACTCCGGCCCGGCCAAGCCCCTGCGACCGTTATCTAATTGGTGGCTTTTGTCATCCCATGTCGCCGAAAATCGGGACGTACAGTGGTCCGGTCCCCGTGTCATGCGCTGCGGAATCCCCACCTGCCCGAGCAGCGAGCAGGAACCCCGCGGTGCTCGGACCCGCCCGCCTTCCCACCCCCCTGGGCGAAGCGGTGTCCCAGACAGTCAGGCAAGGAACAACTACTGATGGCGTCAACCACCACCATGGGCGCCGGCGTCCAGCCGGCCACCCCTTCTGGCGGCAAGACCTTCTTCGGGCACCCCCGAGGACTGGCCACGCTCTTCATGACCGAGACCTGGGAGCGTTTCAGCTTCTACGGCATGCGGGCACTGCTCGTCGTCTACATGATCACCTCGCACGCCCACGGCGGCCTGGGCATGAAGGTCGCGCTCGCCACCGCGATCTACAGCGTCTACAACGCCATGGTGTACCTGCTGGCCCTGCCCGGCGGCTGGATCGCCGACCGGTTCTGGGGCGCCCGCAAGACGGTCGCCGTCGGCGGCGGCATCATCATGATCGGCCACTTCCTGCTGGCCGTGCCGGCCGAGGCCTCGTTCTTCGTCGGCCTGGTCTTCATCGCGGTGGGCTCCGGCCTGCTCAAGGCCAACATCTCGACGATGGTCGGGCACCTCTACGACGGGCCGAACGACCCGCGTCGCGACGGTGGCTTCACCATCTTCTACATGGGCATCAACCTCGGCGCCTTCGCGGCGCCGCTGGTGATCGGCACCGTCGGCCAGAGCGTCAACTGGCACCTGGGCTTCGCGCTGGCCGGCATCGGCATGGCGCTGGGCCTGGGCCAGTACCTGCTGGGCAGCCGCCACCTCAGCCCGAAGAGCAGCGTGGTCTCCTCGCCGATCACCCCCGTCGAGAAGAGCGCGATCCTGCGCAAGGCCGGCCTCTGGCTGGCGCTGGCCGTGGTCTTCTACGGCGTCGTGGTGCTCTCCGGCCACTTCACCATCAACTGGGCGGTCTGGCCGCTGTCCATCGCGGGCATCGCGATTCCGGTGGTCGTCTTCGCCCGGATCAAGCGGGACAAGGACCTCGACGCCCACGAGCAGTCCAAGATCAGCGGCTACGTCTGGTTCTTCATCGTCGCCGCCGTGTTCTGGATGATCTACGACCAGTCCGGTTCCACGCTGAGCGTCTTCGCCGACCAGAACACCAAGCTGTCGATCTTCGGGGCGCACTTCCCGTCCAGCTGGTTCCAGTCGCTGAACCCGCTCTACATCATGGCGCTGGCCCCGGTCTTCGCCTGGCTCTGGGTCTGGCTGGCCCGGCGCGCCAAGAACCCCAGCACCACCATGAAGTTCGCCATCGGCCTGCTGCTGATCGGCGCCTCCTTCCTGGTGATGATGCTGGCGATGGCGGCGGCCTCCGGCGGGGTCAAGGTCACCCCGCTCTGGCTGGCGCTGGTCTACCTGGTGCAGACGGTCGGCGAGCTGTCGCTCTCCCCGGTCGGCCTCTCGGTCACCACCAAGCTGGCGCCGGCCAAGTACGCGAGCCAGATGATGGGCATCTGGTTCCTGGCCGTCACGGCGGGCGACTGCGTCGCGGCCATCATCCAGCTGGGTCTCGGCAATGCCACCGGCAGCACCTGGTACTTCGCCCTGCAGGGCGTGGCGGCGATCATCGCCGGCGTCGCGCTGGTGATGTACCGCAAGAAGGTCATCCGGCTGATGGGCGACGTGCACTGACCAGCCCGCACCCGTAGCCGAGAGGCCCGGTACCCGTGAACGGGTACCGGGCCTCTCGGCATGCGCCTACCGGCTCAGACCTCCCGCACGCCCGCCCGCCAGACCGCCGCCGTCAGCGGCACGCCCGGGCGGTAGGCCAGGTGGACCGGGGAGGGGGCGTCGAGCAGCAGCAGGTCGGCGCGGGTGCCGGGGGCGATCCGGCCGATGTCGGTGCGGCGCAGGGCGCGCGCGCCGCCCAGGGTGGCGGCGTGCACCGCCTCGTCGGGGGTCATGCCCATCTCGCGGACCGCCACCGCGATGCAGAAGGCCATCGAACTGGTGAAGCTGGAGCCGGGGTTGCAGTCGGTGGAGAGCGCGACGGTGGCTCCGGCGTCGAACAGCCGGCGGGCGTCGGGGTAGGCGGCCCGGGTGGAGAACTCGGCGCCCGGCAGCAGGGTGGCGACCGTGCCGGACCCGGCCAGCGCCGCCACGTCCGCGTCGGTCAGGTGGGTGCAGTGGTCGGCGGAGGCGGCGCCCAGCTCGACCGCGAGCTGCACACCGGGCCCGTGGGAGAGCTGGTTGGCGTGCACCCGGGGGGTCAGGCCGCGCTCGATCCCGGCGGTCAGGATCGCCCGCGCCTGGTCGCCGTCGAAGGCGCCGTTCTCGCAGAAGACGTCCACCCACCGGGCGTGCGGGGCGCAGGCGTCCAGCATCTCGCCGGTGACCAGGTCGACGTAGCCGGCCGGGTCGTCCGCGTACTCGGGCGCGACCACGTGCGCGCCCAGGTAGGTGGTCTCCGGGGTGTGCCCGGCGGCGATCCGCAGCGCCCGGGCCTCGTCGGCGACCGTGAGCCCGTAGCCGGACTTGCACTCGACGGTGGTGGTGCCCTGGCGCAGCGCCTCGCCGATGAACCGGGCCAGGTTGGCGTCCAGTTGCTCGTCGCTGGCGGCCCGGGTGGCGGCCACCGTGGTGCGGATGCCGCCTGCGGTGTAGGCCTGGCCGGACATCCGGGCGTTGAACTCGGCGGTCCGGTCACCCGCGAAGACCAGGTGGGCGTGCGAGTCGACGAAACCGGGCAGCAGCGTCCGGCCCTCGGCGTCGTGGACCCGGTCGGCCGCGGGGGCGTCGGCGGCCCGTCCGGTCCAGGTGATCACCGAACCGTCGATCACCACGGCGGCCTGCTCGACGAGGCCGAGCAGGCCGGGGTGTGACGGGTCGTTGGTGACCAGTGCGCCGATGTTGGTGATCAGGGTGCTGGTCATGAGCCCTTCAGAGGTGGTTCGTGCCGGGGAGGTTCAGGAAAGCAGGGCCGCGATGGAGTCGCGCAGCGCTGACGGGACGTCGGTGACGGCCTGGTGCACCCCGTCGACGACGATCCGTCGGCCGCCGACCACCACGTGCCGCACGTCCGCCGCCGTGGCGGCGAAGACGGCGGTCTCGGCGCCCAGGTGCGCGGCCGGGCCGGCGGTGCGCACCGAGTCCAGCGCCAGCACGGTGAAGTCGGCCAGCGCCCCGGCCTCGATCCGGCCGGCCTCCGGCCAGCCGAGCGAGGCGTGGCCGTCCTCGGTGCCGGCCCGCAGCAGCGCGCCCGCGGTCCAGTGCCCCCGGGTGCGGGCGCGCAGGCGCTCGTTGAGCTCCAGCGCGCGGGCCTCCTCGAACGGGTCGATCACGGCGTGGCTGTCGCTGCCCAGGGTGACCGGGCAGCCGCCGCTGGCCAGCCGGCGCGCCGGACCGATGCCGTCGGCCAGGTCCCGCTCGGTGGTCGGGCACATGCAGATCACCGTGGAGGAGTCGGTCAGCAGCTTGACGTCCTCCTCGGTCAGGTGGGTGGCGTGCACGGCGCTGGTGCGCGGCCCGAGCACCCCGTGGTCGGCGAGCAGCCGGGTCGGGGTGACGCCGTGCGCGGTCAGGCAGGCGTCGTTCTCGGCGGTCTGCTCGGACAGGTGCACGTGCAGCGGCGCCTTGCGCATCGACGTCCAGTGCGCGATCGTGCTCAACTGCTCGGCCGGCACGGCGCGCACCGAGTGGATCGCGGCGCCGAGCCGGGCGTGCTCGCGGGGCGCCAGCGCGCTGGCCCGCTCGGCCCAGGCCTCGGCGTCGCCGTCCCCGAACCGCAGTTGAGGCTTGGTCAGGTCGGCGCCGAAGCCGGAGGAGAGGTAGCAGGTGTCGAGCAGGGTGATCCGGATCCCGGCCCGGGCGGCGGCCTCGATCAGCGCCTCGCCCATCGCGTTGGGATCGTCGTAGCGGGCGCCGCCCGGGGCGTGGTGCAGGTAGTGGAACTCGCCGACCGAGGTGATGCCGGCCAGCGCCATCTCGGCGTAGACGGCGGTGGCGAGCGCCAGGTAACTGTCCGGGTCGAGCGCGCCGGCGAACCGGTACATGGTGTCGCGCCAGGTCCAGAAGGTGCCGGAGCCCACCTGCACGGTGCCGCGCAGCGCGCGGTGGAAGGCGTGCGAGTGGGCGTTGGCCTGGCCGGGGACGAGCAGGCCGCGCAGCCGCACCGCGTGCGCCGGGCAGGGCCCGCTGTCCGGGGTGACCGAGGCGATCCGGCCGTCCGCCGCCACCTCGATCAGCACGTCGGACTCGACCACCGGACCGTTGACGTGCGGCAGCCAGGCGTGCTCGGCCCAGTAGCTCTGGGCCGGTTCGGTGTTCTGGGCGCACTGTGTCACTGATGACATGCCAGGTCCTCCAGGACGTCCGCGAGTGCCGCCACACCCGCGAGGCAGTCGGCCACCTCGGCATGCTCGGCCGGGGAGTGCGAGACGCCGCTCGGGTTCCGCACGAACAGCATGGCGGTCGGAACGGCGGATGCCAGGATTCCGGCGTCGTGTCCCGCGCCGGTGGGCAGCACCGGGACGCCGCCGAGGGTGGCGACCAGCCGGTCCCGCAGCGGGACGTCGAAGTCCACCACCGGCGTGTACGACTCGCGGGTCAGCTCGACCTTGACGCCGTCCCGCTCGCCGCGCTCGGCGGCGGCCTGCTGGATCTGCTCGACCAGCGCGTTCAAGGTCGCCTCGTCGGCGGCCCGGGAGTCCAGCCAGCCGCGCACCAGCGAGGCGATCGCGTTGGTGCCGTTGGGCTCGACCGCGATCTTGCCGAAGGTGGCCAGCGCGCCGGCCAGCCTGGCCTTCTTGCGGGCCGAGAGCACGGTGTTCGCGTAGGTGATCATCGGATCGCGGCGGTCCTCGATCCTGGTGGTGCCCGCGTGGTTCGCCTCGCCGTGGAAGTCGAACCGCCAGCGGCCGTGCGGCCAGATCGCCCCGGCCACCCCGACCGGCTGGTCCTCGCCCAGGTAGCGGCCCTGCTCGACGTGCAACTCGACGAAGGCGCCGATCCGGGACAGCCGCTCGTGGTCGGCGCCGATCGCGCTCGGGTCCTGGCCGGCCTGCTCCATCGCGTCGGGCAGCCGCCGCCCGCCCGCGTCGCGCAGCTCGTACGCCTGCTCCGGGGTCAGCAGCCCGGCGCTGAGCCGGGAGCCGACGCAGGCCACGCCGAACCGGGCGCCCTCCTCGTCACCGAAGTTGACGATCGCCAGCGGCTTGCCGAACTCGGCGCCGCGCGAGCGCAGTTCGTCCAGCGCGGCGAACGAGGAGACCACTCCGAGCGGGCCGTCGAAGGCGCCGCCGTCCGGCACCGAGTCCAGGTGCGAGCCGGTGACGATGGCGTCCTCGCCCTGCGGGTCGCCCAGCCAGGCCCACTGGTTGCCGTTGCGGTCCAGCTCGTAGCTCAGGCCGCGAGCCCGGGCCTGCTCCTCGAACCAGGCCCGGCACTCCGCGTCGGCGGCGTTCCAGGCGTGCCGGCGGTAGCCACCGGAGGCGGCGGAGCGGCCCACGGGGAGCAGCTCCGCCCACATCTCCTCGAAGGACGGGATCACAGTTCACCCATGGGGATGCGCACACCGCGCTCGGCGGCCACTTCGTCGGCGCGGTCGTAGCCGGCGTCCACGTGCCGGATCACACCCATGCCCGGGTCGTTGGTGAGCACCCGGCGGATCTTCTCGCCCGCCAGCGCGGTGCCGTCGGCCACCGTGACCTGACCGGCGTGGATCGAGCGGCCGATGCCGACGCCGCCGCCGTGGTGGATGGAGACCCAGGAGGCGCCGGAGGCCACGTTGACCATGGCGTTGAGCAGCGGCCAGTCGGCGATCGCGTCGGAGCCGTCCAGCATCGCCTCGGTCTCGCGGTACGGCGAGGCCACCGAACCGCAGTCCAGGTGGTCGCGGCCGATCACGATCGGCGCGGAGAGCTCACCGTTGGCGACCATGTCGTTGAACCGCTCGCCGGCCTTGTCGCGCTCGCCGTAGCCGAGCCAGCAGATCCGTGCCGGCAGGCCCTGGAAGTGCACCTTCTCCTGCGCCATCTTGATCCAGCGGTGCAGCGACTCGTTCTCCGGGAACAGGTCGAGCACGGCCTTGTCCGTCTTGGCGATGTCCTGCGCGTCGCCGGACAGCGCGGCCCAGCGGAACGGGCCCTTGCCCTCGCAGAACAGCGGGCGGATGTAGGCCGGGACGAAGCCGGGGAAGGCGAACGCCCGGTCGTAGCCGGCCAGCTGGGCCTCGCCGCGGATCGAGTTGCCGTAGTCGAAGACCTCGGCGCCGGCGTCCTGGAAGCCGACCATGGCCTCCACGTGCTTGGCCATCGACTCGCGCGAGCGGACGGTGAAGTCGGCCGGCTGCTCGGCGGCGTAGCTCGCCATGTCGTCGAACTCGACGCCGATCGGCAGGTAGCTCAGCGGGTCGTGCGCGCTGGTCTGGTCGGTGACGATGTCGATCGGCGCGTCCATCGCGAGCAGCTGCGGGAAGAGTTCGGCGGCGTTGCCCAGCAGGCCGATCGAGAGCGGCTGCTTCTTGTCGCGGGCAGCGGTGGCGAGCTCCAGCGCGTGGGCCAGGTTCTTGGCCTCGACGTCCAGGTAGCGGTGCTCGATCCGACGGGAGATCCGGGACGGGTCGCAGTCGATGCAGATCGCCACGCCGCCGTTCATGGTGACGGCCAGCGGCTGGGCGCCGCCCATCCCGCCGAGGCCGGCGGTCAGCGTGATGGTGCCCGCCAGCGTGCCGTTGAACTTCTTGTTCGCGACGGCGGCGAAGGTCTCGTAGGTGCCCTGCAGGATGCCCTGGGTGCCGATGTAGATCCAGGACCCGGCGGTCATCTGCCCGTACATGGTGAGCCCGAGGTTCTCCAGCCGGCGGAACTCCTCCCAGTTGGCCCAGTCGCCGACCAGGTTGGAGTTGGCGATCAGCACCCGCGGCGCCCACTCGTGCGTCTGCATCACACCGACCGGCCGGCCGGACTGGACCAGCATGGTCTCGTCCTGCTTCAGCGTCTGCAGCGTGCGCACCATCGCGTCGTACGAGCGCCAGTCACGCGCCGCCTTACCGGTGCCGCCGTAGACGACCAGCTTGGAGGGGTGCTCGGCCACCTCGGGGTCGAGGTTGTTCATCAGCATCCGCAGGGCCGCTTCCTGCTGCCACCCCTGGGTGCTGAGCTTCGTCCCACGCGCCGCGCGCACCTCGCGCGGACCACTCGTCTGCTGCTCCGCCATGCTGCCGGTCTCCTTGCGGATGGATTCATTCAGGATTTGTAAGTCTGAATATATCCAAACACCCGGCTCCCGACCAGACCCTGCCCACATCCGATCAGTCTCGAATCCCCGGATGGCCAGGGCGCCACTCCGACGCTCGCGAACACCAACTGCTCGGCCCATCCCATCGACAGTGGAGGACGCAGTGACGGCACCGATCACCGTGCGACCCGGTCGGCTTCGCGGGGCGGCCGAACAGATCGAGGACACCACGAGGTAACCCGTCCCGCTGCCCGCGCCGCTGCCCGGCGAGCTGCACACCGGCGGCCTCCCCCGCTACGGGACCTGACGGCGCCTCAGGCCGCCTCGTCGCCGCCCCAGTCGATGCCGATCTCGGCCAGCCACTGGCGGTCGCGCGCGGCCGTCTCGGGGGATTCGGGGGCCGCCTCGGCCGGGAGCATCGGCATCGACGGCGGGCGCGGGATCTCCTGGATCGGGCCCAGGCCGTAGCGTTCGGCGGCGGTGCCGGGAGGTGGGGCGGGGTCGACCAGGCCGATGTGGACGGCGCTCTCGTCGCCCGCCTCCAGGATGGTCAGGCCCGGTCCGGGCGGGCCGAGCGCCACCCGGCGGCCGCAGGCGGGGCAGGCCCACTCCTCGGCACCCGAGGCGAGCCGACCGACCGGTCGCATTTCGTGGATCACGCGCATGGCGGACACCCCCGTTCGTCCCAAGGAGGGGATGCCCGGTCCGCGCGGTACTACTCCAGGCGGGCGTCGATTGCCGGTCGGTCCAAGCGACTAGTCGAGGAAGAGTCCGCGCGCCGCGGCCGACTGCTCGATCGACTCCAGCCGGGCCTCGGCGCCCGGGAGTTCGTCGCACATGCTCTGCAGCAGCACCCGGCCGAGCACCATCGGCGCGCACGCGGTGTCGAAGACCAGGCCGGTGCCGACCTCGGCGGGCAGCAGCAGGTCGGAGAGCGCCGCGACCGGGGCGAAGGAGCTGTCGGCGACGGTGAGCACGGTCAGGCCGCAGTCACGGGCCACCGTCAGCGCGTCCATCAACTCGCGCGGGTAGCGCGGCAGGGCGAAGCAGAGCAGCGCGCTGGCGCCGGCCGCGGCGGCCTGCTCGATCCGGTCGGCGAGCATCGAGCCGCCCTCGTCGAGCAGCCGGATGTCCGGGTGCACCTTCGCGGCGAAGTAGGCGAAGCCGCGGGCCTGCGCGGAGGCGGCCCGCAGGCCGAGCACCGGCAGCGGGCGGGAGGCGGCCAGCAGCCGGGCGGCACGGACGATCGGCTCGGGGTCGGCGAGCAGCTCGGCCAGTCGGCGCAGGTGGGCGATCTCGGCCAGCACGGCCTGCTGGTGCTCGTTGCGCACCACCTCGGAGGGCGACTCCGGCGGCGCGGCCGGCTCCCCCACCCCGAGGTCGCGCAGGCGCTTGCGCAGCGCCGGATAGCCGTCGTAGCCGAGCGCGACCGCGAACCGGGTGACCGAGGGCTGGCTGACTCCGGCCAGCTCGGCCACCTCGACGCTGGACAGGAACGGCGCCTCGGCGGCGTGCCGGACCAGGGCGTGCGCGATCCGGCGCTGGGTGGGGGTCAGGCGGTGGCCGTCGAAGAGCTCCAGCAGCCGGGCCGAGGGTGCCGGGGACGACTCGGTGTTGGTCCTCATGGTGCGTCCCTTTCGACGGGCTTCGACGTACTGTGCAGCAGGTACGGCGTGGGGGCAATGGCGTCTCGTCCGCCGGGACGACCCGGGCTCAGGGTCACCCTGATTTCCCCCTGAGAGGCGCGGCGGCGGCTTTACCGGAGCCCGCCGCGGGCGCCACCCTGGGTGCCATGGATCCTCGCCACGACAGTGGTCCCTCGGAGTTCCGGGCCGACCTCGACGCCGCGCTGCAGACCCGCAAGGAGCTCGGTGCCGACTACGAGTCGGCGCTGGTCGACTCCTTCCTGTCCCGGGTCGACGCCCGGCTGGACGCCCGGGTCGAGCAGCGGGTCGCCGAGCGCCTCGCCGCCCTCGGGCCCGGTGGTTACGGGCCGCAGCGGCCCGACCGCCAGGACCGCCAGGAGCGCCGACGCGGCTGGGGCGGCGGCAGCAAGCTGCCGTTCCTCTCGCTGGTCTTCGCCGTCCCGCTGACCGCCATCGGCGCCAGTGCGGGGATCACCGGCATGCTCGCCACCTGGGTCGGCATCGTCGGCGTCAACTTCGCCGCCGCGTTCAACAACCGGCAGGAGCAGGAGCGCGAGGAGCGGCGGCGCCTGAGCGCCGCCCGTGGTGAGTGGGCCTGACCCCCACTCACCAGGGGCGGTGGGTCAGGCCAGCGGCCCGGTGACCTGCTCGACGGCCTTGACCAGCGCGCCGGAGGCGACCAGCGCCTCGGCCGCGTCCAGGTCGGGGGCCAGGAAGCGGTCCCGGCCCGCGCCGCCGACGCCGGCCTCGCGGGCGGCGGCGACCGCGGCCGCGGTGGCCGGGGCGAGCCGGGCGTTGCCGTCGACGGTGCGGATCTCCAGGGCGCGGGCCGAGGCGGTCAGCTCGACCGCGAGGATCCGGCCCAGGTTGTCCACGGCCTGGCGCAGCTTGCGGGCGGCGGACCAGCCCATCGAGACGTGGTCCTCCTGCATCGCCGAGGACGGGATCGAGTCCACCGAGGCGGGGACGGCGAGCCGCTTGTTCTCGCTGACCAGGGCGGCCTGGGTGTACTGAGCGATCATCAGACCGGAGTCCACGCCCGGGTCGTCGGCCAGGAAGGCCGGCAGGCCGTGCGAGCGGCTCTTGTCGAGCAGCCGGTCGGTGCGGCGCTCGGCGATCGAGCCGAGGTCGGCGGCGGCGATCGCCAGGAAGTCCAGCACGTAGGCGACCGGGGCGCCGTGGAAGTTGCCGTTGGACTCCACCCGGCCGTCCGGCAGCACCACCGGGTTGTCGACCGAGGCGGCCAGCTCGCGCTCGGCGACGGTACGGGCGTGCGCCAGGGTGTCACGGCCGGCGCCGGCCACCTGCGGGGCGCAGCGGATCGAGTAGGCGTCCTGGACTCGCGGCGCGTCGTCCTGGTGGTGCCCCGTCAGGCCGGAGCCCTGGAGGACGGCGAGCATGTTGGCGGCGCTCAGCGCCTGGCCCGGGTGCGGGCGGATCGGGCCGTGCAGCTCGGGGGCCAGCACCTTCTCGGTGCCGAGCAGCGCCTCGAGCGACATGGCGGCGGTGATGTCGGCGGTGGTGAAGAGGCGGGAGAGGTCGGCGATCGCCATCACCAGCATGCCGAGCATGCCGTCGGTGCCGTTGATCAGCGCCAGGCCCTCCTTCTCCAGCAGCTCGACGGGCGTGATGCCGGCCGCGGCGAGCAGCTCGCCGGCCGGGTGCTCGGCGCCGTCCGGGCCGTAGGCGAGGCCCTCGCCCATCAGCACCAGCGCGCAGTGCGAGAGCGGGGCGAGGTCGCCGGAGCAGCCGAGCGAGCCGTACTCGCGCACCACGGGGGTGATGCCGGCGTTGAGGATCGCGGCCATCGTCTCGGCGACCAGCGGGCGCACCCCGGTGCGGCCGGAGGCCAGCGTCTTCATCCGCAGGAACATCAGCGCGCGGGTGACCTCGCGCTCGACCGCCGGGCCCATGCCGGCGGCGTGCGAGCGGACCAGCGAGCGCTGCAGCTGGGCCCGCAGCTCCGGGCTGATGTGGCGCACGGCCAGCGCGCCGAACCCGGTGGAGACCCCGTAGACCGGGCGCGGCTCGGCGGCCAGCGCATCGATCCTGGCGCGGGAGACGGCCATCTCGGCCAGCGCGTCCGGGCCGATCTCGACCCGGGCGTTGCCGCGTGCCACGGCGAGCACGTCTTCGGCGGTGACGTCGGCCTTGCCGACCTGAACGAGCGGCGCGTCGGCGGCCGGAGCACTGTGCATATCCATATGCACTATCAGATCAGCTGAATGAAGATATGACAACCGTGGGGGCATCCAAAAACCCGGATGCCTCATGCTGGTGGGTGACGGCGGGCAAGGGCACGGGCGCGAAGGGTGTGGGGCGGCATGACACGGGCGACGGCACGGCGGCGGGTGGTCCGGCTGCGCGGCGCGGAGCGCTCCCCGCGCCCGGACGCGCTGGCGGCGGAGGAGCCGCTGGAGATCCGGATCGGCGGCGAGGCGCTGACCGTCACCATGCGCACCCCGGGCGACGACTTCGACCTGGTGGCCGGCTTCCTGGTCGGCGAGGGACTGCTGCACCGGCGCGACCAGCTGGCGGCGCTGCGGTACTGCGCGGGGACGGACGCTGACGGGCAGAACACCTACAACGTGGTCGACGCCACCCTGCGCGGCGCCGACAGCCTCCCGCTCTCCGCCCACCGCAACCTGCTCACCACCAGCGCCTGCGGGCTGTGCGGGCGGGACACGGTGGACGCCGTCCGCACCCATGTGCGGTTCAAGCCCGCCGACGACCCGCTCACCGTCCGCCCCGAGCTGCTCTACCGGCTGCCCGACGCGCTGCGCGCCGCCCAGCGCACCTTCGACTCGACCGGCGGGCTGCACGCCGCCGGCCTCTTCACGGCGGCCGGCGAGCTGCTCTGCGCCCGCGAGGACGTCGGGCGGCACAACGCGGTGGACAAGGTGATCGGCTGGGCGCTGCGCGAGGACCGGCTGCCGCTCACCGGGCACCTGCTGCTGGTCAGCGGCCGGGCCTCGTTCGAGCTGACCCAGAAGGCGGCGCTGGCCGGGCTGCCGCTGCTGGCGGCGGTCTCGGCGCCCTCCTCGCTGGCCGCCGACCTCGCCGAGGAGCTGGGGCTGACCCTGGTCGGCTTCCTGCGCGGGGAGAGCGCGAACGTGTACACCCGGGCGGACCGGATCACGGGGGACGGGGGCGCCGCGGAGCAGATCAGCACGGAGCAGATCAGCGCGGACCGGATCACCGCGGACCGGATCACCGCGGACTCGTCAGCCAAGTCGACCATCGACCACCGCACCTGACGCCCCCTCACCCCGGCGGCGGCGAGGCCGGCCCCGAGAGCGCCACCGCGACCAGCGTCCGCAACGCCGCGGCGACCTGCCCCAGCGGCAGCGTGGCGTCGTCGGCGAAGAGCTCGACCAGCCAGCCGCCGGCCGGGTTGGCACCGCCCGCCGCCACCATGCCGCGGTAACCGCCGACCACCAGCACCGCCTCCTCCGCCGCGTCGTTGCCCGGGGCGCCGGTCCGCAGCGCGAAGCTGCCACCGCCCACCGCGCGCCGGGTGAGCGGGTAGTGGTCGAGCTCGAAGATCGCGTCGGGTGCCTCGATCCGGGCCCGCAGGCTCTCCGCCCGGCGGGCCGCGCCCGGCGACAGGCCGCGCCCGGCCCGCGGGGTCGGGCCACTGGTCATCCGGTAGACCGCGTGCTGGGCGGTGTGCATCAGGCGCGAGCCCGGCGGTACGTAGGAGATCCACCAGGCGACCGCGTCCAGCAGCCGGGTCGCCGTCTCCGCGACGGTGGCCAGCCGCCCCAGGGTGTCGGCCGGATGGTGCACCCGCGGCCCGTTCTCCTGGTCCAGCGCGGCCAGCACCACGGTGAGCAACTGCCCGGGGTCGGCGCTGTGCGCGGCGCCGCGGAACCGGCGGCGGTCCCCGTGCGGGCCACGCGCCACCCCGGCCGCGCGGCCGCGGGCGTCGGAGCTGCGGTGGTGCGGGTCGGCGGCGTCCGCGAGCAGCACCGTCGGGTCCGGCGTCAGACCGGGCCCGTGGCTGCGCCCGGCCACCACCGGGTGCGCGGCCCGGGCGGCCTTGGCCCGGTACTGGGCCGCGTCGGCGAGCCGGAAGAGCCGGTCGGAGGTGGTGACAGGGCCGATCGAGTCGCCGGTCGAGGCGATCCCGCAGGCCACCCCCTCCCCGTCGGCCAACTGCAGCGCCTTCGCGCACAGCTCCTCGGCCACCGCCACCACCTCGTCCGCCTTCTGCCCCTGCGCCAGCAGGCAGAACTCGTCCCCGCCGAGGCGGGCGGCCAGGGAGCCCGGCAGCTTGGCACCGGCCATCGAGAGCTGCCCGGCGAAACGTTCCAGCAGCCGGTCGCCCATCTCGTGGCCGTGCAGGTCGTTGATCCGCTTCAGCCCGTTGACGTCGCAGACCACCAGCGTGACCACGGTGTTGTCCCGGTTGTGGTCGGCCAGCGCGCTCTCCAGCCGGGCGTCCACCGCGCGCCGGTTCGCCAGCCCGGTGAGCGGGTCGGTGAAGGCCAGCCGGCGCAGGTCGGCCAGCCGCTCGGTCTGCGCCAGGCCGGCCGAGATCTGGGCCGCCAGCAGGGTCGCGTACTGCGCGTCCGCCTCGGTGAAGAGCGGCAGTTCGGCGCCGCGGGCCAGGTAGAGCTCACCCCAGGCCTGCCCGTGCAGCACGATCGGCGCCACCAGGCAGCAGGTCCGCCCGCGCCGGCGCAGTCCGGCGGCGCGTTGCTGGCAGAACGCGCCGGCGCCCGGGTGCGCGTACCCGCCGTAGCCGGCGTGCTCGGCCGGGACCAGGTCCTCCGCCGTCTGCACCCAGGCCCTGGGCAGCCGCCCGGTGCTCCAGTGCTCATCCAGGTAGGTGACGATCTCCGGGAAGTCGGCCACCGGATACGACTCGTCCTCGGGGATCTCCTCCTCGCCGGCCGCCAGCTGACCGTGGTTGACCAGCACCCGCAGCCGCCCGGACTCGCGGTCCCAGACCGAGACGGCGGCCATGGTCGCCTCCAGCGCGCCGGTGGCCCGCACGGCGGCGGCCCGCACGGCCTCCAGCGCGCTCTGCGCGCCGGCCATGTCCTGGGCCAGCTCGACCACCGCCTGTAGCCGGCGGTCCAGGCCGATGGCCGTCACCTGGTCCAGCCGCTCGGCCCGCTCCTCGGCGTCCGCGCCGCTCCCGCTCCCCCGGTCGCCCCCGTCGCCGTGGGCGCCGCTCCGGTCGCCCCCGAGGCCGCCGGTGTCTCCCAGCTCCGCCATCACCTGCGCACCGCCCACGTTCACCCCTGCCGCTGAATCCGGTACTCCCGCGTTCGGGACCAGACTAGGAGGGATTGCCGAGGATATGCCCGGTTTACCGGAAATGCCCGGAATCCACGCGATTGAGCTGCTATCGTGCCGACTTTGCCCGGCGCTACCGTGCCGGCTTCGCCCGGCGGCTCAGCAGCCACGGCTCGACCAGCCCGAGCCCGCGCACCGGGCGGCGCCACATCGCCTGCAGCTGGAAGCGCGGCGCCCCCGCCGCGCCCGCCGCGCGACCCATCGAGCCCAGCGGCACCCCGGAGTGCGCCGCGAGCGCGTCCGCCAGCTGCGCCTGGGTACTGCCCGTCCCGTCCGCCGCGCCCTGCGCGGCCGCCCCGGCCTGCTCCAGCGCCGCCGCGAACTCCCCGTCGATCAGCACGGCGTCCCGCTGCGCGATCGAGGTGAGCCGGCTGGCCAGGTTGACGGTGGTGCCGAAGACGTCGCCCATCCGCGAGGTGACCGTGCCGAACGCCATGCCGACCCGCAGGGCCGGGATGTTCTCCTCGTCGGTCAGCGTCTCCACCAGGCTGAGCGCGATCTCGGCCGCCGTCACCGGGTCCTCGGAGACGAAGAGGATCTCGTCGCCCAGGGTCTTGATCAGCCGCCCGCCCTGACCGGCGATCAGGTCGGCGCAGGTGGACTCGAAGGTCTCCACCAGCTCGCCGAGCTCCTCCTCCTCCAGTCGCCGGGACAGCCGGGTGAAGCCGACCAGGTCGGCGAAGCCCACCGCGAGCCGGCCGCTGGTGATCTCGGTGTCCTCGGCCGCCTGCACCACCCGTCCGGTGACGGCGGCCAGCTGCCGGCGCCAGACGTAGATCAGGAACTGCTCCAGTTCCGGCAGCAGCAGCTCGACCAGCGGGTAGGCCACCTCGGCCCTGGTCAGCCCCGGTTCGGCGGCCTGGGTCAGGTTCTCCAGGAAGGTGTCCATCTGCCAGCCGGCCAGCCGGGCGGTGGTCTGGCCGGTGGAGCGGGCCACCTGGATCGCCATCGACTCGTTGATCAGCCCGGACTCCACCAGACCGGCCAGCCGGCGCAGCGCGATCACGTCGCCGTCGTTGAGCGCCCGCTGCTGGCCGATGTCGGGGAAGCCCATCGCACGCCAGAACCGGGTGGCCAGCTCCATCGGCACCTCGGCGGTGCGGGCCGCCTGATACGGGGTGTACCGGCGCGGCGCCCCGAGGATCAGCTCCTCCAGGTCGAGCGCGACGGTGTGGTCCGCCTCGTCGGGGCCGTCACCGCCCCGCGCGATGTCGTCCGGCCCGAGCCCGCCGTCGTCCTCTGCCACCGGTCCGTCCCCGTGCGGTCGCCGCACTTGCCGTTGAGTTCCCGTCCTTCGTGAGGCACTCCGCCGCCCGGGGACGTGGCGCGCCTCACACCGTTGCCAGGTGGAATGGTCGCACGGAATTCGCCGATCCGGGGCATCCGGACCTGACGAACCCGCGTCGCGACGCCGTCGAACCGGTGCTCAGCCGGTGCGCGGCTGGGGTCGCAGATGCACCACGTCGCCCGCGCCGACCGACTGCCGCGCGCCGTCCACGCCGCGCACCACCAGGCGCCCGTCGGCGTCCAGCGCGACCGCCTCGCCGCGCAGTTCACGCTCCCCGGGCAGTTGCACCACGACCTGGCGCCCCAGCGTGGTGCAACGCCGGGTGTAGGCCGCCAGCAGCCCGCTGGTCTGCGGGTCGCCGGCCGCCCCCTGCCACTCGCCGTACAGCTCGGCGAACTCGCGCAGCAGCGCGCGCAGCAGGGTGGTGCGGTCGGTGACCTCGGCGCCGACCAGCGCGAGCGAGGTGGCGGTGGGCACCGGCAGCTCCTCCTCGCGCAGCGACACGTTCAGCCCCAGGCCCGCGACCACGGCCTCGCCGGTCAGCTCGGTGAGGATGCCGCCGATCTTGCGCTCCTCGCCCGCGTGCTCGACCTGTAGGTCGTTGGGCCACTTCAGGCCGACCTCCACCCCGGCCACCCGGTGCAGCGTGGCGGCCGCCGAGACGCCGACCAGGATCGGCAGCCAGCCCAGCCGCTCGCGCGGCACGGTGGGACGCAGCAGCAGCGACAGGAAGAGGCCGGACCGGGCCGGGGCGCTCCACCTGCGGTCCAGCCGGCCGCGCCCGGCGTTCTGCCGCTCGGCGATCAGCACCGCGCCCTCGGCGGCGCCGTCCCTGGCCCGGGCGGTCAGGTCGCTGTTGGTGGAGCCGGTCTCCTCGACCACGTCGAGCGCGGTCCACAGGCCACCGGGCAGCAGCAGGTCGTGGCGCAGCACGGCGGCGTCCAGCGGCGGGCGGTCGAGGTCGGTCCAGGGTGACGGGCCGTCGTGGCCGAAACCACGCAGTCCGCTGCGGCGGGGACGATCTGGCTCGGTCATGGCCCTAGCGTATGGGGGGCGAACGGGCCGGCCCCAGGCCGACCCATCGTCCCGCAGAAACGCTGATTAACACACTGTGTCGCTGGCCATAACGCGAAGGGCGCGGGGCTGGCTACGCTACCGGACGGTAGTCCTCGGCATCGTCCGGTTCGGACTCCCCCACCCTCCAACGCGCCTCTCACGTGAGGAACTCCACGGGATGACCGACGTGCCCACCGACCAGTCGCTGGACCCGCACACCACCGCCGGCAAGCTCGCCGACCTGCGCCGCAGGATCGACGAGGCGGTGCACTCCGGCTCCGCCGCGGCGGTCGAGAAGCAGCACGCCAAGGGCAAGCTGACAGCCCGTGAGCGGGTTCTCGAACTGCTCGACGAGGACTCCTTCGTGGAGTTCGACGAATTCGCCCGGCACCGCTCGATCAACTTCGGCCAGCAGAAGAACCGGCCGTACGGCGACGGCGTGGTCACCGGCTACGGCACCGTGGACGGCCGTCAGGTCGCCGTCTTCGCCCAGGACTTCACCGTCTTCGGCGGCTCGCTCGGCGAGGTGTTCGGCGAGAAGATCGTCAAGGTGATGGACTTCGCGCTGAAGACCGGCTGCCCGGTGATCGGCATCAACGACTCCGGCGGCGCCCGGATCCAGGAGGGCGTGGTCTCGCTCGGCCTGTACGGCGAGATCTTCCGCCGCAACGTGCACGCCTCCGGGGTGATCCCGCAGATCTCGCTGATCCTGGGCCCGTGCGCGGGCGGCGCGGTCTACTCGCCGGCGATCACCGACTTCGTGGTGATGGCGGACCAGACCTCGCACATGTTCATCACAGGGCCCGACGTGATCAAGACGGTGACCGGCGAGGACGTCGGCATGGAGGAGTTGGGCGGCGCCCGCTCGCACAACACCAAGTCCGGCAACGCGCACTACCTGGCCGCGGACGAGAAGGAGGCGATCGAGTACGTCAAGAGCCTGCTCTCGTACCTGCCCTCCAACAACCTGAGCGACCCGCCCGGCTTCCCCGAGGAAGCGGACCTCACGGTGACCGAGCAGGACCTCGAACTCGACACGCTCGTGCCGGACTCGGCGAACCAGCCGTACGACATGCACACCGTGATCGAGCACATCCTGGACGACGGCGAGTTCCTGGAGACCCAGCCGCTGTACGCCCGCAACATCATCACCGGCTTCGGCCGGGTCGAGGGCCAGCCGGTGGGCGTCGTCGGCAACCAGCCGCTGGACCTGGCCGGCTGCCTGGACATCGCGGCCAGCGAGAAGGCCGCGCGCTTCGTGCGGACCTGCGACAGCTTCAACATCCCGGTGCTCACCTTCGTGGACGTGCCCGGCTTCCTGCCGGGCACCGGCCAGGAGTGGGACGGCATCATCCGGCGCGGCGCCAAGCTGATCTACGCCTACGCCGAGGCCACCGTGCCGCTGATCACCGTGATCACCCGCAAGGCCTTCGGCGGCGCCTACGACGTGATGGGTTCCAAGCACCTGGGCGCCGACCTGAACCTGGCCTGGCCCACCGCGCAGATCGCCGTGATGGGCGCCCAGGGCGCGGCCAACATCGTCTACCGGCGCGAGCTGGCCGACGCCGCGGCCGCCGGCGCCGACGTGGACGCCCGCCGGGCCGAGCTGGTCGCCGAGTACGAGGACACCCTGCTCAACCCGTACCTCGCCGCCGAGCGCGGCTACGTGGACGCGGTGGTCGCGCCCTCCGAGACCCGCCGGCACATCGTGCGCGGGCTGCGGGCGCTGCGCGGCAAGCGCGAGGTGCTGCCGCCCAAGAAGCACGGGAACATCCCTCTGTAGGGCTCGCCCCACCTCCCCGCCGAGCGACTGGGCTGCGACGCAGCGGAGGGTGGGGGTGGCCGAGGAACGAGGCCGCACCCGCCCGCAGCGCAGGAGCAGCCCACCAAGCGGCCCTGTGAACGGAAAGGACCCGATGATGCCCCCCATCCAGGTGCTGCACGGGCAGCCGACCCCCGAGGAGCTGGCCACCGTCCTGGCGGTGGTCCAAGCCCGGGCCGCCGCCGGCGCGGCCGCCGCCGAGGCGGCGCGTCGCTCGGCGAGCGGCCCGGCCTCCCCGTGGACCGACCCCGCCCGGCGCGTCCGCGCCACCCCCCGCCCCGGCGCCCACGCCTGGCGGACCTCCGGTTGGGCCCACTGACCGACCGGCCGGCGTAGGGCCGCGCTCCGCTGCCCTACGCTGGCCCGCATGACCGATCGCCGTACCCTCGTGCTCGCCTCCGCCTCCCCCGCCCGGCTCGGGCTGCTCCGCCAGGCCGGGTTGGACCCCCGGGTGATCGTCAGCGGAGTGGACGAGGACGCGCTGAGCGCCGCCACCCCCGCCGAGCTGGCCCTGGTGCTCGCCGAGGCCAAGGCCGCCGCGGTGGCCGCCGACCTGACCGAGGGCGAGCTGGTGATCGGCTGCGACTCGGTCCTCGAACTCGACGGGCAGGCGCTCGGCAAGCCCGCCGACGCCGCCGACGCGCTGGCCCGCTGGCGCTCGATGCGCGGGCGCAGCGGCGTGCTGCGGACCGGGCACTGCGTGATCGACTCCGCGAACGGCCGCCAGGTGTCGGCCACCGCCTCCACCACCGTGCACTTCGCCGAGCCCGACGACGCCGAGCTCGAGGCCTACGTGGCCAGCGGCGAACCGCTGCACGTGGCCGGGGCGTTCACCCTGGACGGGCGCTCGGCCCCGTTCGTCCGCGGGATCGAGGGCGACCACGGCAACGTGATCGGCCTGTCGCTGCCGCTGCTGCGCACCCTGCTGGCCGATCTAGGGGTGCGGATCACCGATCTCTGGGGTTGAACCATGGGCCCCTACGCCACCGCGCCGCTAGGCTGGCGCCGCCAGTCAAGGGGGAGGTCGGTGGCGATGACGGACCAGCTGTTGAACATCATGATCGGCCTGCTCACCAGTGCGATCGGCGCCGGCCTCGGCTGGCTGGCCCAGTCGCTGCGCCGCCGCCGGCGGACCGAGCGGCGCCGGGCCTTCTTCGGCATGCCCGCGGGCACCGACTGCCTGCTGGTGGTCAACCGGCAGGCCAGCGCGAAGACGACCAGCGTGCACCGCGACGACGTCTCCGCGCTGATGGAGCTGGCCGTACTGGTGAACTCCTGCGGTGCCCGACCGCAGATCATGGCGCACGACGAGGTCCGCCAAGGCCTCGGTGACAAGGCCGAGTTCTGCGTCGGCGGCCCGAGCAGCAACGACCGGACGGCGGCGCACCTGGGCTGGCGGCTGCCGGGCGTGCGCTTCGACCACGAGCGGGACGGCGCCGGGGCTGCGAACCACACGATCGTGGTCGGCGAGCAGGAGTTCCACCTGGTTCACGACAGCCGGGACGCCCCCGGCTGGAGCTACGCCCTGCTGGCCAGGCTCGACCCGGGCGGCGGCGGTCGGCCGGTCTTCCTGATATCCGGTCAGGTCGCCATCGCCAACCACGCCGCGGTCCGCTATCTGGTCTCGCACGAGCGGCAGTTGACCCGGCGCCACGGCGCGCACGGGACCTTCGCACTGATCCTTCGGGTGGTCAACCCGACCAGCTACGGCCCGGACGTGGTCGAGCAGTTCGCCGACGTCACCAGCGCCGCCGCGGCGCCGGCCGCCGGCAGCGGGAGCGCCGGATGACCCCGCCCTGTGGTGAACGCCACGGCCCCGCCGGCCGGCCGCCCGGGCGGTCGAGACTCCCGCTAGCAACCGGGCGTACCGTTGCCACCTGCGGCCCTCCCGCTCCGTGCGCACATGATCACGATGTGCGTCACGCTCCGTGTGGGCAAGCTCACCACCAGGGGCTACTCGCCGGTACCACCTCCTGATCCCTAAACTCCATCGAGGTTCAAGAAGGGAGCCACAGTGCGCAAGGTGCTCATCGCCAACCGCGGAGAAATCGCCGTCCGCGTCGCCAGGGCCTGCTCGGATGCTGGAATCGCCAGTGTCGCCGTCTACGCCGAGCCCGACCGGGACGCGCTGCACGTCCGCGCGGCCGACGAGGCCTACGCTCTCGGCGGCGACACCCCCGCGACCAGCTACCTGGACATCGCCAAGGTCCTCAAGGCCGCCGCGGACTCGGGTGCGGACGCCATCCACCCCGGCTACGGCTTCCTGTCGGAGAACGCCGACTTCGCCCAGGCCGTCATCGACGCCGGGCTGACCTGGATCGGCCCGCCGCCGCAGGCCATCCGCGACCTCGGCGACAAGGTCACCGCCCGGCACGTCGCCCAGCGCGCCGGCGCGCCGCTGGTGGCCGGCACCCCGGACCCGGTCGCCGGGCCCGACGAGGTCATCGCCTTCGCGACCGAGCACGGCCTGCCGGTCGCCATCAAGGCGGCCTTCGGCGGCGGCGGGCGCGGCCTCAAGGTCGCCCGCACGCTGGAGGAGATCCCGGAGCTGTTCGAGTCCGCGGTCCGCGAGGCCGTCGCCGCCTTCGGGCGCGGCGAGTGCTTCGTCGAGCGCTACCTGGACAACCCGCGGCACGTCGAGACCCAGTGCCTGGCCGACCAGCACGGCAACGTGGTGGTCGTCTCCACCCGTGACTGCTCGCTGCAGCGCCGCCACCAGAAGCTGGTCGAGGAGGCGCCCGCGCCGTTCCTGACCGAGGAGCAGAACGCCGAGCTGTACCGGGCGTCCAAGGCGATCCTGCGCGAGGCCGGCTATGTCGGCGCCGGGACCTGCGAGTTCCTGGTCGCCCAGGACGGGCTGATCTCCTTCCTGGAGGTCAACACCCGCCTGCAGGTCGAGCACCCGGTGACCGAGGAGGTCACCGGCATCGACCTGGTCCGCGAGATGTTCCGGATCGCCGACGGCGAGGAACTCGGCTACGACGACCCCGCCATCCGCGCGCACTCCTTCGAGTTCCGGATCAACGGCGAGGACCCGGGCCGCGGCTTCCTGCCCGCGCCCGGCACGGTGACGCTCTTCGCGCCGCCGTCGGGCCCCGGCGTGCGGCTGGACGCGGGCGTGGAGACCGGCTCGGTGATCGGCCCCGCCTGGGACTCGCTGCTCGCCAAGCTGATCGTCACCGGCCGCGACCGCAAGCAGGCCCTGGAGCGGGCCAAGCGCGCGCTGGCCGAGTTCAAGGTCGAGGGCATGGCCACCGCCATCCCGTTCCACCAGGCGGTCGTCGCCGACCCGGCGTTCGCGCCGGAGACGCACGGCTCCGAGGGCCCGTTCAGCATCTACACCCGCTGGATCGAGACCGAGTTCGACAACACCATCCCGCCGTTCACCGGCGGCGCGGCCGAGGGCGAGGAGCCGGACGGCCGGGAGACCGTGGTGGTCGAGGTCGGCGGCAAGCGGATCGAGGTCTCGCTGCCCGCCTCGCTGGGCGTCGGCTCCGCGCCGGCCGCCGGTGCGGCCACCGCGGGCAAGGCCAAGCGCCGGGTGGGCAGCAAGAAGGCCGGCGCCGCGGTCAGCGGTGACACCCTCGCCTCGCCGATGCAGGGCACCATCGTCAAGGTCGCCGTGACGGAGGGTCAGCAGGTCGCCGAAGGCGAGCTGATCGTCGTCCTGGAGGCCATGAAGATGGAGCAGCCGCTCAACGCCCACAAGGCCGGCACCATCGTCGGCCTCAAGGCCGAGGTCGGCGCGAGCGTCAGCAGCGGCGCCGCCCTCTGCGAGATCAAGGACTGACCGGGATCAAGGACTGACCCGGAGCGCCGTCGCGGACTGACCGAGCGTCGGTCCGCGGCGCCTCGTGGCCCGCTGGTTGCTCGTCAACCGGCGGGCCACACCGCGTTCACGGCCGCCCGGCGGCCAGCGGCCGGAAGGCGTGCGTCCCAGGCCGGCGCTGACCGGGCAGCGGGGCCGCGGCGGGCTGCGGCACACCGGGAACCCGGCGGGCCACCCCTGGCGGTGGCGGCTGCGGGTGCCGGTCGGGCCCCGGAGCGGGGTGGCCCGGTGGCTCGGCGGCCAGCCCCAGCGGGGCGATCGAGATCTGCACCCCGCAGTCGGCCAACGCGTCCAGCTCGCGGGCGGTCGGGTCATGGCCCGCCGCGTGCTCGTCGGTGACCAGGCGGGTGATCGCATCCGTCGGCACGGTCTGGAACATGGTGTCGGTGCCCAGCTTGGTGTGGTCGGCCAGCACGATCACCTCCGCGGCCGACTGCACCAGCGCCCGGTCCACGCTCGCCGAGAGCATGTTGGTGGTGGAGAGCCCGCGCTCGGCGGTCAGGCCGCTGCCGGAGATGAAGGCCTTGGAGACCCGCAAGCCGTGCAGCGACTGCTCGGCGCCGCTGCCGACCAGAGCGTAGTTGGACCCGCGCAGCGTGCCGCCGGTCATCACCACCTCCACCCGGTTGGCGTGCGCGAGCGCCTGGGCGACCAGCAACGAGTTGGTCACCACCGTCAGGCCCGGGACCCGGGCCAGGCGGCGGGCCAGCTCCTGGGTGGTGGTACCGGCGCCGATCACCACCGCGTCGCCCTCGTCGACGAGCGTGGCCGCGAGGTCCGCGATCGCGCTCTTCTCGGCGGCGGCGAGGTGGGTCTTCTGCGGGTAGCCGGGTTCACGGCTGAAGCCTCCGGGGAGCACCGCGCCGCCGTGCCGGCGGTCGAGCAGCCCTTCGGCCTCCAGCGCCCGGACGTCCCGGCGGACGGTGACTTCGGAGGTCTGGACGACACGGGCCAACTCGCGGAGCGACACGGCTCCGTTGGCCCGCACCATTTCGAGGATCAACTGGCGACGTTCTGCAGCAAACACAGAACCGACGGTAACCCCCCTGACCGTCCGCTTTCAGGCGTTTGCCGCTAGTAACAGGAACTACTCACCTTCCAGCGGCGCATGACCGTACAATTCGCGCCGCCGTACCCCCGCGCACCCTCCGCCGTCAGGACGAAGCGCCCGCGCATACGGGTGAGCAGGTCAGGATTCGCTCTCCGCCCGCTTACGGATGTGCAGCTGGCGGGCCGCCTCGGCGGTGGAACCGGAGAGCGAGGGGTAGACCGTGAAGGCGCCCGCGACCTGCTCGACCGTCAAGTTGTTGTCCACCGCGAGCGAGATCGAGTGAATCAGCTCGCTCGCGCGCGGCGCGACCACCACGCCGCCCACCACGATGCCGGTGCCCGGGCGGCAGAAGAGCTTCACGAAGCCGTCCCGGATGCCCTGCATCTTGGCCCGCGGGTTGCCGCGCAGCGGCAGCTTGATCTCGACGGCGTCCATCTTTCCGCAGGAGACGTCCGCGGCGGTGTAGCCGACGGTGGCGATCTCCGGGTCGGTGAAGATGTTGGAGGCGATGGTCTTCAGGTTCAGCGGCTGCACCGCGTCGCCCAGCGCGTGGTACATCGCGATCCGGCCCTGCATCGCGGCCACCGAGGCGAGCATGAAGACGCCGGTGCAGTCGCCGGCCGCGTAGACGCCGGGGGCGCTGGTGCGCGACACCCGGTCCACCACGATCTGGCCCCAGTCGTTGAGCTTGACCCCGGCCTCCTCCAGGCCCATGCCCGCGGTGTTGGGGATCGCGCCGATCGCGATCAGGCAGTGCGTGCCGGTGATCACCCGGCCGTCCGACAGGGTCACCTCGACCCGGTCGCCCACCCGCTTGGCGCTCTCGGCGCGCAGCCGGCTCATCACGTTCATGCCGCGGCGGCGGAAGACCTCCTCCAGCACCTCGGCGGCGTCCGGGTCCTCGCCCGGCAGCACCCGGTCACGGCTGGAGACCAGGGTGACCTTGGAGCCCAGCGCCTGGTAGGCACCGGCGAACTCGGCGCCGGTGACGCCGGAGCCGACCACGATCAGCTCGCGGGGGAGCTCCTCCAGGTCGTAGACCTGCTTCCAGTTCAGGATCCGCTCGCCGTCGGGACGGGCGTCCGGCGCCTCCCTGGGGTGCACGCCGCTGGCGACCAGCACCGCGTCGGCGCGCAGCGACTGGGTGCTGCCGTCGACGGCCTCCACGAGCACCTCGCGCGAGCCGTCGGCGGCCTGGCCGCCGGAGCCGAGCCGGCCCTTGCCGCGCAGCACGGTGACGCCGGCCCGGGTGACCGACTGGGTGATGTCGTGCGACTGGGCGATCGCCAGCCGCTTGACCCGTCGGTTGACCTTGCCGAGGTCGACACTGATCGCCCGCTCGCCGCCCTCCCCCTCCGGGCGGTCGCAGGCGAGCCTGATGCCGAGCTCCTGGTAGGAGGCGTCGAAGCCGGTCATCACCTCGGCGGTCGCGATCAGCGTCTTGGACGGTACGCAGTCCGTCAGCACCGCCGCCCCACCCAGACCGTCGCGGTCGACGACGGTCACCTCCGCGCCGAGCTGGGCCGCCACCAGGGCCGCCTCGTATCCGCCGGGTCCGCCACCGATGATCACGATCCGAGTCACGTGCACCATTGTCCCGCACACCGAGTTCGAAGCGAGCACCGGCCCGTTGAATTGTCCGGATCACCGAACGGCCGCTCGAGCCGCCGGGCCCACCCGGCCTTGATCGGTTGACCAACTCCCGTAGGCTGACGCCCATGTCGCTCTACGCCGCGTACGCCACGAATCTCGACGCCCGGCAGATGAGCCGGCGCGCACCGCACTCCCCGCTGCGCGGGACCGGCTGGTTGGACGGCTGGCGGCTGACCTTCGGCGGCGAGCAGCTCGGCTGGGAGGGCTCGCTGGCCACCGTGGTCGAGGACGAGAAGGAGCAGGTCTTCGTCTCGCTCTACGACGTGGCGCCGATGGACGAGGAGGGCCTGGACCGCTGGGAGGGCCTGCAACTCGGCATCTACCGCAAGATCCGGCTGCGCGCGCACACCCTGGACGGGGAGGTGCCGGTCTGGACCTACGTGCTGAACGACTACGAGGGCGGGCTGCCGGCCGCCCGCTACCTCGGGCTGATCGCGGACGCGGCGGAGAGCGCGGGCGCGCCGGCCGACTATGTGCTGGATCTGCGGCGCCGACCCTGCTGACGGTGCGGCCCGGACGGGCGTGAACCCCTGCCGCAGGTAAAGCCCGGCAGCCACTGGCGGATCCTCCGAAGCGGGGCGCCGCGAACCGGCCGTGGCCAGTGTTTTCAGGTCAACCTGGTAACGATCCGGCATGGCGACGCGGGTATGTCTACGCGCGTAGGCATTTGTTGACTATCCTCAGTCCTGTGAACGCTTCTCCTCAGACCGCCGTGTCCGCCGACCCCTACGCCGCCGCTCAGACCGCCGCCGCCCGCCTGCGCGAGCTGACCGGTGTCGAGCAGCACGACGTCGCCCTGGTGATGGGCTCGGGCTGGGTGCCGGCCGCGGACGCCCTCGGCGAGATCGTGGCCGAGTTCCCGGTCACGGACCTCCCGGGCTTCCCCGCCCCCGCCGTCGCCGGCCACGCCGGCAAGATCCGCTCGGTGAAGATAGGCGACAAGTTCGCCCTGATCTTCCTCGGCCGCAACCACTACTACGAGGGCCACGGCGTGGCCACCGTGGTGCACGGGGTGCGCACCGCCGCCGCGGCGGGCTGCGGGACCATCGTGCTGACCAACGGCTGCGGCGGTCTGCGCGAGGGCTGGGTGCCCGGCCAGCCGGTGCTGATCAGCGACCACATCAACCTGACCGCGGACTCCCCGATCGTCGGCGCCAACTTCGTCGACCTCACCGACCTCTACTCCAAGCGGCTGCGCGAGCTCTGCCGCGAGGTGGACCCGAGCCTGGACGAGGCCGTCTACGTGCAGTTCCGCGGCCCGCACTACGAGACCCCGGCCGAGGTGCAGATGGCCCGGGTGATCGGCGGCGAGCTGGTCGGCATGTCCACCACGCTGGAGGCGATCGCCGCCCGCGAGGCCGGCGCCGAGGTGCTGGGCATCTCGCTGGTCACCAACCTGGCCGCGGGCATCACCGGCGAGCCGCTGAACCACGCCGAGGTGCTGGAGGCCGGCAAGGCCTCCGCCGAGCGGATGGGCGCGCTGCTGGCGAAGGTCCTGGAGCGGATCTGACCCCCGCCCCTCGCAGACCCGGCCCGGGCGCTCCCCCGCTGCTAACGGGGTGCCCGGGCCGCTCCCGTTTCCCGCGTTCCACCCGTTCCACCCGTTCCACCCGTCCCACCGTTCGGCCCGTTCCCCTCGTTCCCCGCGTTCCCCTCGTTTCGCAGACCGACCCCCTACCGGATACCGGAGTAGGCGACCCATGGCTCAGGACAGCACCACCGACCTCCTCGCCCGCGCCCGCCAGTGGCTGGCCGAGGACCCCGACGCCGAGACCCGCGAGGAGCTGGCCGCGCTGCTGGCCACCGTCGAGCAGGGCGAGGCGAGCGCACTGGCCGAGCTGGCCGAGCGGTTCGCCGACCGGCTGCAGTTCGGCACCGCCGGCCTGCGCGGCGAGCTGGGCGCGGGTCCGATGCGGATGAACCGCGCGGTCGTCATCCGGGCCGCCGCCGGCCTGGCCGCCCACGTACGGGCAGCCGGGGCGGGCGACCTGGTGGTGGTCGGCTACGACGCCCGCCACAAGTCCTACGACTTCGCCCGTGACACCGCCGCGGTGATGGTCGGCGCCGGCCTGCGCGCCGCGCTGCTGCCGAGCGCGCTACCCACCCCGGTGCTCGCCTTCGCGATCCGCCACCTGGGCGCGGCAGCCGGTGTGATGGTGACGGCCAGTCACAACCCGCCGCGCGACAACGGCTACAAGGTCTACCTCGGCGACGGCTCGCAGATCGTGCCGCCGGCCGACTCCGAGATCGCCGCCGAGATCGACGCGGTGGCCTCGCTGCACGACGTGCCGCTGGCCGCGACCGGCTGGCAGGTGCTCGGCGAGGACGTGCTGGACGCCTACCTGGCCCGCGCCGTCACCGTGGTCGACCCCGCCGGGCCGCGCGAGCTGGAGGTGGTCTACACCCCGATGCACGGCGTGGGCCGCGACACCCTGCTGGCCGCGTTCAAGCAGGCCGGCTTCCCGGCCCCGACCGTGGTCGCCGAACAGGCCGAGCCGGACCCGGAGTTCCCCACCGTCGCGTTCCCCAACCCGGAGGAGCCGGGCGCGATGGACCTGGCCTTCCGCACCGCCGCCGAGCACGCCCCCGACCTGGTGATCGCCAACGACCCGGACGCGGACCGCTGCGCGGTGGCGGTGCCGGACACGGCCGCGGCGGCGGGATGGCGGATGCTGCGCGGTGACGAGGTCGGCGCGCTGCTGGGTGCGGCGCTGGTCGCCAAGGGCGTGACGGGCACCTTCGCCACCACGATCGTCTCCGCCACCCTGCTCGGCCGGATCGCCGAGGCCGCGGGCCTGGCCTACGAGGAGACGCTGACCGGCTTCAAGTGGCTCTCGCGCACCGAGGGCCTGCGGTTCGGCTACGAGGAGGCGCTGGGCTACTGCGTCGACCCCGAGGGCGTGCGGGACAAGGACGGCATCTCCGCCGCCCTGCTGATCGCCGAGCTGGCCGCCGCGCAGAAGCGGGCCGGACGGACCCTGACCGACCTGCTGGACGAGCTGGCGCTGACCCACGGCCTGCACGCCACCGACCAGCTCTCCGCCCGGGTCGAGGACCTGTCGCTGATCGCCGACGCGATGGGCCGGCTGCGCGAGCAGCCGCCCACCGAGCTGGCCGGGCTGCTGGTGGAGCGGGCGGACGACCTGTCGGCCGGTTCGGCCGAGCTGCCGCCGACCGACGGGCTGCGGTACTACCTGGCCGGGCAGCCGGTGCGCTCGGCGCGGATCGTGGTGCGGCCCTCCGGGACCGAGCCGAAGCTGAAGTGCTACCTGGAGGTCGTGCTGCCGGTCGTCTCGGCCGCCGAGCTGCCGGCGACCCGGACGCGGGCCACCGAGCTGCTGGCCGCGCTCAAGCGGGACCTGGCGGCGGCCGCCGGGATCTGACCCGCAGCCGCTGCCCGAAGACGAGAGGGGCCCGCGACCGGTTCGGTCGCGGGCCCCTCTCGTCTGAGCTCTCAGGTGGTGGTCAGCGCCACCAGCGCGACCAGCCCCGCCAGCGTCGGCGCGATCACCCACCAGCACCAGCCGACCGTGACCTCACCCTTCGCGGTGGGACGCACCCCGTTGGTCCTGGCCTTCTCGCGCAGCAGGTCCATCACCTGGTCGGCCCAGGCCCGGTTGGAGTCCGGCGCACCGGGCACCACGGTGCGCGGCGGCTTGGGGAGCATGCCGAGCCGCGGCGTGCGCGGGCTCTCGGTGACGGCGGCCCTGGAGGCGTACCGGTTCGCCTTGTTCCGCTGGCGCAGCGAGACCGGCACCGCCCACATCTGGTACGTCTTGCCGCCGGCCAGCAACTCGGCCGAGAAGCCCGCGCGCAGCGCCTCCACCTGCGCCCACGGCACCACGATGGTGCGCAGCGGGTTGCGGACCACCACCCGGTCCTCACCGGCCGAGACCGACGGACGCAGGGTGTAGGCGATCACCGGGAAGGCGAACAGCGGGGCGCAGGCCAGCGCGATCCACGGGGTCTTGCCGCTGCTGGTCAGCATGGCGTCGACAATCAGCCAGCCGGCGATCGCGAGCAGCAGAACGCCGGAGACGATGCCGGGGGTCGAGCGGAAGACGTGATCGGCGTACTTCGGCCCGTCGGCGGGGGCGGCAGAACCCGGGTGGGGCGTGCCGGCGGTATCGGTCATGCTGCGATTCTGCCCCATCGACCTGCCCGCACCCCTGGTCACAAACGTCACTTTTAGGCCGCAACCCGGGGCCGCCGCCGTTCCCACCAGGCGAGTGCCGGTCAACCGGCGGCCGATTCCCGGACGGCAACAATTTGCCGCAAGTTTCAGCAACTTCTTGCCATCCTCTTGACGCCGCCCGCGCACCGGCGGGATGGTCTAGCGCGCGGTGCACCCCGACGGCCTTGCCAGCCGCCCCGACGCCCCGCCCCACCCCCCATCGGTACCCGCCGTCCACCCGAGCCCCACCCCCGCCCGGCGCAGCCCCGCGAACCTGCGCCGCCGGTCCTCGGCGGGACGGCCCGCCCCCCGGGAGTCATCCCCATGAGACTGCTCCGACGAGACCGGACCAGCCGCTCCGCCGCCTTGGCCGCGGCCACCCTGGTTGCCGGCGCCCTGCTGCCGCTCACCCTCCAGGGCACGGCGCACGCCGCCGCGAACCCGAACGGCGGCGACGTGATCGCCAACCTCTTCGAATGGAACTGGTCCTCGGTCGCCAACGAGTGCACCACGGTGCTCGGCCCCAAGGGCTACGGCGCCGTCCAGGTCGCCCCGCCCGAGGACTCGATCCGCCTGGCGGGCAGCACCCACGCCTGGTGGGACGTCTACCAGCCGGTCGCCTACGACCTGAACAGCCGGATGGGCACCGAGGCCCAGTTCGCCCAGATGGTCACCGCCTGCCACAACGCCGGCGTCAAGGTCTACGCCGACGCGGTGCTCAACCACACCGCCGGTGCCAACCAGACCAGCACCGACTCCTACGGCGGCGCGAGCTTCAACCCGGCGACGTTCACGTACACCAACGTCCCGTACGACAGCTCGGACTTCCACTTCTCGCCGCCCTGCCCCAACGCGGACCTGAGCATCAGCGACTGGAACAACGTCCAGCAGGTGCAGGAGTGCGAACTCTCCTCGCTCTCCGACCTCTACACCGAGAAGGACGACGTCCGCGCCAAGCTGGCCGGCTACCTGAACAAGCTGGTCGGCTACGGCGTCGACGGCTTCCGGATGGACGCCGCCAAGCACATCGCGCAGGCCGACATGGCCGACATCCTCAGCCGGGTGAACAACACCGCCTGGACGGGCAGCCGCCCGTACGTCTACCAGGAGGTGATACCCGGCAGCAGCGGCCAGTTGGCGCCCAGCGCCTTCGAGGGCAACGGCAGCGTGATCGAGTTCACCTACGCCTACGACCTGAAGAGCCAGTTCACCGGCAGCATCGCCAACCTCAAGACCTTCGGGCAGAGTTGGGGCATCGAGCCGAGCAACCTGTCCTCGGTGATGGTGGCCAACCACGACACCGAGCGCAGCGGCCAGACGCTGAGCTACAAGGACGGCAGCAAGTACACCCTGGCCACGCTCTTCGAACTGGCCTGGGGCTACGGAACGCCGCAGGTCTACTCCGGCTTCACCTTCGGCACCAGCGACCAGTCGCCGCCGGCCGACGGCAACGGCTACGTCACCGCGACCGACTGCACGACCGGCGCGTGGACCTGCACCGACCGCAACCAGGGCATCGCCAACATGGTCGGCTGGCACAACGCCGCCCAGGGCCAGGCGGTGGCCAACTGGTGGGACAACGGCGGCAACGCCATCGCCTTCAGCCGGGGCGACGCGGCCTGGGTCTCCATCAACAACGGTTCCGCCGCAGTGACCCAGACCTTCGAGACCGGCCTGCCGGCCGGGACGTACTGCGACGTCATCCACGGCGACCAGACGGCCGGCGGCGGCTGCACCGGCCCGACGGTGACGGTCGGTGCCACCGGCCAGGCCACCGTGACGGTGGGCGCCGGTGACGCGGTGGCGCTGTACCCGGCGAGCAAGCCGGCCGGCACCGTGGGCGAGACCTTCAACGAGAACAAGACCACGGTCTTCGGGCAGAACGTCTACCTGGTCGGCTCGATCCCCGCGCTCGGCAACTGGGACCCGAACGCCGCGATCCCGCTCTCCTCGGCGAACTACCCGGTCTGGGGCGGCACCGTGAGCCTGCCCGCGAACACCGCGTTCCAGTACAAGTACCTCTTCAAGGACGCTTCGGGGAACGTCACTTGGGAGTCCGGCAGCAACCACGGCGCCGCCACCGGCTCGTCCGGCGGCACGCTGAACGACACCTGGCAGCAGTAGCCGAGCCCGCCCCCGCCGAGCGCCGGTCCCCCTGGGGGGCCGGCGCTCAGCCGTTCGGCCTCCACCTCGCGCAGCGCGCCCGGGCCGGCAGCCTCGCAACGCCCCGGAAAAACGCCGGAATGGCCGTTCGGCGGATATGACGTCGAACGGGTTGGGGACTTCCTTAAGCACTTTCCGGACCGGCGTGAACCCCGCCGAACGGCGGGGGGAGAATCATTCCGGAAGCCGATGACAGCCGCAGCCAATTCCCCACCGGAAGGGCGGACGACGGCGCCGCCCGAACCCGTTTGGTTAAATCAGTTGCCTTGATCGATAAGTGTGCGGACGAGCCCGGCGGCCTCCTTGAGGCTCAGGCCCTGGTGCGCCGAACGCAGCTCGCGCACCGCCTTCACCTCCGCCGTGCGGGGATCCACCCCGGCGGTCGCCAGGACCTTTCTGGCCCATTCCGGATCGACCGGTCCGCTGGTCGGGCCGAACCCGTCCAGGATCTCCAACGCACGGCGCAGGCCGGGGCGTTCTTCCTGGTCGGCCTCGATCAGTGCCCGCTCCAGGGCCTGCCTGACGGGATCCAGGCGAACCTGGTGGGGACGGTTGGGCAGGGGAAAGAACATCGGACGAGTCCCTCCGTCGAATCGGTCCGGATCAGCCACTGGCGGCCGCGGAACACACCCTACGACTGTCGCGACCTCGGCGGCTATAAACCTGGGGAAACATCGCTTACCATCCTTGGCGTAGGAGAATTCACAGCACCACCGTGACGATCCAGCAGTGCGCCAGTCCTATCGGGGGATAGATGCCGTACCTTGACATGTCGCAGGACGACCACCGAACCATCGTTTCGGACGGTCCCGGGCCCCAGCTGGCCAGAAGGTACGGGCCGGTCGAGGTCCGTGGCCAAATAGAGGATCTGGTCTTCTTCACCCACCACGAACTGCTCATCGCCGAACACCTCGACCGGGTGTCGCCTTCCTATCTGGAGTTCCACCAGTACCTGGTGCTGCGCAGCCTGCGCCGCGGCCTCACCACCCGCTTCCTGCTGAGCATGGGCTCGCTGGAGGACGCCCTGACCCTCGCCTTCCTGCGCCGGATCAGGGCGCAGGGAGCGCAGATCCGTCTGGTGCCCGAGCTCGACCGCACCCTGCTGATCTGCGACGGGCGGGCGGCACTGACCGCCACCGACCCGCGCGACCCCGACTCCGGGGCCATCCTCACCGAGGAGCCCGGACTGGTCTCCGGGATGAGCGCGCTGTTCCGGCTGGCCTGGGAGCGCGCGGCCGAGTTCGACGCGGTGATCGAGCGGCGCGACGCGCTGCCGCCGGAGGACCTGGACCTGCTGGCCCTGCTGCTGCGCCCGGGCAAGGACGCCTCCCGGGCCCGGCAGGCGGGCGTCTCGCTGCGGACCTTCCACCGGCGGGTCGCCGACCTCTACCAGCGGCTCGGGGCCGGCAACCGCACCGAGGCGGCGCTCATCGCCCGCGACCACGGCCTGTCCTGACGGACCGCCGCCCCAGGTCCTGGGCGGTGGCCTGCCGGGTACGGCAGGCCACCGCCCCCACTGGTCAGTAGGCGGTCTTGGCCAGCCGCTTCTGCTCGCGCTCCGAGAGGCTGCTGCCGGACTCCCGGCGGGCCATCCGGCGCAGCAGCCGGGGCGCCAGCAGGAAGCCCGCCAGCATCCAGCCGGCCAGCATCGAGGCGGTGCCGAGGTGCTGCCAGCTGTCGGAGACCTCCAGGGCCTTGGCCCCGTCGGGCAGCAGCGCCGAGCGCACCCCCTGGGCGATCCAGCGCAGCGGGAAGACCGAGGCGAGATCGCGCACCCCCGCCGGCAGGTTCCGCAGCGGTGCGAAGGCGCCGGAGATGAACATCAGCCCGACCATCGGCATCATGTAGAGCGCCAGCGCCTCCCGGGCCGGCGGCAGCACCGAGCCGACCACCGCCCCCATCGGGACGACCGCGGCGATCCCCAGCACCAGCACCCAGACCAGCGTCAGCCACTGCCCCGGGCTCTGCGGCAGCTGCGCGTGCAGCAGCAACGCGCCGCCGAAGAGCAGCAGCACGATCGAGGCCGCCATGGTGGCCAGCACGAAGAGGGTCTTGCCGACCAGGTACGCCGTCATGGCGCCGGGTACCCCGCGCAGCCGCAGCAGCGTGCCGTCCTCCCGGTCGCCGAAGAGGAACTGCGGGACCGTCATCAGGCCGAACATGAAGATGGTGGAGGCGATGCCACCGGCCAGGCTCAGCTGGGTCAGGCCGCCGCCGGACCCGTGGGTGCCCGAGCGCCAGTAGGAGACGCCGAGGAAGACCAGCGGCGTCGACAGGTAGGTGTACAGGTCCTTGCGGCTGCGCAGGATCTGGCGCAGCTCGATCGCGCCGCGGCGCAGACCCAGGGCGAGCGGGTTCACGAGGCCTCCGTGGTGTCCAGGTCGGCGCCGACCATGCCGAGGTAGGTGTCCTCCAGGGTGGGGCGGCGCACTTCCAGGTCGGGGATCGGTCCGCCGAACTCCTGGTGCAGCTCCCAGACCGCCTGCGAAGGGTCGGCGGTCAACAGTCGCCGCGGCTCGCCGTCGGGGCCGCGCCAGCGCACCTCGGAGTCGGCCCGGGCCGCCGCGGCCAGCTCCTCCAGCGTCCCGCAGGCGGTCAGCCGGCCGGACTCCAGGATCCCGATCCGGTCGGCCAGTTCCTGTGCCTCGGTCAGGTCGTGGGTGGTCAGCACGATGGTCGTGGCGCGCTCCTCGCGCAACTCGCGCAGCAGCGCGTGGAAGTCGCGCCGCGCCTCGGGGTCGAATCCGGTGGTGGGCTCGTCCAGGAAGAGCAGCTCGGGGCTGCCGACCAGCCCGAGCGCCACGTCCAGCCGCCGGCGCTGCCCACCGGAGAGGGTGGCCGCGCTCTGGTCGGCCTGGGCTGCCAGACCGACCCGGCGCAGCAGTTCGGCCGGCTCGCGCGGATGCTCGTAGTACCGCGCGAAGTGGTCGAGCAGTTCGGCGACCCGCCACCGGCCGTGGTCGCGGTTGGACTGCAGGACGATGCCGATCCGGGCCCGCCAGGCCGGATCGTCCCGGGCCGGGTCCTGCCCGAGCACCGAGACCTCGCCGCCCGACCGCAGCCGGTAGCCCTCCAGCACCTCGATGGTGGTGCTCTTGCCTGCCCCGTTGGGCCCCAGCAGCGCGAACAGCTCGGCCCGGTGGACTCTCAGGTCCAGGCCGTCCAGCACGTCCCGTCGGCCGTAGCGCATCCGCAGGCCCGATACCAGGATGGCCGGCTCCTGCTCGGCCCGGTCCACCGCAGCACGCTGCGGCACAGTCACGGTCATGGCCCCCGCCTCTCCGTCGTACATGCCACTCACGCTAGTACTTGCCTGGCAGGAAAGTAAATGCCAGGATTTCATCATCGACGGGCTGCGGTTCACTGGAACCCGACCGCGCACCGCCGAGCACTCGCACTTGAGGAGGAACGTGATGGCCAGTCACAGCACCGATGCCGCCGATGCCCGCGCAGCGCTGCGCGCCGCCCAGCTGGCCGCTGCCGCCGCCCGCCGGCCCAATCCGCTGCCCGGCTGGTACCCGGCCGCCAGCGGCGGCCTGTTCGGCCTGGGATTCGCGCTGCTCGGGGTGCAGTGCCTGCTGCCCGGCAGCCGCTGGCTGCTCGTCGCGGCGCTCCAACTGGCCGCGGCCCTCGCCCTGATCAGCCACCTGCTGCTGGCCCGCCGGGTCGAGCAGCGGCCCGGGATCATCCCGGCGCTGCCCTCGGGCGTGGACAGCCGCCGGCTCACCGCGGCCTACCTGGCGCCGCTCCTGCTGGGCGGCGCGCTGGCCCCGTTCCTCGGCTGGAGCGGGTTCTTCCTCGGCCTCGCCGCGGCGGGCGCCCCGGCGCACTGGCTGCTGCTGCGCCGCCAGCGCGACCAGGCGGGTGCCGCGTGACCACCGACCGCCCGGCCCCGGTCTTCAACGAGGTGATCCACCAGCCCACCAGACTCGCGGTGGTGGCCTTCCTGTCCGGCTGCACGGACGCCGAGTTCCGCGCCGTGCGGGAGCACTGCGGGGTGTCGGAGTCGGCACTGAGCAAGGTGGTGAGCACCCTGGAGGCGGCTTCGTACGTCAAGGTGCGGCGCGGCTTCGTGGGCAAGCGGCCGCGGACCTGGCTGCGGCTGACGCCGCAGGGGCGGGCCGCCCTGACGGATCATCTGGCCGTGCTGCAACGCATCGCGAGCGAGGCGAGCGCGCTGGGCGCCGCGCTGGAGCAGCAGGAACAGGAGCAGGAGCACGCCGAGCAGGGCTAGGGCCTCGCCAGGTCGGCCAGCGCCGACGGGTCGCCCAGCAGGACCCCGTCGCGCAGGCCGCCGAACAACTGCCCGGCGGCAGAGGCCACTTGATCTGCCCGCAGCTCGGCCAGCCGCTCGGGCAGGGCCGCGAGGTCGGCCGGCTGCCAGCCGAGCACGCCGAGCCGGGCCAGGCCGTCGGCCAGCGCGGCCGGGGCGTCGAAGACCGCGGACACCTGGCCTACGCAGAAGTCCACCGCGCGGGCCAACTCCGCCGCGTCGGGCCCGTCCTGGGCCAGCCCTTCGGCCTGCGCCCGGACCAGCCGCAGCAGCTCGCCGGCTGCCGGGCGCGCCACCCGCGCCCGGACCCAGGCGCGCGGCCGGCCGAGGAAGAGGTCCCGGCCGGCCCGTAGTTCGCCGACCGCGCCGCCGAGCGGGCCGGCCGCGATCGCCAGCCGTGAGCCGTGGTAGCCGCCGTAGAGCGCCGTGGCCAGGAACCGCGCCGCCTGGTCGGCGCCGGACGCGGTCTCGGCCGCGCAGAGCAGCAGCCGCACCTGCGCCGCACCGGCCCGCTCGACCAGCCGCAGGCCCTGGAGCGGACGGGCCGGGGTGACGCAGGTGCGGTCCGCTGCGGACGCCGGCGGCGCCAGCCGACTCGCAAGGTCCGACACCCGATCCAGCAGCTCGGTGGCCGACCGGTCGGCGACCACCGCCAGGCAGCAGCCGGCGCCGGCGCGCGCACCGGCCGCCGGTGCGACGAGCAGGTCCAGGGCAGGCTCGGCACCGTCCGCCGCCGCACCGTCCGCCGCCGCACCGGGCGACGCGGCAGGCAGCGCGGCCGGCAGTGCGGCGAGGCCACGAGCCAGCGCGAGCAGGGCCGTGAGCGCGCCGTCCAGCCCGCCAGGCGGCGCAGCCGCCACGGCGTCCAGCCAGAGCCCGTCGGCGGCGACCGCCGCGGTCGCCGAACCGCCCGCCCCACGCAGCAGTTCCTGGGCCGCGGCCGCCACCCGCGCCGGAGCGGTCAGACCGACCACGCCCAGCGGCACCCGCAGCCGCAACTCGGCGACCACGGCCCGCCGGTCCTCCAGCGCCAGCACCCGCGTCCCGTCCGGCAGTGCGAGCGAGCCGCTGGAGCGCGGCTCGGCCCGCCGGGTCGGGCCGATCAGCGGGACCGGACGCGGCCGGCCCGGCGGCCGGGCGGGCCGCGGCGCGGGCTCGGCCGCCGCCGCTCGCCCGGCCGGATCGGCCGCCGGCACGGGCCGCGAACGCGCCGCTCCAGGCTCCAGCACCAGGACCGCCGGAGGCTGCGCCAGCAGCACGGCGGCGGCGCCCGCCGTCTGCTCCGGGCCGAGCGCGGCGAGCCGGTCGGGGAGTTCGTCCAGCAGCTCGGGGCGGCCCAGCAGCACCTCGAGGCGGCCCAACGTCCGTGCCCTGGCGCGCAGTTCGGCGTGCTCCCGGCGCAGCTCCAGGCCGAGCCGGCGGGCCGCCTCCGCCACTGCGACCGCCGGCACCCCAGGGCCGCCGGTGCCCGCGAGCCGGCCGAGCGCGGAGCGGACGGCCTGCGACAACTCCTCCGGGGCCCGCCCCGCCGGCAGCAGTGCGGCCAGCACCAGCGCGTCGGGGGTCCGCGCGTCCAGCGGTCCGAAGAAGCCGCAACTGCCGCTCGGCCGCCAGGGGTCGGCCAGCACCGCGGGCAGCAGCCGGGAGAGCAGCAGCACCGCCAGGTAGCCGGGCAGATCCCGCTCCGGCCCGGCGATCCGGTAGCCCAGCGCCACCGCCGGGGTCGGCAGGCCGGGCTCGACGCAGGTCAGCCGGCGCTCGGCGCTCGGCGCCGGCTCGTCCAGCTCGGGCCGCGGCGGGGCCGGGCGGGCCGCGATCGAGCCGAAGTGCCGCTCGATCAGCTCCAGTGCCCGCTCCGGCTCGAACCCGCCGACCAGGGTGAGCACGGCGTTGCCAGGGGTGTAGTGCAGGTCGAAGAAGTCGGCGCAGTCGTCCAGGCCGAGCCGCTCCAGCCGCTCGATCCGGCCGAAGCCGTCATGGGCGTTGCGCCGCCGCTCGAAGAGCACCTGAGGCAGCAGCGGCCAGGGGAAGCCGCCCAGCGGGCGCGTCACCGTGCGCTCGGTGATCTCCTGGCCCACGCCGACGAGTTGCTCGCGCAGGGTCCGCTCGGTGAAGCGCGGCGCCCGCATCCGGTCGGCCTCGCTGAACAGCGCCCGCTCCAGCGCCCCGGCCGGGACACTCTGGTAGTAGTCGGTGTAGTCCTGGTGGGTGGTCCCGTTCGCCTCGGCGCCCAGGCGCTGGACGTGCTCGTAGAAGCGGCCGTCCGGCAGGCTCGCGCTGCCGCGGAACATCAGGTGCTCGAAGAGGTGGGCCAGGCCCTCCTGCTCGGGCCGCTCGGAGCGGAAGCCCACCCCGTAGGTGACGCAGACGGCCACCCGCGGCACCCCGGGGTGCGGTGCCAGCAGCACCCGCAGGCCGTTGCCGAGGGTGTGCCGCAGCAGCTCCGCCGTCCGGTCGCGTGGCGCGGAGACATCCTGACGTACCGTCAACTCTCTTCTCCCGAAGCACGGACGAGCGTGGGTCGCTGGTCGATGAGGAAGCCCAGGAAGGCGGCGTAGCGCAGCGCCACGGCCGGGTCCCAGGCCACGTAGGCGCTGAAGTCGTGCAGGTGCAGCGCGGTGCGCAGGGCCGCCGCACGGTGCCAGCGGTCGCCGAGGTCCGCGCCGTAGCCGGCCGTCAGTGCGGTCAGCAGCGACTGCCAGCGCCGGTGGTCGCCGCCCTGCTGCCAGGCCAGCTCGACCAACTCGCCGGTGAGCCAACCGAGATCGAGGTACCAGGGGGCGCGGCACAGGTCCTCGCCGGTGAGCAGCTCCACCGAGCCGCCGGGGCCGAGCACTGCCGCACCCAGACTCGGGGCGCCGTGCACGAGCACCGCGCGCTGCCCGTCGGCGGCGGCCGCCGCGCACCAGCGGCGCAGCCGGCCCAGGCGGCGCTCGCCGAGCCGCTCGCGCAGCAGCAGGCCGGCGCGCGGGGCGCCGGTCCCCTCGGCCACCGGGCCGAGCGGAGCCGCGTGGCCGCCGGTCGGGGCCGCGGCGAGCCAGTCGGCGAGCCGCCGCAGGCCGGCCGGCGGGCCGGCGGGCACCACGGCCGGCGGCCGCAGGCCGTGCAGCCGGGCCAGCAGCGCGCCGAGCTCGCGCAGCGCTCGGGCCGCCTCGGCGTCGGGCCCGGTGCGCAGCAGCCGGGCCGCCAGCGACTCCGCCCCGCCCACCCGGTACTCGCGGGCCGTGCCGCGCACCTGCCCCAGCACCAGCCGGGTCGCGGCGCTGCCGGTCAACTCCCCCAGCTGCGCGACCAGTTCATCCGCCAGCGGCTGGAAGCCGACCGGCGCGAGCGGTCCCGGTACGCGGGACCAGTGGAACCCCGCGCCCGGGGCGGCCACCGGGCCGGCCCCGGGCGCGGGGAGCGCGTGGATCTCGGTCCGCAGCAGGCCGGTGCCGTACGCGGCGACTCGGGTGGGGTGCGCCCCGCTCATCGGCCCGGGTCCGTCGGCCCGCCCGTCAGCCCGTCCGCCGCCGTACGCAGGCGTTCGAGCTCGCCGATCGCCGCCGGAAAGAGCGCGGGCGCCCAGGCGTCCTGCCGACCGGTGGTCAGGCTGGCGGCCGGCCGCGGGGTGAGCACCGCGGTGTTGGGCCGGGCCGTCAGCGCCGCGACGTGTGCGACGCAGGCCGGGCTCTGCCAGCCGCCGGGCGGCAGCGCGGGCGCGACCACCAGCGGTGCGGTGGTGCACTGGGCGGCGAGCAGCGCGGGGCTGTCGGCCAGCCCGAGTGCGAGGCGGGCCAGGAAGTGGAAGGAGGCCGGGTAGACCAGCACCGCCTCGGCCCACTCGGCCCACTCGACGTGACGGGCGGTCAACTCGTCCTCGGGCCACAGGTCCAGCAGGGCCTCGCCGGTGCGCGCGCCGGTCATCCCCTGCCGGGTGACGAACCGCTGCGCGCTGCGGGTCAGTACCGGTTGGACGCGCAGCGCGGGATAGAGCTCGCCGAGCCAGTTCAGCCAGAACGGCATGGTGGCGGCGGAGGAGGAGCCGGTGACCACCAGCAGCAGCCGCGAGAGGCCGAGCGCGGGCACGCCGACGGGGCCCGCGGGCTGCGGGTCTGCCTGGTCTGCCTGGTCGGCGGTCACGCCGCCGCCCGCACGATCAGGTCCAGCTCGGCCAGCGTCGCCTGCGGCCCGTGCAGCTGGTGGACGCCGGTCAGGTTGACCACCACCTCGTCGACCCCGGCCGCCCAGTAGGCGCGGATCGAGGCGGCCAACTCCTCGACGCCGCCGTACAGGAACGCCTGGCCCGCCAGCAGCGCCTTGGCGCCGGCCTCCAGGTCCTGCGGGTCGGTCTCGATCCCGGAGCGGCGCAGCATGTCGCGGTAGTGCGGCATGCGCAGGTGCCCGGAGTTGCTGGCCAGCGCCAGCCGCACCGGATCCCGGTCCGGTCGCGCCAGCGCCATCGGCACCATCGCGACCAGCCGGGGCGCCGGCCGGCCCGCGGCCGCCGCGCCCGCCCGCAGGGCCGGCAGCACCACCTCGCCGAGGTAGTCGGCCGAGGTCAGCCAGCTGATCGCGACATCGGCCAACTCCCCGGCCAGCTCGGCCATCCTGGGGCGCAGCACCCCGAGTCCGACCTCGACCGGCGGGGTGGGCAGCGGGTGCAGCCCGGTGTGCATCGGGAAGTAGGCGCCGTCCTGCTCGGCCGGTTCGCCGTCGAGCATCCGGCGCACCGCCGTGACGTACTCCCGCACCGCGCCCAGCTGGCTGCGGTAGGGCGCGCCCAGCAACTGCTGCTGGAAGACCTGCGCGCCCGGCCCGAAGCCCGCGACCACGGGGTGCCCGGTGGTCGCGGCCAGCGAGCGGGCCTGGAGCGCGGCCTCGTAGGGGTGGCGCAGCGGCATCAGGGTCACCCCGGTGCCGACCGGCACCCGGAAGCCGGCGCCGGCGGCGAAGGCGAAGGACTGGAACGGTTCGACCAGGGTCGCCTGGCCCTGCCACAACCGGTGCGCCGGGCTCCACTGCACGTAGGCGGCGTACGGGACGATGTGCTCGGGCCGGTGCGGTACGAACGGCACGAGAACGGAAAGGACTGCCACCATCTTCTCCAGACCCAGGAAGCGGGCGGGGGGGGGGGGGGGGGGGGGGGGGGGGGGGGCCCCCCCCCCCCCCCCCGCGGGCCCCCCCCCGGCCGCCCCCCCCCCCCCCCCCCCCCGCGCCCCCGCCCCCGGCCCCCCCCCCCCCCCGCGGGGGGCCCCCCCCGCCCG
>NZ_JBGCCO010000038.1:0-77047 GCF_041262605.1 Kitasatospora sp. GAS1066B
CGCCCGCCGGCGCCCCCCCCCCCCCCCCCCCCCCCCCCCCCCCCCCCCCCCCCCCCCCCCCCCCCCCCCCCCCCCGCCCCCCCCCCCCCCCCCCCCCCCCCCCCCCCCCCCCCGCCGCCGCCCCCCGCCGCGGCTTTCGCTGTGACCGGGTCGGGCGGTTCGGCTGGTTGACGGTGCGTCAGTTCACCGGGCGTCAGTTCCCGGGATCGGGAAAGGTCTGGAGCGTCACGAAGACCACCCGGCGCTGCTCGCCGCTGCCCTCGGTGCGGATCCGCACCCGCTGCCCCGGACGCAGCAGGAGCAGCCCGCCGGCGTCGAACGCGGCCGCGTCGAAGGGCAGCGGCGTGCCGTCGTCGAGCAGCACGGAGCCGGCCCGGGTGTCGGGGTCGAAGGTGAACGCGGTGGCCTGCATGCCAGCAGCATAGAGCGGGCTCAGACCAAGGCTGCCGCCACCGCCCGGGTGTGCGGGCCGACCCCGAGCGCCAGCGCCTCGGCGAGGTCGGCGGCGGTGTCCACGTCCCGTCGCACCGAGGGCACGTCCGGCAGCGCGAGTTCGAGCGCACCGCCGGCCGCGTGCCGCTGCCGGGAGGCGCCGCCGAAGGCCGGGCGCAACGGCTGCCCGGCGGCGCAGGCCAGCAGCGTGGTGCCGATCCCCGGGGCGTCCGCCAGGAAGGCGCGCGCCCCGGCCGGCACCGCGCCCAGCACGCGGGCGAGTTCGGCCGGGCGCAGCGCCGGCAGGTCGGCCGACAGGACCGCCAGGGGCGCGTCGGGGCGCAGCCGCCGCGCGTGCGCCGCGCCGTGCGCCAGCGCGGGATTGAGCCCGTCGACGAGTTGCCCGTGCTGCCGGCTCTGTTCGTCAGCTTCGTCCGGCTCGTCGGTGACCAGCAGCGCGCCGAGCGCGGCCAGCCGGTCACCGGCCACCGGGTCGCGGGAGACCACCAGCACCTGGGCCACCGCCGGACAGCGCAGCGCGGCGGCCACGGTGTCCAGCGCGAAGGCGAGCGCCAGCTCGGGCCGGCGCGCCCCGGCGTACGGGCCGAGCCGGCTCTTGGCCCGCGCCAGCGACTTCACCGGCAGCACCAGGCTCCAGGCGGCCGACCGGCCCCGCGCGGCGGGGGCATGGGGGCGTACGGTGTGCTGGGTCATCCGCGACATTCTCGCGTCGGTCCGTCAGGCTCCGCCAGCGCGCCCCGGGCGGTGGCGTGCGATTGGTCACTCGGCGCCGACCCGCACCCGGCCCTGCTCGACATGGCCGTGCGGCCCGGCGAGGATGACCAGGGTCTCCCGGACCCGGCAGGTCGGGGAGGCCCGGATGCGATCATGCGATGGATTTCTGTCGCGGCACTCCACGGTGCCGCGCGACACGATGGAGGACCTGGGGTGGCCCGCCGCTCGTACGCCAGTTTCGGCAACGCGGACTACGGAGTCTGGTACCGCTTCGCGGCGGTCCTGGTGAAGCCGGTGACGACCGCACTGGTGAAGCCCGAGTGGCGCGGTTGGGAGCACTTCCCGAAGGAAGGGGGCTTCCTGACGGTGGTGAACCACAACTCGGTGATCGACCCCGTGGTCTACGCCCACTTCCAGTACAACAGCGGCCGGCCGCCGCGGATACTGGGCAAGTCCTCGCTCTTCAAGGTGCCGTTCATCGGATTCATGCTGCGCAAGACCGGCCAGATCCCGGTGTACCGCGACTCCACCGACGCCGCCCAGGCCTTCCGGGCCGCGATCTCGGCGATCGACAACGGCCAGGTGGTGCAGTTCTACCCGGAGGGCACGATCACCCGGGACCCGCAGTTGTGGCCGATGACCGGCAAGAGCGGCGCAGCCCGGGTGGCGCTGATGACCGGCGCGCCGGTGATCCCGGTGGCGCACTGGGGGGCGCACGAGATCGTCCCGCCGTACGGCAAGGGGCTGGGCGGGCGCCCGGCCAAGGTCAGCCTCTTCCCGCGGAAGAAGGTGGTGGTGGCGGCCGGCCCGCCGGTGGACCTGAGCCGTTACCAGGGCCGGGAGTTGACCAGCCAGGTGCTGCGCGAGGCGACCGAGGACATCATGGACGCGATCACCGCCGTGCTGGCCGAGATCCGCGATGAGCAGCCGCCGGCCGAGCGGTTCGACCTGCGCAAGTCGGCCCAAAGGAAATCGGCCCAGAAGAAGTCGGCCGAGCAGAAGTCGGCCGAGCAGAAGTCGGCCGAGCAGAAGGCGGCCCAGCGCACGGCGAGCGCCGCCGAGCGTGACACCGCCGAGCATGACGAGGAGGCAGGCCGATGACCCGCTGCGCCGTTTTCGGGACCGGCTCCTGGGGCACCCCGTTCGCGATGATCCTGGCCGACGCCGGCTGCGAGGTCGCGCTCTGGGGCCGCCGCAAGGAACTGGTCGACAGCATCGCGGCCACCCGCACCAACCCCGAGTACCTGCCCGGGCTGGTGCTGCCCGACGCCGTGCTCCCCACCACCGACCCGGCCGCCGCGCTGGCCGGCGCCGACTTCGCGGTGCTAGCGGTGCCCTCCCAGACGCTGCGCGAGAACCTGGCCGCCTGGAAGCCGCTGATCGGCCCGCAGACCGTGCTGGTGAGCCTGATGAAGGGCATCGAGCTCGGCACCACCAAGCGGATGACCGAGGTGATCCGCGAGGTGGCCGGGGTGGGCCCGGAGCGGGTCGCGGTGGTCAGCGGGCCCAATCTGGCCCCCGAGATCGCCAAGCGGCAGCCCGCCGCCAGCGTGGTCGCCTGCGCGGACGAGGAGGTCGCCAAGCGCTTCCAGCAGGCCTGCCACACGCCGTACTTCCGCCCGTACACCAACACCGACGTGATCGGCTGCGAGCTGGGCGGCGCGGTGAAGAACGTGATCGGCCTGGCGGTCGGGATGGCCGACGGGATGGGCCTGGGCGACAACACCAAGGCCACCCTGATGACCCGTGGCCTGGCCGAGATCACCCGGCTCGGCGAGCGGCTCGGTGCCGACCCGCACACCTTCGCGGGCCTGGCGGGGATGGGCGACCTGGTGGCCACCTGCTCCTCGCCGCTCTCCCGCAACCACACCTTCGGGTTCAACCTGGGCAAGGGCATGACCCTGGAGCAGGTGATCGCGGCCACCAAGCAGACCGCCGAAGGCGTCAAGTCCTGCGAGTCGGTGCTGGATCTGGCCCGGCGCAACGGCGTCGACATGCCGATCGTCGCGGCGGTGGTGGACGTGGTGCACAACGGGCGGCCCACCCAGGAGGTGCTGAAGGACCTGATGGGCCGATCCGCCAAGCGCGAACGATGACCGGCCCAGTGGTGACCGTCGTGGTGCGGATCGGCGGCGCGGCGCTCGCCTGGAACCGGCGGCGATGATCTGGAACCGAATGGTCCGCACGGTAGTCTCACCTTCGATATGAGCATCGAATCGACCTCCCCGAACCAGGCGGCGAAGCCGCGAGTCGCGATCGTCTTCGGCGGTCGCTCCTCCGAGCACGGCGTCTCGGTGGTCACCGCCGCCAGCGTGCTGCGGGCGATCGACCGGACCAAGTACGACGTGCTGCCGGTCGGCATCACCCAGCAGGGCCGCTGGGCGCTGGTCGCCGACGAACCGGCCCGGATGGCGATCAGCGACGGGCGGATGCCCGATGTCGACCAGGTCGCCGAGTCCACCGAGGGCCAGCTGGCGCTGCCGGCCAGCCCGGTCTCCCGGGAGGTGGTCTGGAACGAGCCCGGCGCCGCACCCAAGCTGCTCGGCGAGGTCGATGTGGTGCTCCCGCTGCTGCACGGCCCGTGGGGTGAGGACGGCACGCTGCAGGGCCTGTTGGAGCTCTCCGGCGTGCCCTACGTCGGCTCCGGTGTGCTGGCCAGCTCGGTCGGCATGGACAAGGAGTACACCAAGCGGGTGCTGGAGTCCTTCGGGCTCGGCGTCGGCCCGTACACCGTGATCCGGCCGCGCGACTGGGAGAGCGAGGCCGGTCGCGCCGCCGCCCGGGAGCGGGTCGCGGCGCTGGGCCTGCCGGTCTTCGTCAAGCCCTGCCGGGCCGGTTCCAGCATCGGCATCACCAAGGTGAAGGACGTGGCCGCACTCGACGCCGCGATCGAGGAGGCCCGCCGGCACGACCCGAAGGTGATCGTCGAGGCGATGCTGGAGGGCCGCGAGCTGGAGTGCGCGGTCCTGGAGTTCGAGGACGGCCCGCGGGCCAGCCTGCCGGCCGAGGTGCTGGTCGGCGAGGGCTACGAGTTCTACGACTTCGAGGCCAAGTACATCGACTCCTCCGACGTGCAGATCCCGGCCCGGCTCACCGAGCAGGAGACCGCCGAGATCCGCCGCCAGGCGGTCGAGGCCTTCGACGCCCTCGCCTGCGAGGGCCTGGCCCGGGTGGACTTCTTCCTGCTCACCGACGGCCGCTGGGTGGTCAACGAGATCAACACGCTGCCCGGCTTCACCCCGATCTCGGCCTACCCCAAGATGTGGGAGGCCACCGGCGTGCCCTACGCCGAGTTGATCGACCGGCTGCTGCAGGCCGCGCTGCGCCGCTCCACCGGGCTGCGCTGACAGCTGGGCGGGCGCGCCGCGGCGCCGCACCCGAGGACCGGGTGCGGCGCCGCGGCGTTGCTACAGATGGACCACCGGACAGGTCAACGTCCGGGTGATGCCCTCGACCTGCTGGATCTGCGCCACCACCAGCCGGCCCAGGTCGTCGACCGTGCCGGCCTCGGCCCGCACGATCACGTCGTAAGGGCCGGTCACGTCCTCGGCTTGGAGGACTCCTTCGATCTTGGTGATGGCCTGGGCCACGACAGTGGCCTTGCCCACTTCGGTCTGGATCAGGATGTATGCCTGTACCACGGAGGACCTCCCGGCGGCTCGGGGTGGCGGAGCGGGGACAAGGGGCGCGGCCCGCGCGGGGTCGGGTGGGGGCGGGCACGCCGCAGAGACTGGATCACCACGCTACCGCGCACCGGGCCCGCGAGGGGAGACCTCCGGCGGGCGTTACGCTTCGCGCGGGGCGCGCATCGCGTGTCCGGGAGCTGACGCGGAGAGGACGGCACATGCAGGGGACCGTGGGCGAGCTCGGCGAGTTCGGTCTCATCAGGGAGCTCACCGCCCGGCTGCCGCTCACCCCGGCGGTGGAACTCGGCCCGGGTGACGACGCGGCCGTGGTGCGGGCCCCGGACCGGCGGGTGGTGGCCACCACCGACGTGCTGATCGAGGGCCGGCACTTCCGCCGCGACTGGTCCACCGCCTACGACGTGGGCCGCAAGTCCGCCGCGCAGAACCTCGCCGACATCGCCGCGATGGGCGCGGTGCCCACCGCGATACTGCTCGGCCTGGTGGTGCCCGCCGACCTGCCGACCACCTGGGCGACCGAACTGATGGACGGTCTGCGCGACGAGTGCCAGGTGGCCGGGGCCGGAGTGGTCGGCGGCGACGTGGTGCGCGGCGACACCATCACGCTGGCCATCACCGCGCTGGGCGACCTGCAGGGCCGCGAGCCGGTGAAGCGCTCCGGCGCGCAGCCGGGCGACGTGGTCGCGGTGACCGGCTGGCTGGGCTGGTCGGCGGCCGGGCTGACGGTGCTCTCCCGCGGTTTCCGCTCGCCGCGCGCCTTCGTCGAGGCGCACCGGCGGCCCGAGCCGCCCTACCACGCGGGCCCGGCGGCGGCCGAGCTGGGCGCCACCGCGATGATCGACGTCAGCGACGGGCTGGTCGCCGACCTCGGCCACGTCGCCGCCGCCAGCGCGATGGACATCGACCTGCACGCCGCCGACTTCGACGTCCCCGCGCAGATGGCCGACATCGGGCAGGCGGTCGGGGTGGACCCGCTGGTCTGGGTGCTCTCCGGCGGCGAGGACCACGCGATCGCGGCGACCTTCCCGGCCGGCGTCCAACTGCCGGCCCGCTGGCGGGTGGTCGGCGAGGTCAGCGGGGCCGCCAAGCCGGGACGCACCGGCCGGGTCACGGTGGACGGCGCGCCCTGGGACCGGACGGCCGGCTGGGACCACTTCGCCGCCGACTGAGGCAGCCGAACGAGTGAGTGTTGGACACCCGGCGGGGTATCGGCCAGCGCGTAGGCTTCCCCCATGCGCATCGGTGTCCTGACCAGTGGTGGCGACTGTCCCGGGCTCAACGCGGTGATCCGCTCGGTGGTGCACCGAGGGTTGGACGTGCACGGCGACGAGATCGTGGGCATCGAGGACGGGTTCCTCGGACTGATCGAGGGCCGCGCCCGGGTGATCGGCCATGACGACGTGACCGGCCTGCTCACCCTGGGCGGCACCGTCCTCGGCTCGGCCCGGGTGCGCCGGGAACGGATCGAGTGGGCCGTCGAGAACGCCCGGACGCTCGCCGGCAACCTCGGGATCGACGCGCTGATCGCGATCGGCGGCGAGGGCACGCTGACCGCCGCCAAGATGTTCAGCGACGCCGGCCTGCCGATGGTCGGGGTGCCCAAGACGATCGACAACGACATCGACGCCACCGACGTCACCTTCGGCTTCGACACCGCCGTGCACGTCGCGACCGAGGCGATCGACCGGCTGAAGACCACCGCCGAGTCGCACCAGCGGGTCCTGGTGGTGGAGCTGATGGGCCGTCACACCGGCTGGATCACCCTCACCGCCGGGATGGCGGGCGGCGCGCACGGCATCCTGATCCCGGAGAAGCCCTTCGACATCGAGGCGGTCGCCCGGATGATCGAGGAGCGCTTCTCCCGCGGCAAGAAGTTCGCCATCATCGCGGTGGCCGAGGGCGCCGAGCCGATGCCCGGCACGCTCCGATTCGACCACGGCGGGGTCGACCAGTTCGGCCACCGGACCTTCGGCGGGATCGGCACCCGGCTGGCCCACGAGCTGGAGGACCTGCTCGGCAAGGAGGCCCGCCCGGTGATCCTCGGCCACACCCAGCGCGGCGGCACCCCCACCGCCCGTGACCGGGTGCTGGCCACCCGGTTCGGCTGGCACGCCGTGGAGGCCGTCCACAAGGGCGCCTTCGGACACTTCACCGCACTGCGCGGCACCGAGATCCAGCTGATCCCGGTGGCCGAGGCGGTCACCCGGCTGAAGACCGTGCCGCCGGACCGCTGGGTGGAGTCCGAAGCCGTGCTCTGAGGCGCGCCCGGTAGGTTGGGCCCATGCCCGTTGACGTTCCCACGCCGGCCCCCCCGCGCGTCCTGACCATCGCCGGCTCCGACTCCGGCGGCGGCGCCGGCATCCAGGCCGATCTGAAGACCATGCTGGCCCTCGGTACGCACGGGATGAGCGTGATCACCGCCGTCACCGCGCAGAACTCGCTCGGCGTCCAGGGCTACTGGGAGCTGCCGGCCGAGGCCGTCCGCGCGCAGTTCCGCAGCGTGCTGGACGACATCGGGGTGCAGGCCGTGAAGACCGGCATGCTGGCCTCGATCGAGCTGGTGGAGACCGTCGCCGACCTGCTCTCGGGCGTCCGGGCGCCGATCGTGGTGGACCCGGTCGGGGTCTCCAAGCACGGCGACGCGCTGCTCGCCGCCGAGGCGGTCGCCACGCTGCGCGAGCGGCTGCTGCCGCTGGCCACGCTGGCCACGCCGAACCTGCACGAGGTGGCCCAGCTGACCGGGATCACCGTGCTGGAACAGGGCGAGATGCGCCCGGCCGCCGACGCGCTGCTGGCGCTCGGCCCGCGCTGGGTGCTGGTCAAGGGCGGCCACCTGGCCGGTGAGGCAGCGGACCTGCTGGCCGGACGGGACGGCGAGGAGTACTGGTTCCGCGCGCCCCGCTATGACAACCGGCACACCCACGGCACCGGCTGCACGCTGGCCAGCGCGATCGCCGCGGAGCTGGCCAAGGGCCGGGAGCTGCCGGCGGCGGTGGGCGCGGCCAAGGAGTACGTCACCGGCGCGATCCGGGCCGGCTTCCCGCTGGGTGCGGGGATCGGACCGGTCGACCACGGCTGGCGACTGCGCGGCTGAGCAACGCTGTTTTGAGCAACGCTGTGGGGCCCGGCCGCCCGGCCGGGCCCCACAGCGTTGCTCAAAACAGGCTGGTAACAGCAATAAGCCGACCCATCCGAGGATGGATCGGCCTACCGGAGGACCGGCGCGCCGGTCTGCGCGTCAGCGCGAGACCTTACCGGCCTTGATGCACGAGGTGCAGACGTTGAGCCGCTTCGGCGTACGCCCGATCACAGCGCGCACCGTCTGAATGTTGGGGTTCCAACGACGACGGGTACGGCGGTGCGAGTGGGAGATGTTGTTGCCGAAGCCCGGCCCCTTGCCGCAGACGTCGCAGTTGGCAGCCACAGGAGTCACTCCAAGACTTCAGATCAGTTACGTTCGAAAAACCCCGGCTGATCCACCCTGGCCACTCACGTGGTTCGGATCGGTTCAAGGGGGAGCCCGGGTTGTTCCAGGCAACCGGAGCAGCATACATCGAGTGCTCCCGCTCCAAGAAACTACCATGTCCGATCGCTTGATCGCTCCGTCGTGCCCGTCCTTGATCGCTCGGCGGCCAGGGCCGCGGCCGCCCCGATAACCTGCCAGAAGCCCATCCCGCGGCAACATCGCGTTGCCGTCGCGTTCATCTGGAGGAGACCCGGTGCTGGAGACGCTCGACGCCCCCGCCGTCCGCACCTGGTGCCGCCTCGCGCTGTCGGCCCTCGGCCAGGCCCGCGAGGAGATCGACGCGCTCAACGTCTACCCGGTGCCGGACGGGGACACCGGGACCAACCTCTACCTGACGGTGGAGGCCGCCACCGCCGCCGTCGAGCAGTGCTTCGAGAGCGCGGCCGCCCCCGACCTGGAGACCGCCGTCAAGGCGATGGCCAAGGGCGCGCTGCTCGGCGCCCGGGGCAACTCCGGGGTGATCCTGGCCGAGCTGCTGCGCGGGACGGCCGAGATCCTGGCCGAGCGGGGCGGCGGCCCGCGCGCGCTGTGCCAGGCACTGGCCCGGGGCGCGGACGCGGCCTACCAGGCGGTGGCGGAGCCGGTCGAGGGCACCTTGCTGACGGTGGCCAGGAGCGCCGCCGAGGGGGCGGGGCAGGCCGCCGACCAGCTGGCCGAGGTGGCCGCCGCGGCCCACCGGGCGGCGCGCGCCGCCCTGCTGCGCACCCCCGCGCAGCTGCCGGTGCTCGCCCAGGCGGGCGTGGTGGACGCCGGCGGGCGCGGTCTAGTGGCCGTGCTCGGTGCGCTGGCCGACGCGGTGGCCGGTCGCGAGCCGATGGGCCCGGTCGCGCTCGGCGAGGACCTGCCGGTCGTGGCCTCGGCCCACTTCGGGAACGCCTGCGCGAGCGAGCCCGAGCGCCTGCCCGGGCATCCCGCCTTCGAGGTGATCTACCTGCTGGACGCCCCGGACGAGGCGCTGCCCGCGCTGCGCGCCGACCTCGGCGCGCTCGGCGACTCGCTGGTGGTCGGCGGCGGCGACGGGCTGTGGAACGTGCACGTGCATGTGGACGACGCGGGCGCGGCGGTGGAGGCCGGACTCGCGGCCGGTCGCCCGCACCGGATCCGGATCACCCACTTCGCCGAGGCCGCCGCGCGGGCCGGCGCCCGCGCCGGGGCCGGGACCGGCCTGGCCGGCGAGCGGAGCGACCGCGCGGTGCTCAGCGTGGTCACCGGAGCGGGTCTGGCCGAGCTGTGCCGGGCGGCCGGCGCGGCCGTGCTGGCCGCCGACCCGGACGCGCCGCCGTCCAGCGCCGAACTCGCCGAGGCGGTCCGCCGGTGCGCCGCGAGCGAGGTGATCGTGCTGCTCAACGACCCCGAGCTGCGGGCCGGCGCGGGCGCGGCCGCCGACCAGTTGCGCGAGGAGGGCGTGCGGATCGCCGTGCTGCCCACCCGTTCCCCGGTGCAGGGCCTGGCCGCGCTCGCGGTGCACGAGGTGGCCCACCGCTTCGACGAGGACGTGGTCGCCATGACCTCGGCGGCCGGTGCCACCCGGTACGCCGAACTGGCCGTCGCCGAGGGCGAGTCCTGGACCATGGCCGGGGTCTGCCAGGCCGGTGACGTGCTCGGCCTGATCGACGGCGATGTCGCGGTGATCGGCTCGGGGATCGCCCGCACCGGCGCCGAGGTGCTCTCCCGGATGCTCGCGGCCGGCGGGGAACTGGTCACCCTGGTGATCGGCGAGGGCGCCCCCCACGATCTGGCCGACCGCCTGGTGGCGCACGCCCGGCGGCAGCGTCCGGAGGTCGACACGGTGGTCTACCCGGGCGGCCAGCAGAGCGCGCCGCTGCTCATCGGGGTCGAGTAGCGCCCGCGTTGTCCGCCGCGTGGTGTTCCATAGGGGGCGATGGCTGCTCTCGACGAACCCCTGACGAAGCTGGTCGGCGACCGCACCGCGAAGGTGCTCGCCGACAGCCTCAAGCTGCGCACGGTCGGTGACCTGCTGCACCACTATCCGCGCCGCTACGCCGAGCGCGGTCAGCTGACCAGCCTGGACGAGCTGGAGATCGACGAGCACGTCACCGTGCTGGCCCGGATCGAGAAGGTCACCCTGATCCCGTTCCGCGGCCGCAAGGGCGACCGCCTGGAGGTGGTGGTCACCGACGGGCGCGGGCGGCTCTCGCTGGTCTTCTTCAACCAGGGCTGGCGGCAGAAGGAGCTCAAGCCCGGCCTGCAGGGCCTGTTCGCCGGCAAGGTCGGCGTCTTCAACCGCACCCGCCAACTGGCCTCGCCCGACTACCAGTTGATCGACGAGGACACCGACTCGGGCACCGCCGCGCAGTTCGCGGGCCGGATGATCCCGGTCTACCCGGCCAGCGCCCAGATGCCCAGCTGGAAGCTCTCACTGGCGATCGAGATGGCGCTCACCACCCACCTCGGCGCGGTCGGCGAGCCGCTGCCCGAGACGCTGCGCGCCGAGCGCGGGCTGCTGCCGCTGCCCGAGGCACTCGAACTGATCCACCGCCCGCGCAACCAGGCCGAGCTGGAGCGGGCCCGTGACCGGCTGCGCTGGGACGAGGCCTTCGTGCTCCAGGTCGCCCTCGCCCAGCGCCGGGCCGCCGCGCACGCGTTGCCCGCCGTGCCGCGCCCGGCCCGCCCGGGCGGGCTGCTGGACGCCTTCGACGCCAAGCTGCCGTTCACCCTGACGGACGGTCAGCAGGCGGTCGGCGCCGAGATCTTCGCCGACCTGGCGAGCGAGCACCCGATGCACCGGCTGTTGCAGGGCGAAGTCGGCTCCGGCAAGACGCTGGTGGCGCTGCGCGCGATGCTCGCCGTGGTGGACGCCGGTGGGCAGGCCGTGCTGCTCGCGCCGACCGAGGTGCTGGCCCAGCAGCACCACCGCTCGATCGTCGAGATGATGGGGGAGTTGGCCGAGGGCGGGATGCTCGGCGGTTCGGAGCTCGGCACCAAGGTGGTGCTGCTCACCGGCTCGATGGGCGTGCCGGCCCGCCGGCAGGTGCTCAGCGACATGCAGTGCGGGGACGCCGGGATCGCGATCGGCACCCACGCGCTGATCGAGGACAAGGTGAAGTTCTGGGACCTCGGCCTGGTGGTGGTGGACGAGCAGCACCGGTTCGGCGTCGAGCAGCGCGACGCGCTGCGGGCCAAGGGCGGGCAGCCGCCGCACCTGCTGGTGATGACGGCCACCCCGATCCCGCGCACGGTCGCCATGACGGTCTTCGGCGATCTGGAGACCTCGGTCCTCGACCAGTTGCCGGCCGGCCGCTCGCCGATCTCCAGCCATGTGGTGCCCGCGGTGGAGAAGCCCAACTTCCTGGCCCGCGCCTGGGAGCGGATCAACGAGGAGGTGGCCAAGGGCCACCAGGCCTACGTGGTCTGCCCGCGGATCGGCGACGAGCCGCCGGAGAAGCCGGCGAAGAAGAAGCGCAAGGCCGAGGGCGACGACCCCGAGGACCTGGGGGCCGCCGGTGACGAGCGGCGCCCGCCGCTGAGCGTGGTGGAGACCGCCGAGATGCTCGCCAAGGGCCCGCTGGCCGGGCTGCGGGTGGAGATCCTGCACGGCCGGCTGGCGCCGGAGGCCAAGGACGACGTGATGAAGCGCTTCTCGGCCGGGCAACTCGACGTACTGGTCGCCACCACGGTGATCGAGGTCGGCGTCAACGTCCCCAACGCGACCGCCATGGTGATCATGGACGCGGACCGGTTCGGCGTCTCCCAGCTGCACCAGCTGCGCGGCCGGGTCGGGCGTGGCAGCGCACCCGGACTCTGCCTGCTGGTCAGCGAGATGCCGGCCGGCAGCGCGGCCCGGGCCCGGCTGGAAGCGGTGGCCGGCACCCTGGACGGCTTCGCGCTCTCCAAGATCGACCTGGAGCAGCGCCGCGAGGGCGACGTGCTCGGCCAGGCCCAGTCCGGCGTGAAGTCCTCGCTCAAGGTGCTCTCGGTCCTGGAGGACGAGGAGGTCATCGCCGAGGCCAGGACCGAGGCGGCCGCGCTGGTCGCCGCCGACCCGGAGCTGACCGACCATCAGGACCTGCGGGCGGCGCTGGACGGCCTGCTCGACGAGGACCGCGCGGCCTACCTCGACAAGGGCTGAACGGCCCACCTCGGCAAGGGCTGAACGGCTTTCGGGCGCACACCCACGACCCGCCGATTGTCAGTGCCGCGCGCGACAATGGAGCTGTTCAGGACGGAGCCTCAAGCTTCGTTCCTGGCACGACATTTGGGGGTCCTGCCATGGCATTCCGTCATCTCAACGAGCTCCCGCTGGGCGACAAGGTCTTCCGGGTCGAACTCGCCAGCGACGACGACCGAGAGGTCACCCTCACCCTGACCGGCTGGCGCGAGGGGGCCGCCGCCGCCCCGCTGGCCGCCGGCAAGCTCCGCCTCCCGGTGGAGGACGTCGCCAGCCTGCGGATCGCGCTGAACCGCGCGCTGCGCGCGCTGGCGATCGTCGCCGACGTCTCCGAGCCCATCCCCGACCGCGACGTGCTGCGCGAGCTCTACCCCGGACACGGCGCCCCCTGGGTGCCGCAGCACGAGGAGGAGCTGGTCCGGCGCTTCCACGAGAACGAGACCATCGCCCGGATAGCCGCCCGGTTCGGTCGCACGCCCGACTCGGTCCGCAGCAAGCTGCGCGAGCTGGGCCACGACCCGCGCCGCCCCGAGCACTGCCCGCCCGACGGCTGCCTCTCCTGGTCCCGCTACGCCTCGCCCGGCCTGCTCGGCGCCGCCGCCCCGCAGGAGTAGCCCACCCGTCCGCCTCCGGGCCCGCCGCCGCGTCGCGTGCGGCGGGCCCGGAGGCCTCTCTGGCAGGCCGGTCCATATAGCGTGGCCACTGAAAGCAGAGAGGGAACCAGCACTCATGACCCGCGTCATCGCCGGGGCGGCCGGCGGCCGCCGACTGGCCGTACCGCCCGGCCGGGGCACCCGACCGACCTCCGACAAGGCCCGCGAGGCGATGTTCTCCACCCTGGCGGCGCTGCGCGGCACCCTCGCCGGGGCCCGGCTGCTCGACCTGTTCGCGGGTTCCGGCGCGGTCGGCCTGGAGGCGCTCTCCCGGGGTGCGGCCCAGGTCCTGCTGGTGGAGGCGGACGCCGCCGCGGCCCGGGTGATCCGGGCCAACGTCAAGACGGTGGCGCTGCCGGGCGCCGAGGTGCGGGCCGATCGGGCCGAGCGGGTGGTGGCCGGGGCCGCTCCCGGCGAGCCGTACGACCTGGTCTTCCTGGACCCGCCCTACGCGGTGACCGATGCCGAACTGCGCGAGATGCTGATCACACTCCGAGCTGGGGGCTGGCTCACGGACGACGCACTCGTCACCGTGGAACGCAGCACCCGGGGCGGCGAATTCGCCTGGCCCGGGGGATTCGAAGCGCTGCGCTCCCGCCGCTACGGCGAGGGCACGCTCTGGTACGGGCAGGCCGTCTGACCACGGCCGCACCGGCCGGGGACCACTACCGAGAGGGAAGTACACCGCAATGCGCCGCGCCGTCTGTCCGGGTTCGTTCGACCCGATCACCAACGGGCACCTCGACATCATCGAGCGGGCCTCCCAGCTCTACGACGTGGTCCACGTCGCGGTGCTGATCAACAAGAACAAGCAGGGCCTGTTCACCGTCGAGGAGCGGATCGCGCTGATCGAGGAGACCTGCGAGCGGTACGGCAATGTCGTGGTCGAGTCGCACCACGGGCTGCTGGTGGACTTCTGCCGGGACCGGAACATCCCGGCCATCGTCAAGGGCCTGCGCGCGGTCAGCGACTTCGACTACGAGCTGCAGATGGCCCAGATGAACCGCGGCCTGACCGGCGTCGAGACGCTCTTCGTGCCCACCTCCCCGACCTACAGCTTCCTCTCCTCGACCCTGGTCAAGGAGGTCGCCTCCTACGGGGGCGACGTCTCGCACCTGATCCCGCCGCTGGTGCACCGCCGCCTGGTGGAGCGGATCGCCGAACGGGCCGCCCAGTAGGGAGAAGAGGGCCGCGGATTCTGACGTACAGTCTGTAGTCCCGCCCCGCGGTACTCACGGAAAGACAGAAGCCCCGTGGACGTGCAGAACAGAGTCGACGAGATCATCGCCGTGGTCGAGAACGCCCGCGCGATGCCCATGTCGGCCTCCTGTGTGGTGAACCGGGCCGAGCTGGTGACGCTGCTGCAGGGGCTGCGTGAGGAGCTGCCCGCCGAACTCGCCCAGGCCCAGTCGGTGATGGCCGACCACGAGCAGATGGTGGCCGACGCCCGCGGCGAGGCCGAGCGGATCATCCAGGGGGCGCACAGCGAGCGGGGCTCGCTGATCTCCGACACCGAGGTGGTCCGCCGGGCGCAGGCCCAGGCGGACCGGATCCTCGCGGAGGCGCGCGAGGAGGTCGCCGTCAAGCGCCAGGAGGCCGACGACTACGTCGACAGCAAGCTGGCCAACTTCGAGGTGGTGCTGACCAAGACGCTCGGCGCCGTCGGCCGGGGCCGCGACAAGCTGCGCGGCGAGGGCGCCTACGAGGTCGAGGACGGCGAGGAGTTCCAGCCCGCCATCAGCCCCAGCCCCGAGGTCGACGAGTACGTGGACGCGAAGCTCGCCACCCTCCAGGCGGTGCTCGGCGGCACCCTGGAGGCGGTCGGCCGGGGCCGCGACAAGCTGATCGGCAAGGCCCCCATCGACGAGCTCGGCGCCTACCTGGCCGCCGCCGACCAGGCCCAGCAGCAGAAGGACCGGGCCGAGGCGGTGGCCGCCGGCTTCGCCGCCGAGGGCGACGAGGAGCAGCCCTGGTACCGGGAGGACGTCCCGGCGCAGCAGAGCTGGCCGCAGGAGCCCGCGCTCGCCGCGCCGGGCGCGCAGGCCGGCTGGCAGGCCGCCCCGGGCGAGGGCGCCGGCTTCCAGCAGCAGGCACCGGCCTACCCGCCCCAGGAGTACGCCGAGCCGAACGCCGTCCAGTACGCCGCCGCGCAGCAGGCCGGCTACCAGGACGCCTACGGTGGCGGCTACGACCCGGCGGCCGGCCAGGGCGACCCGTACGCGGGCCAGTACTACCAGCAGGGCCAGCAGCAGGGCGACCCGTACGCGACCGGCTACTACCAGGAGCAGCCGGCCGGCTACCCGGCCCAGCCCGCCTACGACCCCGGGTACTACCAGCAGGCGCCGGCCCAGCCCGTCCAGGCGGTCCAGCCCGCTTCGCTGGACGAGACCAGCTTCTTCGACACCAGCATGATCGACATGACCAGGCTGCGGGAGCTCGGCGGCCGCTGAGCGCGGGGCCGGGGAGCGAAAGTTGGGCCTGGGCGAACCGTCGGGTACGCTGACCACTCCGGCTCTCTGCCGCCGGATTGTTCGGCTGCCCGCGTAACCGCAGGGCGGGCCGGACCCCACAAGCAACAGACCACTCGCGCCGCGCAGAGATGCGCCCGCCGCCAGGAAGCCAGGAACCGTGAACCGCCTCGACCACCGCGACCCGCTCGTGTTCGACACGCATGAGCTCGGCCGCCGCGCCGGCTCGATGCGTACGGTGGAGCGCACCTTCAAGGCCCCCGAGGGCCTGGGGATCGCGGACGTGATCGGTGTTCCGACCGGCAGCGAGATCACCCTGGAGCTGCGCCTGGAGTCGGTGGTCGAGGGAGTGCTCGTCTCGGGCACCGCCGAGGCCCATGTGACGGGTGAGTGCGGGCGCTGCCTGGAGCCGGTCGAGGACGACCTCGATGTGGACTTCCAGGAGCTGTACTACTACCCGGAGACCGACGAGCGCGGTCGGACCAGGAAGTCCTCCGAGGACGAGCAGTCCGACGAGGACGAGGAAGAGACTTACCGGCTGGAGGGCGACTTCTTCGACCTCGAACCGGTGCTGCGTGACGCGGTGGTGCTCGCACTGCCGTTGCAGCCGGTGTGCCAGGAAGACTGCCTGGGCCTGTGCTCCGAGTGCGGAGCGCGGCTCAGCGACGACCCGGACCACCACCATGACGCCGCCGACCCCCGGTGGGCGGCTCTGCAGGGACTCTCCGCCGCCCCCGGCGACGAGGGTGACGAGAACAAGGACAGCGACACCCGTGAGGGTCTCGCCGAGAACCAGGAGAAGTAGCCGTGGCTGTTCCGAAGCGGAAGATGTCGCGCAGCAACACGCGCCACCGCCGTTCCAACTGGAAGGCCGTCGTCCCGGCCCTCGTGGCGTGCGACCGCTGCCACGAGCCGAAGCTGGGTCACATCGCGTGCCCGAGCTGCGGCACGTACAACCGTCGCCAGGTCCTCTCGGTCTGATCGGCGGGGTGCATCGATCGATGTCGGACGGTAACTCAACCCGTAAGTCCTCGGCCAGCAACGGGCTGAAGGGCGGCGGGCCGGCCTCGACCGCATACGACGTCCTGGAAGGGCGCCTCGGGTTCGAACTCGAGCGCGCCCTTCTGGTGCGTGCCCTGACGCACCGGTCGTTCGCCTACGAGAACGGCGGCCTGCCCACCAACGAGCGCCTGGAGTTCCTGGGCGACTCGGTACTGGGCCTGGTGGTGACCGACACCCTCTACCGCATCCACCCGGATGTGCCGGAGGGCACGCTCGCCAAGCTGCGGGCCGCGGTGGTCAACTCCCGTGCGCTCGCCGAGGTGGGACGCGGTCTGGAGCTCGGCACCTTCATCCGGCTCGGCAAGGGCGAGGAGGGCACCGGCGGTCGCGACAAGTCCTCGATCCTCGCGGACACCGTCGAGGCCGTGATCGGCGCCATCTACCTCGACCAGGGCCTGGAGTCGGCGACCGACTTCGTGCACCGGCTCTTCGACCCGCTGATCGCGGAGTCCTCCCAGCTGGGCGCCGGTCTCGACTGGAAGACCAGCCTGCAGGAGCTCACCGCCTCGGTGGGCATCGGCGTGCCCGAGTACGTGGTCGAGGAGTCCGGCCCGGACCACGAGAAGACCTTCAACGCGGCCGCCCGGGTGGCCGGCGAGGCCTTCGGCAGCGGGACCGGACGCTCGAAGAAGGAAGCCGAGCAGAAGGCCGCCGAGAGCGCGTGGCGGGCGATCAAGGCCAAGTACGGCGACGGCCCGACCAGTCCGGCCGCCTGAGAGCGTTCGAGAGAGGCGTCGGCCGTGCCCGAACTCCCCGAGGTCGAGGTGGTCAGGCGCGGTCTGGCCCGCTGGGTCAGCGGCCGCACCGTCGCCGCGGCCGAGGTGCTGCACCCGCGTGCGGTGCGCCGCCAGGCCGCCGGCGGCGCCGACTTCGCCGCCCGGCTCGGCGGCGTCACGCTGGGCGAGGCCCGGCGGCGCGGCAAGTACCTCTGGCTGCCGTTCGCGGACGGCACCTTCGGGCTGCTCGGCCACCTCGGGATGAGCGGGCAACTGCTGGTGCAGGACCCGGCCACCCCGGACGAGACCCATCTGCGGGTCCGGCTGCGGTTCACCGACGGCGGGCGCGAGCTGCGCTTCGTCGACCAGCGCACCTTCGGCCACCTCGCGGTCGAGGAACTGGACGCCGACGGGCTGCCCCACTCGCTCGCGCACATCGCCCGGGACCCGCTCGACCCGCGCTTCGACGACGCCGGCTTCCTCACCGCGCTGCGCGCCAAGCGCACCACGGTCAAGCGCGCGCTGCTCGACCAGAGCCTGATCAGCGGGGTCGGCAACATCTACGCGGACGAGGCGCTCTGGCGCTCCAAGCTGCACTACGACCGCCCCACCGACACCCTCACCCGCCCGCTGGGGCAACTGCTGTTGGCCAACGCCCGCGAGGTGATGACGGCCGCGCTGGCCGTCGGCGGCACCAGCTTCGACAGCCTCTACGTCAACGTGAACGGTGAGAGCGGCTACTTCTCCCGCTCGCTGGACGCCTACGGTCGAGAGGGCGAGCCCTGCTACCGCTGCGGCACCCCGATCCGGCGGGCCGCCTGGATGAACCGCTCCAGCTACTTCTGCCCGCGCTGCCAGCGGGTGCCGCGCCAGCGCGCCGCCTGAGCACTGGCCGCCTGACCACTGACCGCGGGCCGGCGGGCCACCGGCCGACGGGCGCCGGCTCAGTGCGCGGCGGTCTGGTGCTCGCGCGCCTCCAGTTGGATGGCGCCCTCGCCCTCCCCGTAGTGGGCCACCGCCACCGCGCCGGCCACCGCGAGCACGAACCCGAGCAGGCCGAGCCAGCCCAGTCCGGCCCGGGTCGCGTCGCCCAGCCAGACCACCCCGACGATGCCGGGGACCACCGTCTCGCCGACCACCAGGGCGGCGGTGGCGCCGTTCACCGAGCCGATCTGCAGCGCGACCGTGTGCAGGTACATCCCGCCCAGGCCGCCGACCAGGATCGCGTACAGCGCCGGGTCGCTGACCAGTTGGCCGAGGTCGAAGGGGTTCACGCCGTTCAGGATCCGCACCCCGATGCCGAGCGCGCCGAAGCCGAGGCCGGAGAGCAGCCCGGCCACGATCGCCCCGTTGGTGCCGAGCCGGCGCACCAGCAGCGCGCCGCCGCCGATCACCGCGATCGCGATCAGCAGCAGCCACCAGTGGGTGGCCAGCGGCACCGTGCCGGTGCCCTCGTGCCCGGCGGCCAGCGCGAGCATCACCAGTGCGCCGCAGACCACCCCGATCGCGGTCCACTCCGGGCGCTTGAGCCGGATGCCGAGCAGCTTGATGCTGCACAGCGCGGTGATCACCAGGTTGGCGCTGATCACCGTCTGGGAGAGGAAGAGCGGCAGCAACCGGGCGGAGAGCGCGCCCAGCAGGAAGCCGACGAAGTCGAGCACCGTGCCGAGGATGAACTCCCAGGTGACCACGGCCTTGGCGGTGGAACTCAGGCTGGGCCCGCCGTGCTCGGTGACCTGGGTCTTCGCGGCACCCGCCGACTCGGCCCGGCCCTCCTCACGGGCCGAGCGGCGCGAGCCGACCGCTTGCAGCACCGAGCCGACGCCGTAGCAGGTGGAGGCCGCGACGGCGGTCACCAGGCCGATGATCACTGAAACTCCGATCGAGGCGCGCGGTGCGCGAAGGGCGGGATGGGTCCCACTATGCCCTGCGGGACAGGGCCCGGCGAAACCCTGTCCCGTCCCGTGGACCTGGTCAGTCGACGCAGGGGATGCCGCCCATCCTCACCGCGGGCCCCTGCATCGGCAGACCGGCCGCCGGGTCGCCGGCACCGGGGGTGGCGGCGGCGGTCGGCGCGGCGGCGGCCGGGGCGGAGCCGTTGGCCGTCCCGGCGGGTGGGGTGAAGGTGCTGCCCAGGGTCAGCTGGACGTGCCCGGCCTTGACGGCGGGATTCGCGGTCGCCGTCACGCCGTAGCGGGCCGCCACCTGGTCGGCCGCGTCCTTCGCACCGGGGCCGTAGGCCACCGTGGTCCGGCTCTGCCGGGCGCCCTGGGCGGTGCGGCCGGTGGTGAACCCGAGTGCGGTCAGCGCCTTGGCCTCGGTGTCGGCGGCGTGCGGGACGGTGGAGGTGTTGGTCACGTCGACGGTGCCGCTCGCCTTGGCGCCCTGGTCGGCGGCCGGGCTCGGGGCGGTGGGCGCGTCCGGGCTCGGCGCCGGGGCCTGGCTCGCACTGTCCACGGTGTTGCCGGCCGGCAACGGGTCGCGTCCGATCAGCTGCTGGACGATCCGCTTGATCTGCACCGGGTCGACCTTGTTGACGTCCTGCCCGTTGATCGTCGCGAAGCCGGCGATCGGCAGCGTGTTGGCTTCGACGTGGCCGCCCGAGAGGTTGGGCGCCTGCTGCGCGAAGTCCAGCACGTTCCACCGGTCGTCGGTCACCACGTCCTTCTTGACCACGTCGAGCAGCTGCTGCATCTTGCCGAGGTCGCCGACCACGCCCTGGTCCTTGAGCTTCTTCACCACCGAGGCGATGAAGGCCTGCTGGCGGTGGGTGCGGTCGAAGTCGCCGCCGGCCAGGTTGTGGCGCTGGCGGACGAAGGAGAGCGCCTGCGAGGCGTTGAGCGTGTTGAGCCCGGCGTGGAAGTCGGCACCGGAACCCTGGCCCGCCATCGCGGGGTCCTTGGTGGCGTTGTTGAGGCAGACCGTGATCGGCTGCACCGCCTTGGCGATGTCGTAGAAGCCGACCAGGTTTACCTCGGCGAAGTGGTCGATCGGCACGCCGAGGAAGCTCTGCACGGTGGCCAGCGTCGCCTTGCGCCCGGCCTCCCGGCTCTGCCGCTCCAGCTCGGCCTTGTTCAGGCCCTTGCTCGCCAGCTTGGCCTCGGCGGCCGCCTTGGCGATGCCGTAGGCCTCCTTGATCTTGTGCATCCTGCCGTCCGCGCCCACGGTCTGGACGTAGTCGTCGCGCGGGATGGAGAGCGCCGTGACCTGCCCGCCGTTGGCCGGGATGTGCATCAGCATCAGGGTGTTGGTGTTGTAGCCGCCGACCTCGCTGCTGGAGCCGGCGTGCAGCTCGTCCTGGACGAACTCGCCCGGCAGGTCGTTGCCGTTCATGTCCTTGCGGCTGTCCAGGCCGATCAGCAGCAGGTTCACCGAGTTGTCCAGGTGCGGCGGGGCGCCGTTCCTGATCTCGTCCAGCGCGCTGGAGGTGGTCATGTCGCTGGACAGCGCGTGGACCGCGTACCAGGTGAAGCCGCAGGTGCCGAGCACCGCGAGCGAGGTGACGCAGGCCACCATGCGTCCGGCGACCAGCAGCGGCGAGCGTCGTCCGGGCCTGGGCCTGCCGGGCTTGGCGGCGGCGCGGCGGGCGGGGCTGGGCCGGTCAGCCACGGCGGCTCCTCTTCTGCCGCTCCGGACGCTGCCGGTGCTCCAGGACGACCCGCAGCACGATCACCAGCAGCGCGGCGCCGAGCGCGTAGGCCATCACCGGGAAGCCGTGCACGGCCCACTTGGCGGCGCCGGTGGCCAGTGCCTTGGTGTTGGCGTACTGCGCCCGGTTGGCCAGCAGTTCGGCGCCGGCCGTGCAGCCGAGCACCACCGGGGCGACTGCGGTGAGCACCCACCACCAGCCGGCCCGGGTGGCCAGCCAGCCGGCGGCGGCGGTGCCGAGCACGGTCAGCACCGTGAAGACCCCGCCGGGCGCGGAGCCGAGCAACTCGTCGGTGAACGCGCCGATCACGGGCAGGCCGAGCGCCGCCAGCACGGTGGCGCCCGGATTGGGGCGGCGGGTCCGGGTGCCGGCCCGGGACCGGGCGGCTCGCCGCGCCGGGGCCTGGCCCTGGTCGGGCAGCGGCGTGTCCGCGCCGCGCCGCGGGGCCGGCAGCTGTGCGCCGCGTGCTCGGCCCCGGGGCCGCAGCTGGTCCGGTGCCTCGCTCGTGGGCGTGCTCGCCCGTTGGCCTGCCATGTCCCCTACCTCGTCCGGTCGGCCGGTGTCGCCGGCGGTCGAGCCGGCGACCGCCGGCGTGTGACAGTTGCGCAATCTAGCAAGCGTTGGGACGACTTCGGATCGCTCGACGGTTCCTCGACTCCCGCTACGTAACGCTTGCGTAAGAGAATAAGTTTTGATCTGACTTTGGATCCTACTTGGTTGACATGGTAACCATCATGGGGTCGCTGGCAGTTGACGGCTCGCAGGCGGGTCGGCCGGACGGCGCCGGCCGACCCGCTCCCGACTGGTCCGATGAGCGGACCGGTAGCGTCTGGTCCATGAGAATCGTTCTTCACCGCTCCCGGGCGGCCGGGCAGGGTGCGGTCCTGGCGATGTTGCTCGGACTGCTTCTGTTGCTCGCCCCCGGCGCCGCCGTCGCCGCGGGCGGGCTCGACGACGCGTCCGCGGCACTCAAGCAGGGCAAGGTCTACGTCGATCCGGCGATGACCGGCCAGTTCTCCCAGGCCCAGGCCGACGCCCTGACCAAGAAGATCAAGGACGTCGACAAGCCGATCCTGGTCGCGGTGCTGCCGGCCACCAGCCAGTACCCGGCCAGCACCGTCATCGCCGATCTGCGCACCAAGGCCGGCATCACCGGCGTCTACGCGGTCTGGCGCGGCGACCAGTTCGCCGTCCGCACCGATGGCGCCGCGATGAGCGAGCTGACCGCTCGCAACTACGCCCAGGCCGCGTTCGACTCCCACCACGGAGATATCAACGCGACGTTGACCGATTTCGTCACCAACGCCGCGCCGAAGGTGCGAGGTCACGCGCCCGGCGCGGGCGGCTCCGGGTTCAGCGCCGCGCTGATCGTGGTCCCGCTGGTGCTGCTCGCGCTGGTCGGCGGCGGCGCCTTCCTGCTGGTCTGCCGGGCCCGCAAGCGCCGGGCCGAGCAGCTGGCGGCCGAACTGCGCGCGCTGCGCACCGTGGTCGACGAGGACATCACCGCCTTCGGTGAGGAGTTGGAGCGCTTGGACTTCACGCCGGGCGCCCCCGGCGCGGACGACACGCAGCGCGCCGACTACGAGCACGCGCTGGACGCCTACGAGCGGGCCAAGCGCACCATGGACGAGGCCAAGCGCCCGGCGGACGTCAAGGCGGTCACCGAGGCGCTGGAGGACGGCCGGTTCTCGCTGGCCACGCTGGCCGCCCGGCGGGCCGGCCGCCCGCTGCCGGAGCGCCGTCCGCCGTGCTTCTTCGACCCGCGCCACGGCCCCTCGGTCCAGGACGCGCAGTGGGCGCCGATGGGCGGCGCGGCCCGCTCGGTGCCGGTCTGCGCGGCCGACGCGCAGCGCCTGGCCACCGGCCTGGACCCGGCGATCCGCACCGTGCAGACCGCTCAGGGCCCGCAGCCGTACTGGAACGCCGGCCCGGCCTACGGGCCCTGGGCGGGCGGCTACTTCGACAGCTACGGCTCGGGCCTGCTGCCCGGCCTGCTGGTCGGCACCATGCTCGGCTCGGTCTTCTCCGGTGGCGGCTGGGCCGACGGCGGCTACGACGGTGGCTACGGTGCCGGGTTCGACGGCGGCTTCCCGGGCGGCGGCGAGCAGTACCAGGGCGGCGACGTCTCCGGTGGCGACTTCAACCCGGCGGACTTCGGCGGCTTCGGCAGCGGGGACTTCGGCGGTGGCGGCGACTTCGGTGGCGGCGACTTCGGCGGCGGTGGCGATTTCGGCGGCGGCGACTGGTAGGCCGCTCCCACCGCGCCGCAGGCCGGGCCCGCTCCGCACGGAGCGGGCCCGGCCTGCTGAGGCGGTCACGCCCTAAGGTCGGAGGATGCACGACGAAGACGTACGGGCCACCATCTGGGTGCGCGGCACCGTCCAGCAGGTCGGCTTCCGCTGGTGGACCAGGGCCCGCGCGCTGGAGATCGGACTGACCGGCTACGCCGGCAACCTCGGCGACGGCCGGGTCCAGGTGGTCGCCGAGGGCCCGCACGCCGGCTGCGAGCAGTTGCTCGCGCTGCTCCGCGGCCCGGGCACCCCGGGACGGGTGACCGGCGTCACCGAGATCTGGAGCGCCACCGGCGAGGGCTACGACGGCTTCGCGATCCGCTGAGCGCGCCCGCGGGAGAACCGCGGGCGCCGCGGCAGCGGCGGCAGCGGCGGCAGCGGTGCCCGAGAGATCAGGGCAGGTCCGCTGCCCGATGGTGGGCCGCTGGAGCGGTGGTTGCCATCGCCGTCCACTCGTGGTTAACTCCGCATCGTGCAGTGATCCACCGGACGTTCGGTGGTGTCATCCGCTACCCGTGGCGTGAGTCGACCGCCATGCAGGTGACAGCGGCGCCGTAGCACGCGGTGATCGTGTTGACCCGTACGGTCTTTGGTGAGACGCTGGAAGCCCGCGCACGCGACCGTGATTTCGGGCAGGGCCATGCCCTGTGGCCGTACATCCACAGTGCCTGACCAGGCTGGCAAGCCGGCTGCCCGGCATTCGCGAGCGCGCGCGTCAATCCCTTCCCCTCGACCTGTACCGTACCGGTTCGGTCACTCAGCGTGGAGGACCATACATCATGGCAAAGGCGCTTCTCGGGTACGTCGGCGGTCCCGACCCGCGAATGCTGTCCGAGATGCGGCGGCTTCAGCAGCGCGTCCAGGACCTGGAAGCCGAACTTGTTCGGATGCAGGCCGAGAACGACGCACTGGTGGCTGTCGCTGACGAGCACTCCCTGCTCGACAGTATCGGCCTCGGACAGCGGGAGCCCGCACTCACCTGAAGCACAATCCAGGTCGACCGGTCCCGTACCGGCCGGCTTTGCCGCGCGCGGATGTTGTCCGCTCCGCCACTGGAGCATCCGTGCTGATCGACTGATCGGACCGGGCGTCCTGCGGCGGGACGCGATCATCAGGGACGCCTTCACCGGCGTCCCTTCGTCGTCTCTCCCCCCGTCACGTTCTGTTTGTCCGATGCTGCCCACGGCCCGCCCTCCCGAAACCGGCGCAGCGGGCGGATACAGTCGATCGCTGTGCACCTCAAGAGTCTGACGCTGCGCGGCTTCAAGTCCTTCGCCTCGGCGACCACCCTGCGCTTCGAGCCGGGCATCACCTGTGTGGTCGGCCCGAACGGCTCGGGCAAGTCCAACGTGGTCGACGCGCTCTCCTGGGTGATGGGCGAGCAGGGGGTCAAATCGCTGCGCGGCGGCAAGATGGAGGACGTCATCTTCGCCGGGACCAGCGGGCGGGCCCCGCTCGGCCGGGCCGAGGTCAGTCTGACCATCGACAACAGTGACGGCGCCCTGCCGATCGACTACGCCGAGGTGACGATCACCCGGACGATGTTCCGCAACGGCGGCAGCGAGTACGCGCTGAACGGCGACACCTGCCGGCTGCTCGACATCCAGGAACTGCTCTCCGACTCCGGCATCGGCCGGGAGATGCACGTGATCGTCGGCCAGGGCCGGCTGGACTCCGTGCTGCACGCCGACCCGATGGGCCGCCGTGCCTTCATCGAGGAGGCCGCCGGCGTGCTCAAGCACCGCAAGCGCAAGGAGAAGGCGCTGCGGAAGCTGGACGCGATGGCCGCCAACCTCAACCGGGTGCAGGACCTGGTGGCCGAGTTGCGCCGCCAGCTCGGCCCGCTCGGCCGGCAGGCCAAGATCGCCAGGCGGGCCGCCGGGATCCAGGCCGAGCTGCGCGACGCCCGGCTGCGGCTGCTCGCCGACGATCTGCTGACGCTGCGTCAGGCCATAAAGGCCGAGGTGGCGGACGAGCTGGCGCTGCGGCTGCGCCAGTCGGCCGTGGAACAGGAACTGCAGCGGGCCCGGCAGCGGGAGGCGGTGCTGGAGGCGCAGGTCGAGCAGCTCGGGCCGCGCCTGGAGGCCAGCCGGCAGGCCTGGTACCAGCTCTCCGCGCTGGTCGAACGCACCAGGGGGACGATCGGCCTGGCCGAGGCCAAGGTCCGGCACGCCGGCAGCGCGGACCAGGCCGAGGAACGGCGCGGTCGCGACCCGGAGGAACTGGCCGCCGAGGCCGAGCGGGTCCGGGCCGAGGAGGCCGCGCTGGCCGAGGCACTGGAGGAGGCCCAGTACGCGCTGGCCGAGGCGGTGGAGACCAGGGCCGCCGCCGAGCGCGCGCTCACCGAGGAGGAGCAGCGGCTCAAGGCGGCCGCCCGAGCGGTGGCGGACCGCCGTGAAGGGCTCGCCCGGCTGCAGGGCCAGGCCGCCGCGGCCGCCTCCCGGGCCGCCGGCGCGCAGGCCGAGATCGAGCGCCTGGCCACCGCCCGGGACGAGGCCGCGCTGCGCGCCGAGGCCGCGCAGGCCGAGTGGGAACTGCTCCAGGAGCAGGTCGCGGGCCTGGAATCCGGCGACGAGCAGCTGGAGGCGGCGCACGAGCAGGCGCGTGAGGCGCTGGCCGGCGCCGAACGGGAGCTGAGCGCGGTCCGCGAGGCCGCGGCCGTCGCGGAGCGGGAGCGCGCCGCCCTGACGGCCCGTCACGAGGCGCTCTCGCTCGGCCTGCGGCGCAAGGACGGCACCGGAGCGCTGCTGGACGGCGCCGAACCGCTGGCCGGCCTGCTCGGCCCGGCGGCCGAGCTGCTCACCGTCACCCCCGGGCACGAGGTGGCGGTGGCCGCCGCGCTCGGCGTGGCGGCCGACGCCGTCGCGGTCGCCGACCCGCAGGCGGCGAGTGCCGCGCTGCGGCTGCTGCGCGAGCGGGACGCGGGCCGTGCGGCGCTGCTGATCGCGGGTGGGCCGGCCGGTTCGGTCGGTGCCGAGCAGCCGGTCGGGCCCGCTCCCGAGGGGGCCCGCTGGGCCGCCGAGCTGGTGGCAGGCCCCGCCGAGCTGCTGCACGCGGTGCGGATCCTGCTGGCCCGCACCGCGGTGGTCGCCGACCTGGACGCCGCCCGCCGGCTGCTCGCCGCCCACCCCGAGCTGACCGCCGTCACCGCCGACGGCGACCTGCTGGCCGCCCACCTCGCCCAGGGCGGCTCGGCCGGACCGCCCAGCCAGCTGGAGACCCAGGCCGCGGTGGACGCGGCGGCGCGCGCGATCGAGGAGCTGACCGGCCGCTGCGCCGAACTGGCCGAGCGGCTCGCCGAGGCCAAGGACCACCGCCGCGAGTGCGCCGAGCAGCTGGACCGGCTGGCCGCCGAGCGCCGCCGGACCGAGAAGCAGCGCGCCGAGGTGGCCGGTTCGCTCGGTCGGCTGGGGGGCCAGGCGCGGGCCGCCGCCGGCGAGGCCGAGCGCGCCGCCGCCGCCGTGCGGCGTGCCGAGGAGGGCCGGGCCGCCGCGGCCGAGGCCGCCGCCGAGCTGGCCGAGCGGCTCGCCGCCGCCGAGGAGCTGGCCGAGGAGCAGTCCGAGGAGCCCGACCCCGCCGAGCGCGACCGGCTGGCCGGGGCCGGGACCGCCGCCCGGCAGGCGGAGCTGGAGGCCCGGCTCGCGGTGCGGACCCACGAGGAGCGGGTCCGCTCGCTCGCCGGCCGGGCCGACGGCCTGGACCGCGCGGCCCGTGCCGAGCGCGAGGCCAGGGCGCGGGCGGCCGAGCGCCGCCGCCACGCCGCGGTGCAGGCCCGGGTGGCGGGGGCGGTCGCGGTCGGCGCCCGGCAGCTGCTCGGCTGCCTCGAGGTCTCGCTGGGCCGGGCGGACGCCGAGCGCACGGCGGTCGAGCGGGCCAGGGCCGAACGGGAGAGCGCGCTGCGCGAGATCCGCGAGCGGGGCCGGGAACTCAAGGACGAGCTGGACAAGCTGGTCGACGCCGGGCACCGGGACGAGGTGCTGCGGGCCGAGAAGCGGCTGCGGATCGAACAACTGGAGGCCCGCGCGCTGGAGGAGTTCGGCATCGAGGGGGAGGAGCTGCTGGCCGGCTTCGGCCCCGACCAGCCGGTGCCCGCGCAGCCGCCCGAGGAGGGAGAGGAGCCGGGGGAGGCCCGCCCGTACGTCCGGGCCGAGCAGGAGAAGCGGCTGCGCGCGGCCGAGAAGGCCTACCAGCAGCTGGGCCGGGTCAACCCGCTGGCGCTGGAGGAGTTCGCCGCGCTGGAGGAGCGCCACCAGTTCCTCGGGGAGCAGCTGGACGACCTCAAGAAGAGCCGGCGCGACCTGCTGGAGATCGTCCGGGACGTGGACCAGCGGGTGGAGCAGCTCTTCGCCGCCGCCTTCCACGACACCGCCGCCCAGTTCGAGGGCGTCTTCTCCCGGCTCTTCCCCGGTGGCGAGGGCCGGCTGGTGCTGACCGACCCGGACAACATGCTCACCACCGGCGTCGAGGTGGAGGCCCGTCCGCCGGGCAAGAAGGTCAAGCGGCTCTCGCTGCTCTCCGGTGGCGAGCGCTCGCTGACCGCGGTGGCCATGCTGGTCGCCATCTTCAAGGCCCGCCCCAGCCCGTTCTACGTGATGGACGAGGTGGAGGCGGCGCTGGACGAGACCAACCTGCGCCGGCTGATCGCGATCATGGAGGAGCTGCGGGACAGCTCGCAGCTGATCGTGATCACCCACCAGAAGCTGACCATGGAGTGCGCCGACGCGCTGTACGGCGTGACCATGAAGGGCGACGGGATCTCCCAGGTGATCAGCCAGCGGCTGCGCGAGGAACACCGGGAGCGGCGGGCGCCGCAGCCGCGGGAGGCAACGGTCTGAGCACGGTTGCCGCCGCTGGGGCCCGGTGTCACCGATACTGGGTGAGTTATGGAATACGTGATCCTTGCCGTAGTCATCGCCGTGGTCGCCATCGGAGCGGTCACCGGCCTCGTCGTCAGCGGCAGACGACGTAAGGAACTGCCCCCGGTCGAGCGCCCGACCACCGTCGCGCCGACGACCCCGAGCGAGCCGCAGGTCGGTGACGAGGCCGCGCCGCCGCGCGAGGCGCCGGTGCAGACCATCGAGGAGGTCCAGCTCCCCGACTCCGTCGAGACAGCGGGGGCCGTCGAGGCGGTCGAGGCCGAGCAGGCCGTCGAGGCGCCCGCCGTCGAGGTGCCGGAGCCGACCGCCGGCCGGCTGGTCCGGCTGCGCTCGCGGCTGTCGCGTTCGCAGAACTCGATCGGCAAGGGCCTGCTGGCCCTGCTCTCCCGGGACCGGCTGGACGAGGACACCTGGGAGGAGATCGAGGAGACCCTGCTCACGGCGGACGTCGGCGTGGCCCCGACCCAGGAGCTGGTCGAACGGCTGCGCACCCGGGTCAAGGTGCTCGGCACCCGCACCCCGGCCGAGCTGCGCGCGCTGCTGCAGGAGGAGCTGGTCGCGCTGATCGGCACCGAGGCCGACCGCACGCTGAAGACCGCCAAGCACGAGGACGGCCGCCCGGCGGTGGTCCTGGTGGTCGGTGTCAACGGCGTCGGCAAGACCACCACCTCCGGCAAGCTCGGCCGGGTGCTGGTGGCCGACGGCCGCACGGTGGTGCTCGGCGCCGCCGACACCTTCCGCGCCGCCGCCGCCGACCAGCTGCAGACCTGGGGCGAGCGGGTCGGTGCGCGCACCGTCCGCGGGCCCGAGGGCGGCGACCCGGCCTCGGTCGCGTTCGACGCGGTCAAGGAGGCGATCGCCGAGGGCGCCGACACCGTGCTGATCGACACCGCGGGCCGGCTGCACACCAAGACCGGCCTGATGGACGAGCTCGGCAAGGTCAAGCGGGTGGTCGAGAAGCACGGCCCGGTGGACGAGGTGCTGCTGGTGCTGGACGCCACCACCGGGCAGAACGGCCTGGTGCAGGCCCGGGTCTTCGCCGAGGTGGTGGACATCACCGGCATCGTGCTGACCAAGCTGGACGGCACCGCGAAGGGCGGCATCGTGGTCGCGGTGCAGCGTGAGCTGGGCGTGCCGGTCAAGCTGATCGGCCTGGGCGAGGGCGCCGACGACCTGGCGCCGTTCGAGCCGGGTGCGTTCGTCGACGCGCTGATTGGCGACTGACCGCCGGTCGGCTCCGCCGGGGCGTCCTTCCCACCGGGGAGGGCGCCCAGTGGTTTTCAGGGCGCCGGTTTTCAGGGCGCCGGGCTTTCAGGCGCCGGGGCCTGAGGGCGCCGGGCTGCTCGTGGCGCCGGTCTCAGGAGGCCAGCCAGGCCGACTGCATCATCGGTTGGGCCGCCACCGCCCGCTCCCGGCCGCGGTGGCAGGCGTAGGCGAGGGTGCCGAGCAGCAGCCGGGCCTCCGGCGGGCGGGCCGCGCTCTCCCGGCAGGGGTGCCGCAGCCAGCGCACCGGCCCCAGGCCCGGCAGCACGGTGGGCGGCGCGGCCAGGTAGGCGCCCTCGCCGTGGCAGCCGAGGTCGAGCGCCGCGTCGTCCCAGCCCATCCGGTAGAGCAGGTCGGGCAGTTTCTCGGCGGTGCCGCGGGCCACGAAGAAGAGCAGCCGGCCGGTCGGCGCCGCGAGCACCGGGCCGACCTGGGTGCCCATCCGCTCCAGCCGGACCAGGGCGCGCAGCCCGGCCGGCTCGGGCACGTCCAGCACGTCGAAGCCGCGGCCGGTCGGTAGCAGCACGCTGGCCTGCGGATCGCCGTCCCACAGCGCGCGGGCTTCGGGCGCGGCGGCGCCGGCGGGCAGTTCGGGACCCGGGGCGCCGAGCGGTGGATGCAGTCCTGGCGCGGCGCAGCGCGGGCGGCCGCAGGCGCAGCCGCCGTCGGGCCGCAGCCGGGCGGCGGACCCGGCGCGAGCCGGCGAGCCGCCGAGGGCGACCGTCCAGCCCCAGCGCCCGGCGTACTCGGCCGCGGCCCGGCACGCAGTGGCGCGGGTACGGCGGCGCGAGCCGAACCTCAGATCGCCGAACAGGTTGTCCATGCCTCCCCCAACAGAATTCGGTTGCCGGCGGTTACGGGATTGTGACGCACCGTCAAATTCTCGCGTCCGGCGTACGTTCTCGCTTGGCGGCGCGCGGCGGGCAGAGCGCGCCGTTGAATGTTTTCGTCGGCCAGGCGGGGCCGGGGCGGGTCCGGCTACCAGTGAAGCGCCGGTGGCGGGCTCGCGGATCCACTGCGGGGGGTGGCGAATGGTGGCGATTCCCGGCGAGCCATCCCCCGGACGGCTCATGGCAGGTTACGTTCAGCACGCGGACCAGGGCATTGGGTGCGCGGGCGGGAAGACGAGCAGACCTCCGAGCGGGGTCGCGCGGACAGGGGTGGACCCTCAATGGCAGAGAAGCAGCCCAACGAGAAACTGACGGCGTGGTTCGCCCGCAGCGGCTGGTCCAAGGGCGAGTTCGCCCGACAGGTCAACCGCCAGGCCCGCACGCTGGGTGCGCACCACGTCAGCACCGACACCTCCCGGGTGCGGCGCTGGCTGGACGGCGAGCAACCGCGCGAGCCGATCCCGAAGATCATGGCGGACCTCTTCTCGGAGCGGTTCGGCTCGGTGGTCGCGGTCGAGGACCTGGGCCTGCGCGCCGCCGTCCCGGTCTCCACGGTGGCCGGCGGCGGGGTCGACCTGCCGTGGAGCGGGCCGCAGACGGTGCAGCTGATCAGCGAGTACTCGCGCAGCGACCTGATGCTCAACCGCCGTGGCTTCCTGGGCACTTCGCTGGCGCTGACGGCCGGCGCCGCACTGATCGAGCCGATGCAGCGCTGGCTCACCCCGGGTCCGGGCGGCTCGCCCACCCCGATCCTGGCGGCGGCCAACGGCGGCGAGCCCTACACCGGGCGGCTTTCCGAGCCGGAGCTCCAGTTGCTCGAGCAGACCACCGTGATGTTCCGCCAGTGGGACGCGCAGAACGGCGGCGGCCTGCGCCGCAAGGCGGTGGTCGGCCAGTTGCACGAGGTCACCGACCTGCTGCAGGAGACCTACCCGCCGCAGGTGACCCAGCGGCTCTTCCGGCTGACCGCCGAACTCGCCCACCTGGCCGGCTGGATGTCCTACGACGTGGGCATGCACCCGAGCGCGCAGAAGTACTACGTGCTGGCGCTGCACGCGGCCAAGGAGGCCGGTGACCGTCCGTTCGGCGCGCTGATCCTCACCGACATGAGCCGCCAGATGATCCACCTGAACCGCGGCGAGGACGCGCTGGAGCTGATCCACCTGGCCCAGTACGGCAGCCGGGACACCGCCCCGCCGCGCCAGCAGGCGCTGCTCTACGCGATGGAGGCGCGGGCGTACTCCAACATCGGCGAGGTCAACCGCTGCGCCCGCGCGGTCCGGCTGGCCGAGGACACCTTCACCGATGCCGGGCCGATCGAGCAGGACCCCAACTGGCTGCGGTTCTTCTCCAAGGCGGAGCTCTACGCGGAGAACGCGCACTCCTTCCGGGACCTCGCCTACCACTCCTCGCGCAGCCCGCGGTACGCCTCGATGGCCGAGCCGGTGATGGCCACCGCAGTGGACCTGTTCCGCGCGGACAAGGAGAACCACACCCGGTCCTACGCCTTCAACCTGGTCGGCATGGCCAGCGTGCACCTGCTGCGCGGCGAGCCGGAGCAGGCCGCTGCGGTGGCCGAGGAGGCGGTGGACATCGCCGGGAAGGTGCGCTCGGAGCGGCTCAACACCCGGGTCCGCAAGACCTCGGCGGCGGCCAGCCGGGACTACCGCTCGGTCGGGGCCGTCAACCGGCTGGCCGAGCTGGTGGTGGATCAGATCCCGGAGTACGAGGCGGTCTGAACGTTCACCCTTTCGGTGGACCCGGGGTGATCGCCTGCGCACCCCGGGTGTTGTGCGGCGGTACGGTACCTCACGGCCTGTCATGGCACGGCCGTAGTTCACGTACCCGTAACCGGTGCGTCGGCGGCGTCACGACGGCGAAACACCGAGCCGCACTGGCCGAAACCCGCTTTCGGCACTCTCCTCTTCATCGCCGACACCCCGGGTGGCACGGGACAGGGATCCCGAGGGTGGCGCGGCGGACATCTGGAGGAGACGCCGATGCCGGACGGCTTCAGCGCGGGCGATACCGCCTTCGTGCTCATCAGTGCGGCCCTGGTCATGTTGATGACCCCGGGCCTGGCCTTCTTCTACGGAGGCATGGTCAGGGTCAAGAGCACGCTCAACATGCTGGTCATGAGCTTCATCGCGCTGGCGATCGTCAGCGTGCTCTGGGTGCTCTACGGCTACACCCTGAGCTTCGGCAAGGACGCCGGCGCCGGCCTGATCGGAAACCTCGACCACCTCGGGATGCGCGGGATCGGTCTGAACGACCTGAACGGCTCGATCCCGGTCACCGCCTTCGCCGCCTTCCAGTTGATGTTCGCGGTGATCACCCCGGCGCTGATCAGCGGCGCGATCGCGGACCGGGCCAAGTTCACCGCCTGGTCGCTGTTCGTGGCGCTCTGGGTGACCGTGGTCTACTTCCCGGTCGCGCACTGGGTCTTCTTCAGCGACAACGGCCACGGCGGCTGGCTGGTCGACCACCTGGGCGTGATCGACTTCGCCGGCGGGACCGCCGTGCACATCAACGCCGGTGTCGCGGGTCTCGCGCTCTGCCTGGTGCTGGGCAAGCGGGTCGGCTTCAAGAAGGACCCGATGCGCCCGCACAGCCTGCCGCTGGTGATGCTCGGCTCCGGGCTGCTCTGGTTCGGCTGGTTCGGCTTCAACGCCGGCTCGGCGCTGGCCGCCAACGGCGTGGCCGGCATGGCCTTCATGAACACCCAGGTCGCCACCGCCGCCGCGATGCTCGGCTGGCTGGCCTACGAGAAGCTCAGGCACGGCGCCTTCACCTCGCTCGGCGCCGCCTCCGGTGCGGTGGCCGGCCTGGTCGCCATCACCCCGGCCTGTGGCTCGGTCTCGATGCTCGGCGCGATCGCCATCGGCTTGATCGCCGGCGCCGTCTGCGCGGCGGCGATCAGCCTCAAGTACCGGCTCGGCTTCGACGACTCGCTCGACGTGGTGGGCGTGCACGCGGTCGGCGGGGCGATCGGCTCGGTGCTGATCGGCCTCTTCGCCACCGGCCACGTGGGCCAGACGGCCAAGGGTCTCTTCTACGGCGGCGGTTTCAGTCAGCTCGGCAAGCAGGCGATCGGCGTGGCCGTGGTCGCGGTCTACTCCTTCGTGCTCTCCTGGTTGCTCGGCCAGGCGATCCAGAAGACGATCGGCTTCCGGGTCGCCGAGGAGGTCGAGCTGGCCGGCATCGACCAGGCCGAACACGCCGAGACCGCCTACGACTTCAGCGCGGTGGGGGCCAGCCTCGCCCGGGCGCTGAGCACTCCTGCGGCCGCCGGGACAGCACCTGGGGCAGCCACTGGGGGATCCGCTGGGACAGCCCCCGGGAAAGTCACTGACAAGAGCTCCGAGAAGACCGAGGTCGACGCCCGATGAAGCTGATCACCGCAGTCGTGAAGCCCCACCAGCTGGAGTCGGTCAAGGACGCGCTGCAGGCCTTCGGAGTCCAGGGCCTGACCGTCACCGAGGCCAGCGGCTACGGCCGCCAGCGCGGTCACACCGAGGTCTACCGGGGCGCGGAGTACACCGTCGACCTGGTGCCGAAGGTCCGGATAGAGGTGCTGGTCGAGGACGCCGACGCCGAGGAAGTGATCGAGGTCCTGGTCAAGTCCGCCCGCACCGGGCGGATCGGCGACGGCAAGGTCTGGAGTGTCCCGGTGGACACCGTGGTCCGGGTACGGACCGGCGAGCGCGGGCCCGACGCGCTCTGACCCTCACGCAGCAGCGGACCCGCGACCAGCCCGTCGCGGGTCCGCTCGCCCGTTCCACGGAGTCGCCGTGATGATTGACTACCAGTCGGCCCGCACCGACCTGTTCACCAACCCCGACCTGGTCGGACGCGAACGCCGCAGCGCGCTGGCCGAGTTGACGGACCGTTGGCTCGCCGCGCTGCTCGCCGCGGCGGGCGGTGACCGGGGCGGCGTCGCGCTGGTCGCCGTCGGCGGCTACGGGCGCGGCGAACTCTCCCCGCGCAGTGACCTGGACCTGCTGCTGCTGCACGACGGCGGCCCGGTCGGTGAGCTGGCCGAGCGGCTCTGGTACCCGGTCTGGGACAGCGGGGTGGGCCTGGACCACGCGGTGCGCAAGCCCGCCGAGGCGCGCGCGGTGGCCGCCGCCGACCTGAAGGCGCAGCTGGGCCTGCTGGACGCCCGGCACATCGCCGGTGACGCCGAGCTGACCGGCGCGCTGCGCTCGGCGGTGCTGGGCGACTGGCGGGCCAAGGCCGCCGAGCGGCTGCCCGAGCTGCGCGCGCTCTGTCGTGAACGGGCCGAGCGGCACGGCCAGTTGGCCTTCCTGCTGGAGCCCGACCTGAAGGAGGCGGCCGGCGGCCTGCGCGACGTGGTCGCGCTCGACGCGATCGCCGCCTCCTGGCTGGCCGACGCGCCCCGGGAGGGCCTGGACGCCGCCCAGCGCCGGCTCAGCGACGTGCGCGACGCGCTGCACCTGGCCACCGGACGGGCCACCGAGCGGCTCGCGTTGCAGGAACAGGACCGGGTGGCCGGCGCCCTCGGCGTGCTGGACGCGGACACCCTGCTGCGCCAGGTCTACCAGGCGGCCCGGACCGTCTCCTACGCGAGCGACGTGACCTGGCGGGCCGTCGACCGGCTGCTGGCGGCGCGCGGCTCCCGCGGCCGGCGTCCGTTCCGCTTCGGCCTGGGCGGCGCGGGCCGGTCGGGCGGCGCGGACGCGGTGGCCCGCGGCCTGGTGGCCCGCCGGCCGCTGGCCGAGGGCGTGGTCGAGCAGGACGGCGAGGCGGTGCTCGCGCAGGGCGCGCGTCCGGCGGCCGACCCCGTGCTGGCGCTGCGCGCGGCGGCCGCCGCCGCGCAGGCCGGGCTGGTGGTCGGGTACGCCACGGTGCGCCGACTGGCCACCGAGACCAAGCCGCTGCCGGTGCCCTGGCCCGACGAGGCGCGCGAGCAGCTGATCACCCTGCTGGGCGCGGGGGAGGCCTGCCTGCCGGTCTGGGAGGCGCTGGAGGCCGAGGGCCTGATCACCCGGCTGCTGCCGGACTGGGAGCGGGTGCGCTGCCGTCCTCAGCGCAACGCGGTGCACACCTGGACGGTGGACCGGCACTTGGTGGAGACCGCGGTGAAGGCCGCCGCGATGACCCGCCGGGTCTCCCGCCCCGACCTGCTGCTGGTCGCCGCGCTGCTGCACGACCTGGGCAAGGGCTGGCCGGGCGACCACTCGCAGGCCGGTGAGGTGATCGTGCGCGACGTGGCCGCCCGGATGGGCTTCGACCAGGACGACACCGAGACCCTGGCGCTGCTGGTGCGCCACCACCTGACGCTGATCGACACCGCGACCCGGCGCGATCCGAACGATCCGGCCACCGTCGAGATGCTCGCCAAGGTGGTCGGCACCGCCCAGCACCTGGAACTGCTGCACGCGCTGACCGAGGCGGACGCCACCGCGACCGGGCCGGCCGCCTGGAGCAGCTGGCGGGCCTCGCTGGTGACCGGGCTGGTGGAGCGGGTGGCCGTGGTGCTGGCCGGGAGTCCGGTCGCCGAACCGCTCGCCGCGGCCTCCGCCGAGGAGGAGCGGCTCGCGGTGGAGGCGGCCCGGACCGGCGAGCCGTCCCTGACGCTGCGTGCCGTGCTGGTCGAGCCGGCCGTGGGCGCGGCCGGTGAGCCGCCCCGGGAGCCGCTGGGCGAGCCGATGGGCGTGGAACTGGCGCTGGCCATCCCGGACCGTCCCGGCCTGCTCGGCACGGTCGCCGGGGTGCTCGCGCTGAACCGGCTCACCGTCCGCTCGCTCACCCTGCGCGAGCTGGACCCGATCGGTGCGGGACCGGTGCTGCTGTTCGCCTGGCGGGTGGCCGCCGAGTTCGGCGAGCTGCCCGAGGCGACCCGGCTCCGCGCCGACCTGCGCCGGGCCCTGGACGGCTCGCTGGACCCCGGCCGCCGGCTGGCCGAGCGCGACGCGGCGGTGCCCCGTCGCCCGGGGATCAGCACCCCGCCGCCGGTGGTCACGGTGGCCCCCGGCGGCGTCTCGGCCACCGCGACCGTCCTGGAGGTGCGCGCGCACGACGCCCCGGGCCTGCTGCACCGGATCGGCCGGGCACTGGACGCGGCGCGGGTGCGGGTGCGCACCGCGCACGTCAGCACGCTGGGGGCGGACGCGGTGGACGCGTTCTACCTCACCGACACCGCGGGCGAACCGCTCGCCGAGGCGGTGGCCCGCAAGGTGGCCGAGGAGGTGCGGCAGGCCTTGTGCTGACCGGGTGGGACCCAAGCCCGGGGCGGCCGGATACCCTGGTGGGCGACGACCGTACTCATACCGATGCCGCAAGGGACCCGCGACCGACGTGTTCGACACTCTTTCCGACCGCCTCGCAGCGACGTTCAAGAACCTCCGGGGCAAGGGCCGCCTCAGTGAGGCGGACATCGACGCCACCGCCCGGGAGATCCGGATCGCCCTGCTGGAGGCGGATGTCGCGCTGCCGGTGGTGCGGGCCTTCATCAAGCAGGTCAAGGAGCGCGCGCTCGGCTCCGAGGTCTCCGGCGCGCTGAACCCGGCGCAGCAGATCATCAAGATCGTCAACGAGGAGCTCGTCAACATCCTCGGTGGCGAGACCCGCCGACTGCGGTACGCCAAGACCGGCCCCACCGTGATCATGCTGGCCGGTCTGCAGGGTGCCGGTAAGACCACGCTGGCCGGGAAGCTCGGCTTCTGGCTGAAGCAGCAGAAGCACACCCCCCTGCTGGTCGCCTGCGACCTGCAGCGCCCGAACGCGGTCACCCAGCTGAACGTGGTGGCCGACCGGGCCGGCGTCGCCTTCTACGGCCCCGAGCCGGGCAACGGCGTCGGTGACCCGGTCAAGGTGGCCGCCGACGCGATCGAGTACGCCAAGCAGAAGCAGTACGACGTCGTCATCGTCGACACCGCGGGGCGCCTGGGCATCGACGCCGAGCTGATGCGGCAGGCCGCCGACATCCGGGCCGCGGTCAACCCGGACGAGGTCCTGTTCGTCGTCGACGCGATGATCGGCCAGGACGCGGTCACCACCGCGCAGGCCTTCCTCGAGGGCGTCGACTTCACCGGTGTGGTGCTCTCCAAGCTGGACGGCGACGCCCGCGGTGGCGCGGCCCTCTCGGTGGCCCACGTCACCGGCCGGCAGATCATGTTCGCCTCCAACGGCGAGAAGGTCGACGACTTCGACGCCTTCCACCCGGACCGGATGGCCTCGCGCATCCTCGGGATGGGCGACATGCTCTCGCTGATCGAGAAGGCCGAGCAGACCTTCTCGCAGGCCGAGGCCGAGAAGATGGCCGCCAAGCTGCAGGGCGGCGGCAAGGACTTCACGCTCGACGACTTCCTGTCCCAGCTGGAGCAGGTCCAGAAGATGGGCTCGATCTCCAAGCTGCTCGGCATGCTGCCGGGCATGGGCCAGATCCGCGACCAGATCAACAACATCGACGACAAGGACGTCAACCGGGTCGGCGCGATCATCAAGTCGATGACCCCGGCCGAGCGGACCGACCCGAAGATGATCAACGGCTCGCGCCGGCTGCGCATCGCCAAGGGTTCGGGCGTCGGCGTGGGTGAGGTCGGCAACCTGGTCGAGCGTTTCTTCGAGGCGCGCAAGATGATGACCGCGATGGCCTCCGGCAAGGGCATCCCGGGCATGCCGGGGATCCCGGGCATGGGTGGCGGCGGCAAGAAGTCGGGCAAGAAGGCGCCGGCCGCCAAGGGCAAGCGCAAGAGCGGCAACCCGCTCAAGCGGGCCCAGGAGGAGGCGGCCGCCGCCGAGCGCCGGGCGCTGGGCCCGGGCGCGGCGCAGGAGCCGGCCCAGGGCGGTGCGTTCGGGCTCGGCGCGGGCAAGGGGCCGAGCGACTTCGAGCTGCCCAAGGAGTTCAAGGACCTGCTCTGAGCGGGACCTGAGCTCGGGAGTCGAGCAGGACGACTCGAGCTGACGAGTCGAAGGGCCGGTCGTGACGACCGGCCCTTCGCATGCCCGATGATGTTGGGATGAGCCGTGTGACCATTCGCGCCCCCAGGCCCTCCGATGCCGTGCTGTACGCCGCGGCGGTGCGGCGCTCCGCCGAGCACATCGGGCGCTGGAACCCGGTGGAGCCGGATGGGCTGCCGGACCTGTTGCAGCGTCAGGGTCCTGGACTGCGCACCTTTCTGATCGTCGACACGGCCGACGGCGGCCTGGTCGGCAAGTGCAACGTGTCCAACATCGTGATGGGCCGCTACTGCAACGCCGCGCTCGGCTACGACAGTTACCTTCCCTACGCGGGCACCGGGCGGATGACCGAGGGCATGCGGCTGGTGCTGGACGCCTGCTTCGCGGACCAGACCGCCGGCGGGCTCGGGCTGCACCGGCTGGAGATCAACGTGCAGCCGGAGAACAAGCGGTCGATCGCGCTGGCGACTCGACTCGGCTTCCGGCACGAGGGGTTCACCCCGCGGATGCTCTTCCTGGCCGGGGCCTGGCGCGACCACGAGCGGTTCGCGCTGACCGCGGAGGAGTGGCGTCCGGCGGGGTCGCCGGCCTAGGGCCTGTCCGGCGGCGTTGCTGATGGACGGGATTGCGCGGACTCCGGACTGAGACCACGTCAGGTCCGCGGCCACTGCGTCAGGTCCGCCGGCCGATCACGTACCGGAAGGTGTTGGCCAGCCAGACCGTGTCATCCGCCCGGGTGAACGGGTGCAGCGCCTCGGCGACCTCCTTGGCCACCGGAGCGGCGCCCGCATATGCGATCGCCGCGTCGAACCAGCCGGTGGCGAGCAGCCCGCGCACCGCGCTGTCCGGGTCGGGGTAGCCGAACGGGCAGGTCACCGTGGAGCTCGCGACCAGCCGCAGACCGGCGCCGGCCAGCAGAGCCGGCAACTCACCCGGCCCGCTGAGCCCGAACGGGTCGGCGACCTTTCGCGGGCCGCCGCGCCGCCGAGCCACCTCCAGCACCGCGGCGCTCTGGCAGTCCTGCTCGGGCCCGAGGGCGGCCAGCGCCACCAGGCCGCCGAGCGGCACCAGGCGGGCCGCCTCCTGGGCCGCCCGCAGCGGCTGCTCGGCCAGCCGTAGCGGTTCGAAGACGGTGACCGCGTCGTGCGCCGTCCGGGTGGCGGGCGCCCCCGCCGTCACCCACAGCCGGCGCGCCCTGGCCAGCTCGCGCAGTTCCGGATCGGGCTCCAGACCGGCCACCCGCGCCCCCCGCCCGGCCGCCAGCAGCAGTGCGAGCCCCGAACGGCAGCCCAGGTCCAGCAGGCTGACGCCCTGGCCGACGGTCAGCCGCTGGTGCACCGCGTCGTACAGCGGGACCAGCGTGCGCTCCTGGATCTCGGCCCAGTCGCGGGCCCGTGCCGCGGGCGTGGGCTGGATCGCCTGGAGCCGTGCTGCCATGGCCGTGCCGTGCGCTGAAGCCATCTGGTGGCCTCCCATCAGGTCCGGTCGGACGTGCTGCGAATGCTCCCCCACTACTGCTCCCCCCACTGTCGACCCCGACTCAAGCGAAGCGCGGCGCGGGCGCGGCGTCCAGAGGAGCACGCCGGTGCACGCGAGCCCGCTGGGCGTGCGCCCCCCGGCTGCCGGCCGTGCCGTTCCGTCGACCGGCAGCGATTCACACTCGGCCCGCCGGGCACCGTACGATTCGCCCCATGGCAAAGGCTCCCGTTCTCACCCCCCAGGCGGACGACTTCCCGCGCTGGTACCAGGATCTGATCAACAAGGCCGAGCTGGCCGACAACGGTCCGGTGCGCGGCACCATGGTCATCCGACCGTACGGCTACGGGCTGTGGGAGCGGATGCAGCAGGAGATGGACGCGCGGATCAAGAAGGCGGGCGCGCAGAACGCCTACTTCCCGATGTTCATCCCGCAGTCCTACCTCACCAAGGAGGCCGAGCACGTCGAGGGCTTCGCCCCCGAGCTCGCGGTGGTCACCCACGGCGGCGGCAAGGAGCTCGAGGAGCCGGTCGTGGTCCGGCCGACCTCCGAGACGATCATCAACGAGTACTTCTCCAAGTGGGTGCAGAGTCACCGCGACCTGCCGCTGCTGATCAACCAGTGGGCCAACGTGGTCCGTTGGGAGCTGCGCCCGCGCGTCTTCCTGCGCACCACCGAGTTCCTCTGGCAGGAGGGCCACACCGCGCACGCGACCTACGAGGACGCCCGCGCCTACGCCTCGATGATCCACACGGACGTCTACGGCGACTTCATGACCAACGTGCTCGGCATCGACGTGGTGCTCGGCCGCAAGACCGCCAAGGAGCGGTTCGCCGGCGCCATCAACACCCTCACCCTCGAGGGCATGATGGGCGACGGCAAGGCGCTGCAGATGGGCACCAGCCACGAGCTGGGCCAGAACTTCGCCAAGGCCTTCAACACCACCTACCAGCTGCAGGGCGCCGAGCGCGAGTACGTCTGGCAGACCTCCTGGGGCGTCTCGACCCGGATGGTCGGCGGCCTGATCATGTCGCACGGCGACGACAACGGCCTGCGGGTGCCGCCGCGACTGGCCGCCACCCAGGCCGTGGTGCTGGCGATCAAGGGCGACGACGCGGTGATCGCCAAGGTCCGCGAGATCGGTGCCGCCCTGGAGGCGGCCGGCATCCGCACCGTGGTGGACGACCGCACCGACACCCCGTTCGGCCGCCGCGCGGTGGACTGGGAGCTCAAGGGCGTCCCGCTGCGGATCGAGGTCGGCCCGCGCGACCTGGAGGCCGGCACCGCGATGCTGGCCCGTCGCATCCCCGGCGGCAAGGAGCCGGTGGCGATCGACGGCCTGGCCGCGCTGCTGCCCGGCATCCTGGAGGAGGACCAGGCGCTGCTGCTGCGCCAGTCCCGCGAGCGCCGCGAGTCCCGCACGGTGGACGTGAAGACCCTCGACGAGTGCGTCGAGGCCGCGGCCACCGGCTGGGGTCGGATCTCCTGGGCCGAGCTCGGCCCGCAGGGCGAGGCGAAGCTTGCCGAGCAGGGCGTTTCGGTGCGCTGCATCGTCGCCGCGGACGGCTCGGTGCCGGCCGCCGACGATCAGGAAGGCAATGTCGCGATCGTCGCGCGGGCGTACTGAATGGGTTATCCCCTCACTGATTGAGTAACCAGTAGGTGACGACGCCTCGTCTACTGGCCGGTCAACTCCCAGTGCGGGCGAACTAGCGGTACGGTGAACGGCCCGTGGCCCTGTCAAAATCTCGTCAGGGCCCGGGCCGAAACAACGCGGCGCGGCGCTCCGCCGTGCCCGGGAATCGGGCGACCCGGCGACGAACGGCGGGTGCGGACACCGAGGGGGTTGGTCTTGCGTCAGAATTCGAACGCTCAACACGGGCATTGTCTCGCCCAGCTGAGAGTTCTCCGGGAATTCCCGGTGAGCGCTCAAGAATGGAACGTCGGAACCCACTCCCTCGTTGGCATAGCGTGAGCACGACACAGCCCCTCGTCCTCGCGGCCGAACTGGCCGCCGCCTGGAGCGACATCCAGGCCTACCATCGCGACCTGCCCGATCTCGCCTCGCCCGAGGCGCTGATCGGCGAGTCGTCCTCGGCCTGCGGCACCCAGCTCGGCTTCGAGCGGCTGCTGCACGAGGCCGCCCACGGTCTGGCCGCCGCCCGCGACATCCGGGACACCTCCCGGGCCGGGCGCTACCACAACCGTCGATTCCTGCTGCTCGCCTCGGAGTTGGGGTTGGCGCACCCGGTGGAGCCGCACGCCAGTAGCGGCTTCTCGCAGGTGACCATGCTCGCCGAGACCCAGGAGCGGTACGCCGCGACCATCGAGCGGCTGGAGGGCGCCCTCGGCGCCCACCAGCAGGCGGTGGCCGGGACTCCCGACGGCGGAGTGCTGCGCGCGTTCCGTGGTCCGGCGGCCCGGCACGGCTCCTCGGGCGGCGGCGTCCGGGTCAAGGCCGTCTGCGGCTGCGGTCGCAACGTCCGGGTGGTGCCGTCGGTGCTGGCCCAGGCCTCGATCGTCTGCGGCGCCTGCCAGCAGCCGTTCAAGATCACCTGAGTGCGCCGCTCCCCTGACCGGATCCGCCCCGGTCGGGGGAGCCGCGCCCGGTGTGGCACAATCGATAGCTGATACCCGGCAGCCAACAGGAACCCTCTCGCCTACGGCTGGCGTGTCATTCGAACGGCCGACCCCCGCAACCCCACGCGGTGGTGCGGTCGCTCACCCACGTCAACTCCAGGAGAATCCACTCCCGTGGCAGTCAAGATCAAGCTCAAGCGTCTCGGCAAGATTCGCTCCCCGCACTACCGCATCGTCGTCGCCGACTCGCGCACCAAGCGTGACGGTCGTGCGATCGAGGAGATCGGCATCTACCAGCCGACCTACAACCCCTCGAAGATCGAGGTCGACACCGACCGCGCCCAGTACTGGCTGTCCGTCGGCGCCCAGCCGACCGAGCCGGTGCTCGCCATCCTCAAGCTGACCGGTGACTGGCAGAAGTTCAAGGGCCTGCCCGCCCCGGCCCCGCTGCTCGTCGCCGAGCCCAAGGTCGAGGACTTCTCGCACCTGTTCGCGAAGGCCGTCGCCGGCTTCGAGGACGCCACCACCGGTGTCGCCATCACCCCGAAGGCCAAGAAGTCGGACAAGGCCGAGGCTGACGCCGACGCCGCTTCCACCGAGGCCTGAGCGTGATCGAGGACGCCCTCGATCACCTGGTGAAGGGCATTGTCGAGCACCCCGAGGATGTCCAGGTGCGCTCGCGCAACCTGCGCCGGGGTAACAGCATCGAGGTGCGGGTGCACCCTGATGACCTCGGCAAGGTGATCGGCCGTGGCGGTCGCACCGCACGTGCGCTGCGCACTGTGGTGGGCGCGCTCGGCGGTCGCAACGTCCGGGTCGACCTGGTCGACGTGGACAACATCCACTGACGACCACCGTCGTCTTCTGATCCGGCCGGGACGCGTCATGCGTCCCGGCCGGATCTGTTTCTTCTCAGGCAACACCGTCTCGGTACCAGTACTCAGGAGTGCACCGTGCAGCTCGTCGTCGGCCGGATCGGCCGTGCCCACGGCATCAGGGGGGACGTCTTCGTCGAGGTTCGCACCGACGAGCCGGAGCTGCGGCTCGGGCCCGGCGCGGTGCTGCTCACCGACCCCGCCGCCGTCGGGCCGCTGACCGTCGAGTCCGGCAAGGTGCACAGCGGCCGGCTGCTGATCCGCTTCGAGGGCGTCAAGGACCGCACCGCCGCCGAGGCGCTGCGCAACACCATGCTGATCGCCGAGGTCGACCCGGAGGAGCGGCCGGAGGAAGAGGACGAGTACTACGACCACCAGCTGATCGGCCTGGACGTGGTGCTGCTCGACGGCACCCCGGTCGGCGAGCTGACCGAGGTGGTCCACCTGCCCTACCAGGACCTGCTGACCGTCACCAAGGCCGACGGCACCGAGGTGCTGGTCCCGTTCGTCGAGAGGATCGTGCCGACCATCGACCTGGAGAACCAGCGCTGCGTCATCGACCCCCCGCGCGGGCTGATCGACGACGGTGAGGCCGAGGTCGACGGCGGACCGGAGAGCGAGCGATGAGCGACGGTCAGGGGATGCGGCTCGACGTCGTCACGATCTTCCCCGAGTACCTGGAGCCGCTGAACGTCTCGCTGGTCGGCAAGGCCCGCGCCCGCGGCCAGCTCGACGTGCACCTGCACGACCTGCGGTCCTGGACCCACGACGTGCACCGCACGGTGGACGACACCCCGTACGGCGGCGGCCCCGGCATGGTGATGAAGCCCGAGCCGTGGGGCGAGGCGCTGGACGCGGTGCTCGCGGCCGGACCCGAGGGGGAGGTGCCGACGCTGGTGGTGCCCACCCCGAGCGGGGTGCCGTTCACCCAGCAGCTCGCCCAGGAGCTGGCCGGGCGCCCGTGGCTGGCGTTCGCGCCGGCCCGGTACGAGGGCATCGACCGCCGGGTGATCGAGGAGGCCGCCACCCGGATGCCGGTGGTCGAGGCCTCGATCGGTGACTACGTGCTGGCCGGCGGCGAGGTCGCGGTGCTGGTGATGGTCGAGGCGATCGCCCGACTGCTGCCCGGCGTGCTCGGCAACGCCGAGTCGCACCGGGACGACTCCTTCGCCCCCGGCGCGATGGCCGACCTGCTGGAGGGCCCGGTCTACACCAAGCCCGCCCAGTGGCGCGGCCGGGAGGTGCCCGAGGTCCTGCTCAGCGGCAACCACGGCAAGATCGCCCGCTGGCGGCGCGAGCAGGCCTTCGCCCGCACCCTGGCCAACCGGCCCGACCTGGTGGGGCGCTGGCGGCCCGAGGATTTCGACAAGAAGGAGCGCGAGGCGCTCAGCGTGCTCGGCCTCGGCTGGGACGAGCGGCAGGGCCGATTTCTTCAGGCCGCCGAAGCTGTGGAAGAATAGGCGGCTGTTGTCTGTCGCCGGGACTCCGTCAGGTGGTCCGGTGGTCCGGTGCCCTCGCCACGGGGGGATCATCGAGGGCCGAAGCGACCCGCAACGCACCCCATTGTGACGATTTTTCCGTGGGCGGCCCGTGGCGCCTGCGATGGAGAGCATCATGAGCAACAAGCTCGCTGCCGTCGACGCGCCTTCGCTGCGCACCGACATCCCGGCCTTCCGCGCCGGTGACACCCTGAAGGTCCACGTCCGGGTCATCGAGGGCAACCGCTCTCGTATCCAGATCTTCCAGGGCGTCGTGATCCGCCGCCACGGTGCGGGCATCGGTGAGACCTTCACCGTCCGCAAGGTGAGCTTCAACGTCGGCGTGGAGCGCACCTTCCCGGTGCACACCCCGGTCGTCGAGAAGATCGAGGTCCTCACCCGCGGTGACGTCCGTCGCGCCAAGCTGTACTACCTCCGTGACCTGCGCGGCAAGGCCGCGAAGATCAAGGAGAAGCGCGACCGCTGAGTCGCCGCCCCGGGCTCGCCCGGGGGGTGCGGCACGCTCAGGGTTGGCCGCTAAGCTCAGCCCGATGAGCACGCATGAACCGATCGCGGACCGCGACGGCACCTCGGCACCTGCGGGTGCGGGGGCGCCGTCGCGGTCCGCGGCCGTTTCGGCGCCGGCCGCCGGCACCGAGGAGGCCACGGTCGAAGGTGCCGCGGTCGAAGATGCTGCCGTCGAGACCGATACCGTCGAGACCGATGCCGTCGAGGCTGATGTCGCCGCGGAGCTGCCGCCTCGCTGGAGCCTGGGCTACCTGGCCAAGCTCGGTGCCGTCTGCGTGCTGGTGCTGCTGCTGGTCAACATCTTCGTCGCGCAGCCCTTCGTGGTCCCCTCCGGTTCGATGGAGAACACGCTGCGCCCCGGCGACCGGCTGGTGGTGGACAAGCTCGCCTACCAGTTCGGCGGCACCGTCGAGCGCGGCGACGTGGTGGTCTTCGACGGCACCGACTCCTTCGTGCCGGGCGGCGACAACGCGATCGGCCTGGGCACCGAGCTGCGCAAGTTCGGCGCCGCGCTGGGCCTGGCGGGCTCGGACGGCTCGATCTTCGTCAAGCGGGTGATCGGGGTCGGCGGCGACCGGGTGACCTACCGGCCCGGCGACCGGGCGCTGACCGTCAACGGCGTGCCGCTGGCCGAGTCGGACTACCTCCACCCTGGTGACACGCCCTCCGACGTGGGCTTCGACGTCCAGGTGCCGCCCGGCGAGCTCTTCGTGCTGGGCGACCACCGCAGCGCCTCCAGCGACTCCCGGGACCACCTCGGCGACCCCGGGGGCGGCTTCGTCCCGGTCGCCAAGGTGATCGGCCGGGCCGACTGGGTGGTCTTCCCGGTCGGGCACTGGTCCGCGCTGGACACCCCGGCCGGCTTCGCGGCGATCGCCGCGGCAGCGAGGGGCGGTGGCCATGGGGGCACGCGGTAGGGCGGCGGAACCGGCGCAGGCCGAGACCGCCGAGGAGGCCGGGACGCCGTCGCCCGCCGCTCGCGGCCGCGCCCAGCGCCGCCGCACCGCGCGGCGGGCCGCCCGCAAGGGCCGGCGCTCGCTGCTGCGCGAGGTGCCGGTGATCGCGGTGGTCGCGCTGCTGATCGCGCTGACGCTCAAGACCTTCTTCGTGCAGGTCTTCGTGATCCCCTCCGGCTCGATGGAGCAGACCATCCAGATCGGCGACCGGGTGCTGGTCGACAAGCTCACCCCCTGGTTCGGCAGCACGCCGCAGCGCGGCGACGTGGTGGTCTTCAAGGACCCGGGCGGCTGGCTGGAGAACAGTCCCGGCGCCGGCAGCGACGGGCCGATCACCCGGGGCGTCAAGGACGCCTTCAGCTTCGTCGGGCTGCTGCCCTCGTCCAACGAGCAGGACCTGATCAAGCGGGTGATCGGGGTCGGCGGCGACACCGTGGTCTGCTGCGACAACAGCGGCCGGATCACGGTCGACGGCAGCCCGATCGACGAGCCCTACCTCGCACCCGGCAACCCGCCCTCGCGGATGCCGTTCCACGTCACGGTGCCCAAGGGGCGCCTGTGGGTGATGGGGGACCACCGCGACCTGTCGGCCGACTCGCGCTACCACATGGACGGGCAGTGGCAGGGCACCGTGCCGGTCTCGAACGTGATCGGCCGCGCCTTCCTGATCGGCTGGCCGCTGAACCGCCTGCACTGGCTCTCCCAGCCGACCTACGGCACCCCGGCGGCCCTGGGCGCACCGACGGCCGGACAATCCCCGGGTGCCGGCCCGGATCCCTTGGAACCCTCACTCGTTATGGGGATGTTGGGCGTATCGCCTGCCGTGCTGCGACGTCGGCTCGGGGCGTTCACCGGTGGCTCACCGGCTGCGCGGCGGCGCTGGCGGGCGGCTCGCCGGTCGGCGGGCGCGGACTGACGGTCCGTCCGGTCCATCGGGCCGCCGTGTGGGAAGACCCGGGTGGACCACTCGGGGTGATAGAGAAGTGCAGACGTTCCCCGGCGCGGCCGTGGGGACGGTTCCGAAGGCTGTGCTGGTGTCCGGCCGTCCGACGACGGACGGCCGGACCCGGGTTCACGGTCGGTCACAGGCGTGGTGCCGGCTGTGCGGCACTGGTGAGCGCGGACGACAGTCGTCCGCACAGCAGGGAGGAGATGTCGTGGGGGATCTGGTGATCGGCGCCCGCGGGGCCGGCGAGCCTGAGGGTTCCGGCGGCCGCACGGCCCAGTCCACCGAATCCGGACAGCCATCCGAGCCCACCGACGGCCCTGGCGGGCCCGGCGGCGGCCACGGTGAGGGCGAGCTGCCCGACAACGGCGCGCCCGGGCAGTCCGGAGCAGGCCGGCCGCCGGTGCCGGACGAGGTGGACGACGTGCCGGAGAAGCCCGGTGGTGGCGAGCGCAAGCAGCGCTCGTTCTGGAAGGAACTGCCGATCCTGATCGGTATCGCGCTGGTCCTGGCGCTGGTCATCAAGACCTTCTTCGTCCAGGCCTTCTCGATCCCCTCCGCGTCGATGGAGCAGACCCTGCAGATCGGCGACCGGGTGCTGGTCGACAAGCTGACCCCGTGGTTCGGCGCCAAGCCGGACCGCGGCGACGTGGTGGTCTTCCACGACCCGGGCGGCTGGCTGGGCGACGGCGAGACCGCCCAGCAGAGTTCCAACTCGGTGGTCCGGGGCGTCCAGGACGTGCTCAGCTTCATCGGCCTGATGCCGGCGGCCAACGAGAAGGACCTGATCAAGCGCGTGATCGGGGTCGCAGGTGACACCGTGGAGTGCCAGGGCAACGGGCCGCTCAAGGTCAACGGGGTCGCGCTGAACGAGCCGTACGTCTACACGCCCGGCATGGTGCCCCCCAACCCGTGCGGCGGCACGCCGTTCGGGCCGGTCAAGGTGCCGGCGAACGCGATCTGGGTGATGGGCGACCACCGCAACGACTCGCTCGACTCGCGCTTCCACCAGGACCAGCCGCCGACCAAGAGCGAGCCGGGCGGCGGCTTCGTCTCGGTGAACGACGTGGTCGGGCGGGCCTTCGTGGTGGCCTGGCCGGTGAACCACTGGGCCACCCTGCCGGTGCCCTCCACCTTCGACCAGAAGGGCATCTCGGCCGAGGGCCTGGTGCCGCCGGCCCTCGGTGTGGTGGGGACCATGCCGGTGGCCCTGTGGCTGCGGCGCAAGCGTCGCGACTAGGCCCTGTCCGCCCGGCAAGATCGGCCGGACAGGACCTAGCCGCTCCGCCGGCCGCTCGGCCCTTGTTCCTCCCTGCTCGGCTCTTGCGCGGGCCGTGGTACCGACGAGTAATCTGCTCGGACGTGCCACGGCCCGCCGCCGTGTCCGGTCCCTCGTACCCAGGACGGTCCCGATGAGCAGGCTCGCCGAAGAAACCCCCGGTCCGGCCGGCTCCGCCGCCGCGTCCACCGGCCCGGCCCGGCCCGCCCGGCGGCGCCCGGAGATCGGCGCGGTGCTGCAGGGGGTGGCCCTGGTTCTGGGCCTCGGGCTGCTGCTGGGCGGCTTCGGGATGATCGCGCTGGACTACCGTCCGTACGCGGTGCCCACCAGTTCGATGGCCCCCACCATCGCGGCCGGCGACACCGTGCTGGCCCGCACGGTGGACGGCAACCGGATCGGGCGCGGCGACATCGTGGTCTTCCACGACCCGACCTGGGGCAACGCGACCATGGTCAAGCGCGTGGTGGGGGTCGGTGGCGACACGGTGGCCTGCTGCGACGCGCAGCACCGCTTCACCGTCAACGGCGTCCCGCTCGACGAGTCCTACCTGGCGCCCGGCGGCCCGCCGAGCGCGGCGTTCAGCGCGAAGGTCCCGGCCGGGCGGCTCTTCCTGCTCGGTGACAACCGCACCGGCTCGCTGGACTCCCGCACGCACCTGGACGACCTGGCGGGGACGGTGGCCACCTCGCAGGTGCAGGCGCGGGTGGAAGCGACCGTCTGGCCCTTCGGACACTCCGGTCTGTGGGGGCGTACGGTGGCCTTCGACGCGCTGGGCGGCCCGACGGCCAGCCGGCCCGGGCCGCTGGTGCCGCTGGCCTGGGCGATGGCGGCGGGCGCGGTGATCATCGTGCTGACCTCGCTGGCCGGCCCGGTGGCCACGCTGGTCCGGCGGATCCGCGGGGCGGGGCGCTCGTAGCCGTCAGGTCGGGCTGGTCGGCAGGGCAGGGGGTTCGGATGGCAGCGCGGGAACCGGTGCGACGGCGGGAGGCCGCCCGGGTACTGCTGCTCGATGCGGCGGACCGGGTGCTGCTCTTCCATGGCTTCGACCCCGCCGAGCCGGCGCGCACCTGGTGGTTCACGCCCGGCGGTGGGCTGGAGCCGGGGGAGGACGGCCGGACGGCGGCGCTGCGCGAGCTGGCCGAGGAGACCGGGCTGGCCGGGGTCGAACTGGGCCCGGTGGTGGCCGTCGACCTGGCGGAGTTCAGTTACGACGGCGAGCGGTACGAGCAGCGCCAGTCCTTCCACCTGGCCCGCCTGCCCCGCACCCCCGACGCTCCACCGGCCGCCCTGGACAGCTCCGGGAGCGCGCCGGACGAGCGCGAGCAGTTGCGCGAGGCGCGCTGGTGGACGGTGGCGGAGCTGTGCCGGACGGCCGAGCAGGTCTACCCCGAGCGCCTGGCCGAGCTGCTGGAGCTGCTGCTGCGGCAGGGCCCGCCCATCGAGCCGGTCCGCCTCTGAGTGCGGGTGCCGTGGTCCACAATGGGGAAGGACTCGACGACCTGAGGGGACGCCTGAATGAGCGCGGAAGATCTCGAGAAATACGAGACCGAGATGGAGCTCAAGCTCTACCGGGAGTACAAGGACGTCGTCGGCCTCTTCAAGTACGTGATCGAGACCGAGCGCCGGTTCTACCTCACCAATGACTACGAGCTGCAGGTGCACTCGGTGCAGGGGGAGGTGTTCTTCGAGGTCTCGATGGCCGACGCCTGGGTCTGGGACATGTACCGGCCGGCCAGATTCGTCCGCAAGGTGCGGGTGCTGACCTTCAAGGACGTGAACATCGAGGAGCTCGCGAAGAGCGACCTCGAGCTGCCCTCGGACGACGCCGGCTTCGGGAGCTGAGCGTCGCGGGTGCGGATGTCGGGGTGCGGATGTCGGGGTGCGGATGTCGGGGTGGGGATGTCGGGGTTGGGGATGTCACGGGTGGGACGTCCAGGCTGAACGTTTCATCGGATGATCTCCATGCGGCCGCCCCCAACTGAGCGACCGCACCTGTCCACACCCTCGGGGTTCTCCACAGCCTGACGACACCCCGTGGCCGGCTCGGCCGCCCGGCGGCAACCTCCGTAATCGGAGGTGATCGCCAATGCAGAACGCGAACACGGCCCTTGGCCGCTATGGCGAGGAGGTGGCCGCCCGCCGCCTCGCGGAGGACGGCCTGCGGGTCCTGGAGCGCAACTGGCGCTGCCCGGAGGGCGAGCTCGACATCATCCTGCTGGACGACGACACGATCGCCGTCTGCGAGGTCAAGACCCGCTCCGAGCACAGTTTCCAGCAGCCCGAGGAGGCCCTCGGCCCGGCCAAGGTCGACCGGCTGCGCCGACTCGCCGAGCGCTGGCTGGTCGAACGGTGGCCGGAGCACTTCGCCCGGTTCGCCTGGGCGCTGCCGCCGACATCGGCGACGTCCGCGCCGCCCGCAACCCCGTCGCCGGCCGCCGGGACCACCGCACAACCGATCGTGCCGGTGCTACCCGTCGGCGAGGTGCCGTTGCCGCCCGGCGGTGTGCGGATCGACCTGGTCTCGGTGGTCAGCCGGGCCCGCGGTGCCGCGCGGATCGAGCACCTGCGGGGAGTGGTCTGAGATGGCCTTCGCCCGTACCTGCTCGGTGGCCCTGCTCGGGGTGGACGGCGTGGTGGTCGAGGTCCAGGCCGACCTCGAGCCGGGCGTCGCCGCCTTCACCCTCGTCGGCTTGCCCGACAAAGCGCTCAGCGAGGCGCGCGACCGGGTCCGCGCCGCCATCTCCAACTCCGGCGAGCGGTGGCCGCAGCGCAAGCTCACCGTGGGGCTCAGTCCCGCCTCGGTGCCCAAGAGCGGCAGCGGCTTCGATCTCGCGGTGGCCTGCGCCGTACTGGCCGCCGCCGAGCGGCTGCCCCCGCCCGCTATCGCCGACCTGCTGATCATCGGCGAACTGGGGCTGGACGGCCGGGTCCGGCCGGTGCGCGGCGTGCTGCCCTCGGTGCTGGCCGCCGCCGACGCCGGCTACCGCCAGGTGGTGGTGGCCGAGCAGACCGCGGCCGAGGCCGCGCTGGTCCCCGGGGTCTCGGTGCTCGGGGTGCGCAGCCTGCGGCAGCTGATCGCGCTGCTCACCGACGAGCCGGTGCCGGACGAACCGCCGGACGCCGTGGCGGGCGCCCCCGACCCGTTGATGTCCGGACTGATGCTGCCCGGCACCGCCGTGCGCCGCACCACCGCCGACTCCGAGTACGGGCCCGACCTGGGCGACGTCGCCGGGCAGGAGGAGGCCCGCCGGGCGCTGGAGATCGCGGCCGCGGGGGCTCACCACCTCTACCTGAAGGGGCCGCCCGGCGCCGGCAAGACGATGCTCGCCGAGCGGCTGCCCGGCCTGCTCCCACCCCTGACCAGGGCCGAGGCGCTGGAGGTCACCGCCGTCCACTCGGTGGCCGGGCTGCTGCCGCCGGGCCGCCCGCTGATCGACCTGCCGCCCTACTGCGCGCCACACCACTCGACCACGATGCCCGCCATCATCGGCGGCGGCAGCGGGCTGCCCCGACCGGGCGCGGTCTCCCTCTCGCACCGAGGCGTGCTCTTCCTGGACGAGGCACCGGAGTTCCCGGTCCGGGTGCTCGACGCACTGCGCCAGCCGCTGGAGTCGGGCGAGGTGATCATCGCCCGCTCGGCCGGTTCGCTGCGACTGCCGGCCAACTTCCTGCTCTGCCTCGCGGCCAATCCGTGCCCCTGCGGGCGCCACTCGCGCCGGGGCGAGGGGTGCGACTGCACGCCGACCATGGTGAGCAGGTATCAGGCACGGCTCTCCGGACCGCTGCTGGACCGGGTGGATCTGCGGGTCCAGGTCGACCCGGTGACCCGGACCGAACTGCTGGGGCGCGAGCGGTCGGCCGAGCGCACCCGGGTGGTGGCCGAGCGGGTGCGGGCCGCGCGGGAGCGGGCGGCGGCCCGCCTCACCGGGACGCCGTGGCGCACCAACGCCCAGGTGCCCGGGCGGGAGCTGCGGACCCGTTGGCGGCCGGCGGAGGGTTCGCTGGCGGAGGCCGAACGGGAGATGGAGCGCGGGCTGCTCACGGCGCGCGGGTTGGACCGTGTGCTGCGAGTCGCCTGGACCGTGGCGGACCTGGCGGGCCATGACGCCCCGGGGGCCGTCGAAGTGCGCACCGCGCTCGCGCTGCGGCGCGGTTTTCCGGGCGGCGTCCGCTCGCTCGGCGGGGAGTCAGGAGGTCGGCTGTGAGGCGATCGGCGGATGACGTGCCGTGGGACGGCCCATCGCTGGACGGCCGACCGCCCGATGCCGTCCAGACCGAACTGCCGCTCGGCGGCGCCGCCGCGCCGGTGACGCCGGAGCAGGAGCGGCTGGCCCGGGTGGCGTTGACCCGGCTGTTCGAGCCGGGCAGCGCCGCGGTCGGCCGCTGGTTGCGCTCGCGCCCGGCGGTCGAGCTGGTGGAGCTGCTGCGTGGCGGCGGCACGCACCGGGAGCTGAGACTCGATCAGCAGCGCCTGGCAGTCCTGCGAGAGCGCCTGGCGCTCGTCGATCCGCCTGCCGACCTCGAACGCCTGCACTCCCTCGGCGGCCGGTTCCTGGTGCCCGGCGACGCCGAGTGGCCCAGCCAGCTCGCCGATCTGGCCGACGCCGCGCCGATCGGCCTCTGGGTCCTGGGTACCGGATCGCTGCGCCTGCTCGCGCTGCGCTCGGTCGCCGTGGTCGGCGCCCGCTCCTGCACGGCCTACGGCGCGCACGTCGCGACCGAGCTGGCGGCAGCGCTCGCCGAGCGTGGCTGGGTGGTCTGCTCGGGAGCCGCCTATGGCGTGGACGCGGCCGCCCACCGGGGTGCGCTGGCGGTCGGTGGCATGACCGTGGCGGTGCTCGCCTGCGGGGTCGACGTGCGCTACCCGCGCGGCAACAGCGAGTTGATCCGCCGGATCAGCGAGCAGGGCCAGCTGGTCAGCGAACTGCCACCGGGGGAGCACCCGAACCGCTTCCGGTTCGTGCTGCGCAACCGGGTGCTCGCCGCGCTGACCCGGGGCACGGTCGTGGTGGAGGCGGCGCCGCGCAGCGGAGCGCTCAGCACGGCCCGGCGGGCCCAGGAGCTCAACCGGCACACGATGGGCGTCTGCGGTCCGGTCACCTCCGAGCTCTCGGCCGGCGTGCACGCGCTGATCCGTGGCGGTGGCGCGACCCTGGTCACCGACGCGGCCGAGGTGATCGAGCAGATCGGCGCGATCGGGGCCGACCTGCCGCCGCCGGCCCGCTCCCGACCCCGGCCGCGGGACCTGCTGCACCACAGCGCCGCCCTGGTGCTGGAGGCGATCCCGGCCGGACCGCTCGGCGCGCCGGTCGGTGAGCTCGCGCTGCGCGCCGCGCTCCCCGCTGACCAGGTGCTCAAGGAGCTCTACGAACTGTGCTCGCTGGGATTCGTCCAGCGGGCGGGATCGCACTGGAGGGTGATCCGTTGACAGCTGACGAATCGTGCGGCCGCAGGCGCTCGTTGATGCGGTCACGGGCGCCCGGGCCGCGCGACGGTGCCGCGCTCCGTCCGGAGAACGCTCCCGCGACCGAGTGAACGCCACCGGAACGGGCGACGGCCAGTGGTGGTAGCGCTGTGCAAGGACTTGGTCACGCTACGCTCGCCAATGGCTTCCCTATCAGCACATGACTCGGCAGAACGGCGCAAACCCACGTATGCCCACACACATTCCCGGACACAGGGTGACCAGTGCCGGCCTGCCCTCGGGGGGCTCCGGCACCGACTCGCGTCCCGCCCCCGGTGCCCGGCCCGCGAAGCCCGTCCTGCCGACACCGACTGTGGCGAATCCCCTGGGGACGCCGGAGCCGTCGGGCGGGGACGCGTCACCGAGCCTGGCGCCACCACCGAACGCGGCGCCTCCCCCGAGCGGGGCGGACGGTCCGCCGGGCAGGCCACGGTCGGGCACCCCATCAGTCCCACTAGACCAATCGGCCTCCCCGGTTTCGCCTGCCCCGACGGTCCCCTCGGGCGGCGTCGCTCCTGCCGCCGCAGGCACCGCTGCTGCCGAGCTGCCCAGCCGGGTTGCCGAGACGCCGGCCAGTGCCGCCGACCAGAACACCGCGGCCGCCGCCGAAGCGGCTGCGCCCGCAGACCAGGCGCCCTCTGCTGCCGTCCTGCCATCGGTGCCGGCGACCGAGGGGCGATCGCGAGCCCGCAGACGCGCGTACGTGCGAAATCAGAGCAGCGGGGTAGGGCGGGCGCCGCTGGTCGCCACGACACCGAGCGCGCTGGCCTCGGTGCCGTCGCCCGCCCGTGCGGGCGCGCGCCGCGACGGCGCAGGCCTGGTCGACGCCGGCCAGAGCGGCGGTTCGCCCACCCTCGAGGCGATCGGCCCGCCGACCGGCCCCCGGCGCCAGCAAGGCCCGTTCGCACCCGGTGCCGCGTCGTCGGGCAGGCTCGGGCGACAGGCCGGTCCGATGGTCACCACGTCGACCGGTCCCGGGCCGGCTGCCGCTGCGACACCACCACCGGCCGGCGTGCCGACACCCGCGCCCCCCGGCCCGCGTGCTCAGCCTGGTCGGCCGGCGGCTCCCGCCGGTCCCGCCGCGCCGAACAGCTCACCACCCCCCGCGCCGACCACCACGCCGTCGACGCCGGACACCCTCGGCGCCCCTGTCGCCGCGCGCAGCGCCACCGCGCCGAAGCTCAGCGGGCTCGAAGCACTCTGGCGCTCCTACAAGAGCACCGGTGACGCCAATCTCCGCGAACAGCTGATCCTCCACTACTCCCCACTGGTCAAATACGTGGCCGGTCGGGTCGGAGTCGGTCTGCCGGCCAATGTCGAGCAGGCGGATTTCGTCTCGTCCGGGATCTTCGGTCTGATCGACGCGATCGAGAAGTTCGACCTCGACCGGGCGATCAAGTTCGAGACCTATGCGATCAGCCGGATCCGTGGCGCGATCATCGACGAACTGCGGGCGCTGGACTGGATCCCCCGCTCGGTCCGGCAGAAGGCCAAGGCGGTGGAGCGGACCTACGCCACCCTGGAGGCCCGGCTGCGGCGGACCCCGCACGAGCCCGAGGTGGCCGCCGAGATGGGAATCGCCATCGAGGACCTGCACGCGATCTTCAGCCAGCTCTCGCTCGCCAACGTGGTGGCGCTGGACGAACTGCTCCACCCGGCCGGTGAGGGCGGTGAGCGGCTGAGTCTGATGGACACCCTGGTGGACACCGGGGCCGACGACCCGGTCGAGATCGCCGAGGACCGTGAGCTGCGCAAGCTGCTGGCGCGCGCCATCAACACCCTGCCCCAGCGGGAGAAGACCGTGGTGACGCTCTACTACTACGAGGGCCTGACGCTGGCGGAGATCGGCCAGGTCCTGGGCGTGACGGAGAGTCGGGTCAGCCAGATCCACACCAAGTCCGTGCTGCAACTGCGGGCGAAACTGACTGATCTGCGCTGACCGATCGGCCCTGACTGATCAGTGCTGACCGATCGGCGCTGACCGGTCCGCGTCGCCTGATCGGTGTCGACCGGCCCGCGACGGCAGGCCCGCGACGACCAGCCCGCGCCCGGCCGAGCCGCACCCTGGCGTTTGCGAGGGTGCGCCGCCGTCCCGGTGGCCCGGCTGGCTCCGTACAGTGGGACGGTGCCGAAGATCCGAGCCGCCACCCTGGCCGAGCATCGTCAGCTGCAACGTGCCGCCCTCCTGGACGCGGCCCGCGCGCTGCTGACGGAGGGTGGCGTGGAGGCGCTCACGTTCCCCTCGCTGGCCGCTCGCACCGGGCTGGCCCGCTCGTCGGTCTACGAGTACTTCAAGTCCCGGGCCGTGGTGGTGGAGCAGCTCTGCGAAGTCGACTTCCCGCTCTGGGCGGCGGAGATCGAGGCCGGCATGGCGGCCTGCGACGGCGCGGTCGGCAGGCTGGAGGCGTATGTCCGCGGCCAGCTCGCGCTGGCGGGCGACCCGCGGCATCGGGCCATCGTCGCGCTCTCCGCGATGGAGCTGGACGAGGCCGCCAGGCGCCGGATCCGCGCCGCCCACGCGGAGCTGGTGGGGTTGGTGGTGGACGCGCTGGACGAGCTCGGCCACCCGGAGCCGCGCCTGGCGGCGACGCTGTTGCAGGGCGTGGTGGAGTCGGCGGTCAGATGCTCGCAGGGCCGGTCCGCCACCGAGCGCGCCCTGATCACCGACACCGCCGTCACGCTCGCGCTGCGCGGGCTGGCCACCCTGGGCCCGAGCCGAGGCCCCGCCGTCCAGGACGGCCAGGACGGCCAGGCCTGCGGCTGAGCCGCCAGCGCCAGTGCCGGTGGGTGCGGCGGCAGCAGCCTGGCCCGCGCGGCACCGAGGAGCGCGAGCGGGTCGAGGTAGCGATCGCCGCGCAGCAGCCCCCAGTGCAGGCAGTCCGCCGCGCAGTGCCCGCCGCCCGGTGCCAGCTGCCCGATGACCTCGCCCGCCGCCACCTGACTGCCGACCGGGGCACTCCCGATGACCGGCAGGTAGGTGGTGCGCAACGGTGGGGCACCCGTACCCGGGTGAAGCACCGTCACCACCGGACGTCCGGCGACCTCGCCGACGAAGGCGACGGCCCCCGGCGCGGCGGCCCGCACGGGCTCACCGCCGGCCGCCGCGAGATCGACCCCGCGATGCCCGGCGGCCCAGGGCGCGGGCGGTGGCGCGAACCGCCGCAGCAATCCGCTCGGCCCGCCGACCGGCCAGGCCCGCCCGGGATCGAGCCCGACCGCCGCCGGTACGCCGTCGCCGTGCGCAGTCGCCTGCGCGGCCGAAGGATCGATCAGCACGCAGAGCACGCAGAGCACGCAGAGCGCAGACAGCACGCAGAGCAGAGCGGAGGCGGTGCGGAGGAGGGCGAGGGGAAAGACGGCGGCGTAGCCGGACCGGGTGCGCAGCGAAGCTCTCATGCTCGCGAGGTTCCACCCGCTCGCCCGCCCGCGCGGCGCCGGTCCCGAAAGCTGTGGAGAACCCGGCCCCTGTGGACAACGCCCTTCACCCACATCGCCGCAGCTGCCTTGTGATCATCGGACGAGCGACCATCTTGTCCACCGCACCCGCGCAGAGTCGCCCGTTACTCGGCGCTTCCCGTACACTTCACACGCGACCCGGCTCACCGGGTCGACTTCGCACGCCCCGCCACCGGCGATGACGCGCGCGGACCGCCGCCTCCGGCCCGGTTCGCCGCCCCTCCGGTGCGAGTGCCGCTCGGTCCTTCCGAGCCTGTCGCGGCCCCGCCGCCCAGGCACGGCGGCTCGGCACGTCGGGGCGTCAGGCGTGACGGTCACCCGACCGGCACGGACAACCGAGCAGACCCGGTCGCCGCCGAGTGCCGCGAGGCAGCAACGAGCGCCGGGCGCAACACCTGAGGAGCACGGCCATGGCCGTCGTCACGATGCGGGAGCTGCTGGAGAGCGGCGTCCACTTCGGTCACCAGACCCGTCGTTGGAACCCGAAGATGAAGCGCTTCATCTTCACGGAGCGCAACGGCATCTACATCATCGACCTGCTGCAGTCGCTGAACTACATCGACCGCGCCTTCGAGTTCGTCAAGGAGACCGTTGCCCACGGCGGCAGCGTCCTCTTCGTCGGCACCAAGAAGCAGGCCCAGGAGGCCATCGCCGAGCAGGCCACCCGCGTGGGCATGCCCTACGTGAACCAGCGCTGGCTCGGCGGCATGCTGACCAACTTCCAGACCGTCTACAAGCGCCTTCAGCGGATGAAGGAGCTCGGCGAGATCGACTTCACGGACGTGGCCGGCTCCGGCCTCACCAAGAAGGAGCTCCTGGTCCTCGAGCGCGAGCACACCAAGCTCGAGAAGACCCTCGGCGGTATCCGCGACATGCAGCGCGTTCCCAGCGCCGTCTGGATCGTGGACACCAAGAAGGAGCACATCGCGGTCGGCGAGGCCCGGAAGCTCAACATCCCGGTCGTCGCGATCCTCGACACCAACTGCGACCCCGACGAGGTCGACTACAAGATCCCGGGCAACGATGACGCGATCCGCTCCGTCACCCTGCTGACCCGCGTGATCGCCGACGCCGTCGCCGAGGGCCTCAAGGCCCGCGCCGGTGTCGCCAAGGGCGATGTCAAGGCCGAGCCGGGCGCCGACCAGCCGCTGGCCGACTGGGAGCAGGACCTCCTGGCGACCGGTGAGGCGAAGGCCGAGGAGGCCCCCGCCGCCGACGCCGCTGCCGAGGCCCCCGCGGCCGAGGAGGCCCCCGCCGCCGAGGCCGAGGTCGTTGCTGAGGCCCCCGCCGCCGAGGCGCCGGCCGCCGAGGCCGAGCAGGCCTGACGTACCGAGGTGAGGGGCACTCGCCGGTACGCACCGGCGAGTGCCCCTCTCTCCACGTACCGGGGCTGAACCAGCAGCCCCGGCACACCCACACCGCAGACACGCGAGACGCGAGAAGAGATTCACACCATGGCGAACATCTCCGCCGCGGACGTCAAGAAGCTCCGTGAGCTCACCGGCGCCGGCATGATGGACTGCAAGAAGGCTCTCGACGAGGCCGAGGGCAACGTCGACAAGGCCCTTGAGCTCATCCGCATCAAGGGCCTCAAGGGTGTCGCGAAGCGCGAGGGCCGCACCGCCGAGAACGGTGCCGTCGTCGCTGTGATCGCCGCCGACGCCAAGTCCGGTGTGCTGGTCGAGCTCAAGTGCGAGACCGACTTCGTCGCCAAGAGCGAGAAGTTCGTCGCGGTCGCCGACACGATCGCCGCGCACCTCGCCAAGGCCGCCCCGGCCGACCTGGACGCCGCGCTGGCCTCCGAGATCGAGCCCGGCAAGACCGTCCAGCAGTTCGTGGACGAGGCCAACGCGAACCTGGGCGAGAAGATCGTCCTGGACCGCTTCGCCCTGTTCGCCGACGGCTACGTCGCGGTCTACCTGCACCGCACCTCTCCCGACCTCCCGCCGCAGGTCGGCGTCCTGGTCGAGCTCGACAAGGAGAACGTGGACGTCGCCAAGGACGTCGCGCAGCACATCGCCGCCTTCGCGCCGAAGTACCTCTCCCGCGAGCAGATCCCGGCCGAGGCGCTGGAGAACGAGCGTCGCGTCGCCGAGGCCACCGCTCGTGAGGAGGGCAAGCCCGAGGCTGCCCTGCCGAAGATCGTCGAGGGTCGCGTCACCGGCTTCGTCAAGGAGAACTCCGTTCTGGAGCAGGCCTTCGCGAAGGACAACAAGAAGACCGTCGCCAAGGTCCTCGAGGAGAACGGCGTCGCCCTCAAGCGCTTCGCCCGCTTCCGCGTCGGCGCCTGACCCACGTTCACCTGGTTCCCGCCTAAGGTAGGAACCGCCGCCGCAGCTGGACTCCAGTGAGTCGGCACCAGAACGACGAGGAGGCCATTGCCGTGCAGGAGACCGTACCGGTTCCCGCGGCAGTGGCCTCCTTGCGTGTATGCGCGGGCGGCCCGGCCGCACAGCAAGGCCGACGGCCCGCGCAGCCGGGCCCGGGGGCCGCACACCCCGGCCCGCGAGTCAGCAGGTGAATAGCCTGTGAACCAGCAGGTGTAGAAGGAGAAGTCGATGGAGAAGACGCAGGAGTCCGCGCAGGACGGCACCAGCCGTCGCGTTCTGCTCAAGCTGTCCGGTGAGGCGTTCGCCGGCGGAGGCGGCCTCGGCGTCGACCCCGATGTCGTCCACAAGATCGCTCGCGAGATCGCCACGGTGGTCCGGCAGGGCACCGAGGTCGCTGTGGTCATCGGCGGCGGCAACTTCTTCCGCGGCGCCGAGCTGCAGGTCCGCGGCATGGACCGGGCCCGCTCGGACTACATGGGCATGCTCGGCACCGTGATGAACTGCCTGGCGCTGCAGGACTTCCTGATGAAGGAAGGCATCGAGACCCGGGTCCAGACCGCGATCACCATGGGCCAGGTCGCCGAGCCCTACCTGCCGCTTCGGGCGATCCGGCACCTGGAGAAGGGCCGCGTGGTCATCTTCGGTGCGGGCATGGGCATGCCGTACTTCTCCACCGACACCACCGCCGTGCAGCGCGCCCTGGAGATCCACGCCGAGGTGCTGCTGATGGGCAAGAACGGCGTCGACGGCGTCTACGACTCGGACCCCAAGACGAACCCGGACGCGGTGCGTTTCGACGCGCTGGAGTACTCCGAGGTGATCTCGCGTGATCTCAAGGTCGCCGACCTGACCGCGATCACCCTGTGCAAGGACAACGGCCTGCCGATCCTGGTCTTCGAGCTGCTCGCGGAGGGCAATATCGCTCGCGCGGTGAAGAGTGAGAAGATCGGCACACTCATCAGCCAGGATTCCGTCCGGGCCTGAGCAAGCAGCAGCGCCGCCGCCCCGCGACGGTGGGGCATTTCAGTACGCCACGAGGCAACCGGACAGGGAGCAGACTGTGATCGAAGAGACCCTCCTCGAGGCCGAGGAGAAGATGGAGAAGGCCGTCGCCGTCGCCAAGGACGACTTCGCCGCCATCCGCACCGGCCGGGCCCACCCGGCGATGTTCAACAAGATCGTCGCGATGTACTACGACGCCCCGACCCCGATCAACCAGCTCGCCTCGTTCTCCGTGCCGGAGCCGCGGATGGCGGTCATCACCCCGTTCGACAAGAGCGCGCTGCGCAACATCGAGCAGGCGATCCGTGACTCCGACCTGGGCGTCAACCCGTCCAACGACGGCAACATCATCCGGGTGACGTTCCCGCAGCTGACCGAGGAGCGCCGCCGGGAGTACATCAAGGTCGCCCGCGGCAAGGGCGAGGACGCCAAGATCTCCATCCGGACCATCCGTCGCAAGGCCAAGGACGCCTTCGACAAGCTGGTCAAGGACGGCGAGATCGGCGAGGACGAGGGCCGTCGCGCGGAGAAGGAGCTCGACGACACCACCGCGAAGTACGTCGCGCAGGTGGACGAGCTGCTGAAGCACAAGGAAGCCGAGCTGCTCGAAGTCTGATGAACGATGCCCCCATGGCCCCCGGCGAGAGGGGCGCTTCCCCGCAGACCCCCGTGACACCGCGCTCGCCGTTGGTGGACCGGGGGCCCCGACCCCCAGCGCAGGAGAGTCCGGTGGCCCAGCCCGAGCCGCAGCAGCCCCGCAAGCAGCGCGGCGGCCGCAACCTCCCCGCCGCGATAGTGGTGGGGCTGGGCCTGGGGGCGGTGATCATCGCTTCGCTCTTCGTGGTCAAGGTGCTCTTCCTGTTCGTCGTGGTCGCGGCGGCCTCGGTCGGCAGCTGGGAGCTGACCAGCCGGCTGGCCGAGCGCAAGGAGATCCACGTCGCGCAGGTCCCGCTGCTGCTGGGCGGCGTGGCCATGCTGACGACCGGTTACTGGATCGGCCCGCAGGGCGCGGCGGCCGCGCTGGCCCTCACCGCGCTGGCACTGATGATCTGGCGGATGACCAAGCCGCCGGAGAACTACCTGCGCGACATAACGGCGGGTGTCTTCACCGCCTTCTACGTGCCCTTCCTGGCGACCTTCGTGGCGCTGATGCTCGCCGCCCACGACGGCCCGCAGCGGATCGTGCTCTTCCTGGTGGTCACCATCTGCAGTGACACCGGGGCCTACGCGGTCGGTTACAAGTTCGGCCGCAACAAGCTGGCGCCGACGATCAGCCCCGGCAAGACCCGTGAGGGACTGGCCGGCGGGATCGGCCTGTCGATGCTGGCCGGTGCGCTGCTGATGCAGTGGATCATCGACGACGGCCACTGGTGGCAGGGCCTGATCCTGGGTGGCTGCGCGGCGGTCATCGCGACCCTGGGCGACCTGGTCGAGTCGATGATCAAGCGTGATCTGGGCATCAAGGACATGGGGACGCTGCTGCCCGGGCACGGCGGGATCATGGACCGGCTGGACTCGCTGCTGCCGACCGCTCCGGTGGTCTGGTTGCTGCTGGCGGCCTTCGTCGGCAGCTGACGACCGGCTTGGCAGCAGGGCCCTGGACGGCACCGCCGGCCGGGGCCTTCGCGCATCTGCGACACTGGTTGAACCATGCCTGCACCCGGAGAACTCACCTTTGTCGCGCCGCGTGGCGCCAAGCCCCCGCGACACCTCGCCGACCTCAGCCCCGCCGAGCGCAAGGAGGTCGTCGCCGAGCTGGGCGAGCAGCCGTTCCGCGCCAAGCAGCTGGCCAACCACTATTTCGGCCGGCTCTCCGCCGACCCCGCCTCCTGGACGGACATCCCGGCGGCTGGCCGCGAGAAGCTGGTCGACGCGCTGCTGCCCGAGCTGATGTCGGTGGTCCGACACGTCTCGTGCGACGAGGACACGACCCGCAAGACGCTCTGGAAGCTCTTCGACGGCACCCTGGTCGAGTCGGTGCTGATGCGCTACCCCGACCGGGTGACCATGTGCATCAGCTCGCAGGCCGGCTGCGGGATGAACTGCCCGTTCTGCGCCACCGGCCAGGCCGGGCTCACCCGCAACCTGTCCACCGCCGAGATCGTCGAGCAGATCGCGGCCGGCATGCGGGCGCTGAAGGCCGGTGAGATCCCGGGCGGCGAGGCGCGACTGAGCAACGTGGTCTTCATGGGCATGGGTGAGCCGCTGGCCAACTACAACCGGGTGCTGGCCGCGATCCGCCGCCTGACCGACCCGGCGCCCGACGGCTTCGGCCTCTCCCAGCGCGGCATCACGGTCTCCACCGTCGGCCTGGTGCCGGCCATGAACCGACTGGCCGACGAGGGCCTGAGCTGCCGCCTGGCGCTCTCGCTGCACGCGCCGGATGACGAGCTGCGTGACGAGCTGGTGCCGGTCAACACCCGGTGGAAGGTCGCCGAGGTGCTGGACGCCGCGTGGAACTACGCGGAGAAGTCCGGTCGGCGGATCTCCATCGAGTACGCGCTGATCAAGGACATCAACGACCAGGCCTGGCGGGCCGACCTGCTCGGCCGGCTGATCAAGAACCACCGGGTGCACGTCAACCTCATCCCGCTGAACCCCACACCGGGATCCAAGTGGACCGCCTCCCGGCCCGAGGACGAGCGCGAGTTCGTCCGCCGGCTGGAGGCGCACGGCGTGCCCACCACGGTGCGCGACACCCGTGGCCAGGAGATCGACGGCGCCTGCGGTCAGCTCGCGGCCGCCGGCTGACGGCGAGCCCTCAGGTCAGCATCCCGGCGCCCAGCACCGCGGTCAGTGCGCCGGTGGCCAGCACCACGCTGCCGGCGGCCGCCCAGCGCAGCATCGCGGCGCCGAAGAGCAGTCGGGGCGAGGCACCGAGGCGCAGGAGCGCGGTGCTGCCGGGGCGGCGCAGGGCTCGCAGCTCGGCCAGCCGGGCCAGCACCGCCCCCACCATGCAGCCGGTGGTCAGCAGTGCCTCGGCGGCCGGCAGCAGCCCGGTGCCCTCGGCTCCCGGCGCCACCCAGTGCCGGACCGAGGTCAGCACCACCGCCACGGTGAAGGCCAGCATCGCCAGCGGCGCGCTCAGCTCACGCGCCGCGCCGGTCAGCCCGCGTCCGGCCAGCAGCCGCCGCGGGCTGGGGCGGCCGAGCGCCAGCAGCCACCCGGTGCCGGCCAGCAGCGGTCCGGTCAGCAGCGCCAGGCCCAGGGTGGCCACCGCCCAGCCGCCCAGCAGCGCGGCGTTGGTGTGGCCGAGGTCGGCGGGCAGTCCCAGGGTGCGCGGGTCGTAGGCCGCGGCGGGGCGCAGCGCGTAGAGCTCGGTGAGGATGCCGCCGATCGTCAGCAGGACGGCCGCCGAGGTGCGCACCGGCCCGAAGTGGCGGGCCCGGTCCGGCTCCTCGCCGCCGGGCAGCCGCTCACCGGGGCGGACCGCGGCGGCTGCGGCCAGGCCGCCGGCCAGCGGGAGCAGCGCGAGCAGGGCCACCGGTGCGGCGGGCGGCAGTGGCACGCCCATGCCCAGCTCGGGGGCCAGGCTCGGCCCCGCGATGTTGTTGCGCAGCACCAGGAAGAGCAGCAGCGTGGCCACCGCGCCCAGCGCGCAGGCGAGCGCCAGCTCACCGGCGATCAGCAGCCGGATCCACCGCGGCCCGGCACCGGCGGCGGTCAGCCCGGCCATCCGCTCGGGCCGCTGGGTGGGCAGCGCGCGGGCCGCGATGGCCGTGAACCAGCCGATCGCCAGCAGCGGTGGCAGGCACCAGAGCAGCCGCTCCAGCGTGGCGTGCGCGCCGGGCGGGTCGCTCAGGGCGCGGCCGAGCGCCCGCAGCAGGAAGGCGGCCACCACGGCGGCCGCCGTGGCGGTGAGCAGCCAGCGGCCCAGGTCCAGGACCCGGTATCCCCTGACCAGGCGGAGATAGAACACCTGATAGTCCTTCAGTCCGTCAGAGCGCGAGGGCTGGGCGGCTGCCCGGCACGGGGCTGTTCACTGCCCGGCCACCACTGCCGCCGCGCGCCGTACCGGGGTGGCCGGAGCGGGGGTGCGGCCGTCGACCAGGGCCACCGTCCGGTCCGCGTACTTGGCGAGTTCCGGGTCGTGGGTGGCCAGCACCAGGGTGAGCTGGTGGGAGCGGGCCGCGCTGGTCAGTATCCGCAGCACCTGGTCCTGGGCCTCGCGGTGCAGTGGCGCGGTCGGGTCGTCGGCGAAGACCACCCGGGGGAGCGGGGCCAGCGCGCGGGCCACTGCGATCCGCTGGCGCTGGCTCTGGACCAGCTCGGCGGGGCGGCGCTTGGCGCTGTCGGTCACGTCGAGCCGCTCCAACCAGTCGTCGGCGGCGCTGTAGGAGGCCTTGTGGCCGGCCCCGGCGAGCAGCAGGGGCAGGGCGACGTTCTCCCGGGCCGTCAGCTCCGGGACCAGGTGGGGCTGTGAGCCGACGAAGCCGAACCGGTCGCGGCGCAGCTTCTCCCGCCCGGCCCGGCTGAGCGTGTGGACCGGTGAGCTGTTGAACCAGACCTCCCCGGAGTCCACCGGCAGCAGCGCCGAGAGGCAGCCGAGCAGGGTGGACTTGCCGCAGCCGCGGGCACCGGTGATGGCGAGCACCTCGCCCTCCCGGACCGCGATCGAGACGTCCCGCAGCGCCGGGGTCCCCTGGTGGGACTTGACGATCCCCCGGGCCCACAGCACGTCGTTGTCGGGCGGGGCCGCTGACATGGAATTCCTCCGCCGGTCCGAGAGAGCTCTGCCCGGGTGCCGCACCGCGGGTGCTGCACGGGGCAGGGGAATGACAGTCGTCAGATTAGAACGACAAGGTCGTGTTGCGGTTGCGGCACACGGGGTCCAGCTGGGGTAAACCCGGACGAACTATCAGCAGATCAGTGGGAAAAACACCGCGGGGCGGTCCCGGCAGCCCTGAGGAGGAGGCTGCGCGGGACCGCCCCGCGGGGCGAGGGTGGGTCAGATCGCCTTGGCGATCAGATCTTGGCCCACGCGTCGGTGAGGCTGGTCCGCAGGATCTGCTCGATCTCGTCGAAGGTCGACTGGTCGGAGATCAGCGGCGGGGCCAGCTGGATGACCGGGTCGCCACGGTCGTCGGCGCGGCAGTACAGGCCGTTGTCGAAGAGCGCCTTCGACAGGAAGCCGTAGAGCACGCGCTCCACCTCGTCGTCGTTGAACGACTCCTTGGTGACCTTGTCCTTGACCAGCTCGATGCCGTAGAAGTACCCGTTGCCGCGCACGTCGCCGACGATCGGCAGGTCGCGCAGCTTGTTCAGGGTGCCGAGGAAGTTCGCCTCGTTGTCGAGGACCTTCTGGTTGAGGCCCTCGCGCTCGAAGATGTCCAGGTTGGCCAGCGCGACCGCCGAGGAGACCGGGTGGCCGCCGAAGGTGTAGCCGTGCAGGAAGGTGTTGTCGCCCTTGTAGAACGGCTCGGCCAGGCGGTCCGAGATGATCGTGGCGCCGATCGGGGAGTAACCCGAGGTCATGCCCTTGGCGCAGGTGATCATGTCGGGCTGGTAGCCGAACTTGTCGGCGCCGAACATGGTGCCCAGCCGGCCGAAGGCGCAGATGACCTCGTCCGAGACGAGCAGCACGTCGTGCCGGTCGCAGATCTCGCGCAGCCGCTGGAAGTACCCGGGCGGCGGCGGGAAGCAGCCACCGGCGTTCTGCACCGGCTCGACGAAGACGGCGGCGACGGTCTCGGCGCCCTCGTTGAGGATCGCGACCTCGATCTCGTCGGCGCACCAGCGGCCGTAGGCCTCCGGGTCCACCGTGCCGTCGGGGCCCTGGAGGAACGCCGGGGCGCGGTAGATGTTGGTGTTCGGGGCCTTGTGGGTGCCCGGCACCAGCGGCTCGAACGGGGCCTTCAGGCCCGGCAGGCCGGTGATCGACAGGGCGCCCTGCGGGGTGCCGTGGTAGGCGACCGCGCGGGAGATGACCTTGTACTTGGTCGGCTTGCCGGTCAGCTTGAAGTACTGCTTGGCGAGCTTCCAGGCGGTCTCGACCGCCTCGCCGCCACCGGTGGAGAAGAAGACCTTGTTCAGGTCGCCCGGCGCGTAGTTGGCCAGGCGCTCGGCCAGTTCCACGGCCTTCGGGTGCGCGTAGCTCCAGACGGGGAAGAAGGCGAGCTCCTTGGCCTGCTTGGCAGCGGCCTCGGCCAGCTCCTCGCGGCCGTGGCCGGCCTGCACCACGAACAGGCCGGCCAGGCCGTCGAGGTACTTCTTGCCGTTGGAGTCCCAGATGTAGGTGCCCTCGCCCTTGACGATGGTGGGTACGGGGGACTTCTCGTACGACGACATGCGGGTGAAGTGCATCCACAGGTGGTCGTAGGCGGTCTTCGAAAGGTCCTTCGGTGCCGGGTCGGCGCTCATCGGGTGCCCCAGGTGTAGGTCTGTTTCCGGAGCTTCAGGTAAACGAAGCTCTCGGTCCTCCGCACGCCGGGAAGCGCACGGATTCGCTTGTTGATCATTTCGAGCAGGTGCTCGTCGTCCTCGCACACCAGCTCGGCCAGCAGGTCGAACGAGCCCGCGGTGCAGACCACGTAGTCGACCTCGTCCATGGCGGCCAGTGCGTCGGCGATCGGCTCGATGTCACCTTCGACGGTGATCCCGACCATCGCCTGTCGGGTGAATCCGACGGTCAGCGGGTCGGTGACGGCGACGATCTGCATCACGCCCTGGTCGAGCAGCTTCTGGACCCGCTGCCGGACGGCGGCCTCGGAGAGGCCGACGGCCTTGCCGATGGTCGCGTAAGCCCGGCGGCCGTCCTCCTGCAGCTGCTCGATGATCGCCTTGGAGACGGAGTCGAGGGGAACGCTGCTGTTCCGGTCGCGGTTGGCCACGCGGCCACTGTGCCTGATCGACGAAGTGTTCGCAAGTGCCTGCGCTGCTGATTTCGTTGCGCGGCTCGGAAAACAGCACGGATTTCATTGCGATACATGCACGACTCTGCCGAGAACAGCATGGAACGGGCTACTCTGGCGAGGTCACGCGCGCGCGTCCCCCCGGGGCGTACGCTCCCCACCAGTGGACCGTGTCCCGCCCAGCCCGGCCACCCGGCGCCCGGGCCCGCGGCCCCACTGGCACAGCCCCCCGACGGATCGGCCGCCACCGCGCCGACCGCAACCCGAGGAGAGAGTCGTGAGCGACCTTCGTACGCTGCGCAACTACATCAACGGCCAGTTCGTCGATGCGGCCGACGGCCGCACCCTGCAGATCGTCGATCCCACCACCGGCCAGGCGTACGCGACCTCCCCGCTGTCGGGCGCGGCCGACGTCGACGCCGCGATGGCCGCGGCCGCCGCCGCCTTCGAGATCTGGCGCGACGCCACGCCGTCGACCCGGCAGAAGCTGCTGCTGAAGATTGCCGACGCGGTCGAGACCCGGGCCGACGAGCTGGTGGACGCCGAGTGTCGCAACACCGGCAAGCCGCGCGGGCTGACCAAGTCCGAGGAGATCGGCCCGATGGTCGACCAGATCCGCTTCTTCGCCGGCGCCGCCCGTCTGCTGGAGGGCAAGGCCGCCGGTGAGTACATGGACGGGATGACCTCGATCGTCCGTCGCGAGCCGGTCGGTGTCTGCGCCCAGGTCGCGCCGTGGAACTACCCGATGATGATGGCGGTCTGGAAGTTCGCGCCGGCCATCGCGGCCGGCAACGCCGTGGTGCTCAAGCCCTCCGACACCACCCCGGCCTCCACCGTGCTGCTGGCCGAGATCATCGGCGGCGTGCTGGCCGAGCTGGAGCTGCCGGCCGGCGTCTTCAACGTGCTCTGCGGCGACCGCGAGACCGGCAAGCTGATGGTCGAGCACGCCACCCCGGCCATGGCGTCGATCACCGGCTCGGTCCGGGCCGGCATCCAGGTCGCCGAGTCGGCCGCCAAGGACGTCAAGCGGGTGCACCTGGAGCTCGGCGGCAAGGCCCCGGTGGTGGTCTTCGAGGACGCCGACATCGCCGAGGCGGTCGAGGGCATCTCGGTGGCCGGCTTCTTCAACGCCGGCCAGGACTGCACCGCCGCCACCCGGGTGCTGGTGCACGAGTCCATCCACGACGCCTTCGTGACCGCGCTGGCCAAGGCCGCCGCGGAGACCAAGACCGGCGGGGTGGACGACGAGGACGTGCTCTACGGCCCGCTCAACAACGCCAACCAGCTGAAGCAGGTGGCCGGCTTCGTCGAGCGGCTGCCCGCCCACGCCAAGGTCGAGGCGGGCGGCCACCAGGTCGGCGAGACCGGCTACTTCTACGCCCCGACCGTGGTCTCCGGCCTGCTGCAGGACGACGAGATCATCCAGAACGAGGTCTTCGGCCCGGTCATCACCGTGCAGAAGTTCACCGACGAGGACCAGGCCGTCGGCTACGCGAACGGGGTCGAGTTCGCGCTCGCCTCGTCGGTCTGGACCAAGGACCACGCCCGCGCGATGCGGATGTCGCGCCGGCTGGACTTCGGCTGCGTCTGGATCAACACCCACATCCCGCTGGTCGCCGAGATGCCGCACGGTGGCTTCAAGAAGTCCGGGTACGGCAAGGACCTGTCCTCGTACGGCTTCGAGGACTACACCCGGGTCAAGCACGTGATGACCGCGATCTGATCGTCGGGCCGGACCGCTCAGAAGAAAAACGGCCCCGGGGAGCACCTCCCCGGGGCCATTTCCATCCTGTCGCCGTTCCCGGTGACCACCTGACAAGATGGCGCTCCTCGTCGGTTCGCCCGTTGCCTACGCTGGCGGCCATGAGCATCCCCACTGCCGATCCCGCCGCCGGGCTGGCCGTCAAGGCCGCCGACCGCGCGCACGTCTTCCATTCGTGGTCCGCCCAGGCCCTGATCGACCCCCTCGCGGTGGCCGGCGCCGAGGGCTCGTACTTCTGGGACTACGAGGGCAACCGCTACCTCGATTTCTCCTCCCAGCTGGTGAACACCAACATCGGTCACCAGCACCCCAAGGTGGTCGCCGCGATCCAGGAGCAGGCCGCCAAGCTCTGCACCCTGGCGCCGGGCTTCGCCGTCGAGGCGCGCAGCGAGGCCGCCCGGCTGATCGCCGAGCGCACGCCCGGTGACCTCGACAAGATCTTCTTCACCAACGGCGGTGCCGAGGCGGTGGAGAACGCGGTGCGGATGGCGCGGTTGCACACCGGCCGGCAGAAGGTCCTCTCCACCTACCGCTCGTACCACGGCGCGACCGGGCACGCGATCGCCCTGACCGGCGACCCCCGGCGCTGGCCCAACGACACCGGCGCCACCGGTGTCGTCCACTTCTGGGGCCCGCACCTCTACCGCTCGGCGTTCCACGCCGAGACCCAGGCGCAGGAGTGCGAGCGCGCGCTCGCCCACCTGGAGCAGACGGTCGCCTTCGAGGGCCCGGGCACGGTGGCCGCGATCATCCTGGAGACCGTGGTCGGCACCGCCGGCATCCTGATCCCGCCGCCCGGCTACCTGGCCGGCGTCCGGGAGATCTGCGACCGCTACGGGATCGTCTTCATCCTGGACGAGGTGATGGCCGGCTTCGGCCGCACCGGCGAGTGGTTCGCCGCCGACCACTGGGGCGTCGTGCCCGACCTGCTGACCTTCGCCAAGGGCGTCAACTCCGGCTACGTCCCGCTGGGCGGCGTGGCGATCAGCGCCGAGATCGCGGCCACCTTCGCCGAGCGGCCCTTCCCCGGCGGGCTCACCTACTCCGGCCACCCGCTGGCTTGCGCCTCCGCGGTGGCCACCATCAACGCGATGGCCGAGGAGGGCATCGTCGAGCACGCCAAGCTGATCGGCGAGACCGTGCTGGGCCCCGGGCTGCGCGAGCTGGCCGAGCGCCACCCGTCGGTCGGCGAGGTGCGCGGGCTGGGCGTCTTCTGGGCGCTCGACCTGGTCCGCGACCGGGCCACCCGGGAGCCGCTGGTCCCCTACAACGCGAGCGGTGCGGCCAACGCCCCGATGGCCGAGCTGGCAGCGGCCTGCAAGAAGCGCGGGCTCTGGCCGTTCACCAACATGAACCGCTTCCACGTGGTGCCGCCGTGCACCGTCACCGTCGACGAGGCCAAGGCGGGCCTGGCCGTGCTCGACGAGGCGCTCACCCTGGCCGACGCGCACGTGAACTGAGACCGCCCCCCGATCGCCGGCCGGTCCGCGTCACCGCCGGACGGCGTCCAGCGCCAGCAGGGCGACGTGCAGGGAGAGACAGGACTCCACCTGGTCCAGATCCACCGCCAGGATCCGCTCCACCTTGTGCAGCCGGTCGTAGAAGCTCGGCCGCGACAGATGCGCAGCGTCTGCCGCGGCCGACTTGTTCCTGCCTTGTTCGAGGTAGACCCGCAGCAACTGCACCAGTTGCGAGCCGTGCTCCGCGTCGTGCGCCAGCAGCGGCCCCAGCTCCCGCTCCACGTAGGTCTGCAGCCGTGCGTCGTCGCGCAGCAGGTGGAGCAGTCCGCGCAGTCGCACGTCCGGCAGCCGGTAGTACGAGGCGGCCCGGGCGCCGGGCGCGTCGTGCAGTGCGGCGTCCGCCACCTGGGTGGCCTCCATCAGGCTGCGCCGGGCGTCGCGCACCGACCCGACCGAGGAACCGACCGCTATCACCGGCGTCGCCGTCTCCTTGCCGCTGTCCGTCACCAGCCGGCGCAGTGCCGCCGCGAACGCCTCCAGCGCGGTGTGCTCGTTCTGCTGCGAGCCGAGCGCGATCAGCAGGCCGACCCCCTCGTCGTCCAGCGCCCCGACCAGCGCCGAGAGCCGGCTGCCGCGTGCTGCGGCGGCCGCCAGCTCGGTGAAGTCGCGCAGCCGGGCCTGCGCCTCCAGCGCGGCCGGCAGCGCTCCGCCGCGGCGGCGCAGCACCACGCCGACCAGCCGCCGCCCGTCGAGCGGCACGCCCAACGCCTGGGCCCGCAGCGCGACCTCACTGACCGTCAGCGCGTGCGTCATGATCCCGGCGAGCAGCGTGCGATGGGTCTGCCGCTCCAGGCTCTCCCGGTCGCGCACCAGCAGCCGGTTGAGCGCCAGGGTCGCGGCCCCGCGCTCCAGCAGCATCGTGCAGGGGTGCGACTCCTGGTCGGGCAGCGGCCCCGGCTCCTCGACCAGCACCAGCCGACCCCAGTCCTCGCCCCGGGCGCCCACCGCCGTCACCAGCCAGCCGCTGCGCGGGTCGTAGCCGGTCCGGCCGGCCGGGCGCACCGCGCGCGAGCGGCGCTCCCACTGGTCCAGCAGCTCGTCCTCGGTGCGCCCGGCCGGGTCGTGCGCCAGCACTTGGTGGCTCAGGTTCTCCAGCACCACCGGCGCGCCCGCCATCCGGGCGATCTGCCGCAGCACCTCGGCCGGCTCGGCGCCCTCCACCGCCAGTTCGTTGAAGACCTGGTGCACCGCCTCCGAGGCCCGCAACTGCTCCAGCTGGGCGTTGACCACCAGCGCGTGCACCGCCTCGGTGACCGCCACGAAGCGCAGCTCCCGGCGCAGCGCGATCAGCGGCAGGCCGCGCTGCTCGGCGGCGTGCACCAAGGCCCGCGGCAGGGCGTCGAAGTAGCGGCGGCCGAACTCCACCACGAGCCCCGCCACGCCGATCTCGACCAGCTCCCGAACGTAGCGGGCCAGCCCCTCGCGGTCCTCGGGCAGCGCGATCCCGGTGGTCAGCACCAGCTCGCCGCCCTGCAGCATGCCGGCCACGTCCGGTAGCTCGCTCACGTGCACCCAGCGCACCGGGCGTTCCAGCCGGTCGGCCCCGGCCACCACCTGCGGCAGACCACGGCGCATCACGTCCAGATCGAGCACACGGGCGACGGTGGGCAGCATGGCGGCCTCCTGGACCTCGGGGACAGGGAACAAGGTGTCAGCTGAATCATGCATCCCCATGACGACCTGTTGCCCTCCTGCGGGCCTGGCATTCTGTAAGGCTCTTGGCGCCTCGGCTGTCGGGGTGACCCTTGCCCGGTCGTGGGACCGGCGGGCATCGTTCGGCGCACCGGAGCGGGTGGAATGGCCCGGAACGGACATCTGGAGGAGACCGAACCCATGGACCGCAGCAGTGTCGTGGATCTGAGCAGTTTCGCGGACGGCGCCCAGTACATCGGCGGCCGGCTCACCAGCGGGACCGGTGACGAGCCGCATGACGTGATCAACCCGGCGGACGGCAGCACGGTCCAGCGGGTCCGGCTCGCCTCGGGCGCCGACGTCGACGCCGCCGTGGCCGCCGCCAAGGCCGCGCTGCCCGAGTGGTCCCGCGCCACCCCCGGCACCCGGGCCGAGGCGCTGCTGCGGCTCAGCGCGGTGCTGGCCGACCGGGCCGAGGAGTTCGCCCACGTCGAGACCGCCCAGACCGGCAAGCCGATCAAGCTCTCCAGCGAGTTCGACGTGCCCGGCACGATCGACAACGCCGCCTTCTTCGCGGGCGCCGCGCGCAACCTCGAGGGCAAGGCGGCCGGCGAGTACTCGGCCGACCACACGTCCTACGTGCGCCGCGAGGCGATCGGCGTGGTCGGCTCGATCGCCCCGTGGAACTACCCGCTGCAGATGGCCGCCTGGAAGATCCTGCCGGCCGTCGCCGCCGGCAACACCGTGGTCCTCAAGCCCGCCGAGCTCACCCCGCTCACCTCGCTGATGCTCGCCCGCGCCTGCACCGAGGCCGGCCTGCCCGCCGGCGTGGTCAACGTGGTCACCGGCACCGGGAAGACCGCCGGCGAACGCCTGGTCGCGCACCCCGACGTCGCGATGGTCTCCTTCACCGGCTCCACCGGAGTCGGCCGGCGGGTCGCCGAACTGGCCACCGCGACCGTCAAGCGCACCCACCTGGAGCTCGGCGGCAAGGCTCCGTTCGTGGTCTTCGAGGACGCCGATCTGACGGCGGCCGTGCACGGGGCGGTGGCCGGCTCGCTGATCAACAGCGGCCAGGACTGCACCGCCGCCACCCGCGCCTACGTTCAGCGCCCGCTCTACCAGGCCTTCGTGGACGGGGTCGCCGAGCTGTTCGCCGCCATCCGGCTGGGCGACCCGCGCAACCCGCAGACCGACCTCGGGCCGCTGGTCTCGTACGCGCACCGCGACCGGGTGGCCGGTTTCGTCGAGCGGGCGCGCGGCTACGGCGCCGATATCGTCACCGGCGGCCTGGCACCCGCGACCGGGCACGACGGCACCGACCTGAGCCTGGGCGCCTACTACGCGCCCACCCTGATCACCGGCGTCGCCCAGGACAGCGAGGTGGTGCAGGGCGAGATCTTCGGCCCGGTGCTGGTGGTGCTCCCGTTCGACAGCGACGACGAGGGCCTGCGGCTGGCCAACGACACGCCGTACGGCCTGGCCGCCTCCGCCTGGACCCGTGACGTGCACCGCTCGCTGCGGGCCACCCGGGAGCTCGCGGCCGGCTGCGTCTGGGTCAACGACCACATCCCGATCATCAGCGAGATGCCGCACGGCGGGTACAAGGCCTCCGGCTACGGCAAGGACATGTCGCAGTACTCGCTGGACGAGTACACCCAGGTCAAGCACGTCATGTTCGACACCACGGCGGTGGCGCGCAAGGACTGGCACCGCACCGTCTTCGGCGACCGGAGCTGACCGCCCCCCCGGCAGACCCGCCGCCCGCGCCGGCCGCCGTGCAGATCATTGCCCGAGATCGCTGTAAGAGTCCGCGCCCCAGCCCATCTCTCCAACCAGAGCGGCGGCCGACACAGCCCGCCGTCCGAACGACGGGAGCGCTGGCCATGGAGCAGACCGGACCGATCGCCGCCGCACTGGCCTGGCTGGCCGGCGCCGCACTCGATCCCGAGGCCTGCCGACGGGAGTGGGAGCGAACGGCCTCGGGCCTGGCGCTGCTGCCGGCCGGACGGCGCTGGGACGTGCTCCTGGTCCCCGGCAGGCTCGGCCGCCCGGCGCTGCGCCTGCTCCTGGAGCCGCCGGTGGTCCCGGGCCGGCGCAGACTGCTCGGCGCCGGCCCGGTGCTCTTCGACCCGGGGGACGACAGCCTCGGGTTCCTCGTCCCGGTCGGTACCGCCGCGCGGTGGGTGGGCACCGGCGTGCGGGCGGCGGGCGCCGGGGCGTGGGTGGTGGTCCCGCACCCCGCCCGGCGTGGTCCGGGGCCGAGCTGGCTGGTGGCGCCGGACGGCTCGGGGCGGCTCACCGACCCGGTGCCGCTGGAACTCGCGCTGCACGAGGCGGCAGCTGGGCTGGGCGGGCCCGGCGAGCACCTGTGAGGCGCCGGTGTCGCGGTGGACCGACGGGCTGTAAGGCCGATCGGGGTATGCCCGTCAGTGTGCTCGTTGAGCGGCCCCGGAGCGCGGACCAGACTGGATGCTGAGCGCGATAGCCCCCGCTGAGCCTGACCTGAGCCCGACCTGAGCCTGACCCCTGGAGGCAGAGGAACTGTGAACACGCCCACTGAGCGCCAGGCCGGCGCACCGAAGCACGTCGTCCACTGGATCGACGGTGCCCCGGTGCCGACTGCCGGCGCCGCCCCCCGCCGTGGCGACATCTACGACCCGGCCACCGGACAGATCGCCGGCCAGGTGGACTTCGCCGAGATCGCCGAGGTCGACCAGGCGGTCGCCGCGGCCGCCGCCGCCTTCGGCGAGTGGCGCAACGCCTCGATCGCCAAGCGCACCTCGGTCCTCTTCGCCTTCCGCGAGCTGTTCAACGCCCGCAAGGACGAGCTGGCCGCGATCATCGTGGCCGAGCACGGCAAGGTGCACTCGGACGCGCTCGGCGAACTGGCCCGTGGCCAGGAGGTCGTCGAGTACGCCTGTGGCATCCCGCAGCTGCTCAAGGGCGGCTTCACCGAGCAGGCCTCCACCGGCATCGACGTCTACTCGATCCGCCAGCCGCTCGGCCCCGTCGCCATCATCTCGCCGTTCAACTTCCCGGCGATGGTGCCGATGTGGTTCTTCCCGATCGCCATCGCGGCCGGCAACACGGTGATCATCAAGCCTTCCGAGAAGGACCCGTCGGCGGCCAACTTCATGGCGGAGCTGTGGAAGGAGGCCGGGCTGCCGGACGGCGTCTTCAACGTCGTACACGGGGACAAGGTCGCCGTCGACCGCCTGCTGGAGCACCCGGACGTCAAGTCGGTCAGCTTCGTCGGCTCCACCCCGATCGCGCGGTACGTGTACGAGACCGGCACCCGCTACGGCAAGCGGGTCCAGGCGCTGGGCGGCGCCAAGAACCACATGCTGGTGCTGCCCGACGCCGACCTCGACCTGAGCGCCGACGCGGCGATCAACGCCGGCTTCGGCGCGGCCGGCGAGCGCTGCATGGCGATCTCGGTGCTGGTCGCGGTGGACCCGATCGGTGACCAGCTGGTCGAGAAGATCAAGGAGCGGATCGCCGGCCTCAAGGTGGGCCCCGGCTGCAATGGCGACAGCGAGATGGGTCCGCTGGTCACCGGCCAGCACCGCGACAAGGTCACCTCCTACGTGGAGTCCGGCCTCGCGGACGGCGCCGAGCTGGCCGTGGACGGCCGAAAGCACCCGATCGCCGACCAGGACGTGAACGGTCAGCCCACCGCCGACGGCTTCTGGCTGGGCCCCACGCTCTTCGACCACGTGAAGCCGGGCATGTCGGTGTACAACGACGAGATCTTCGGCCCGGTGCTCTCGGTGGTCCGGGTGTCCTCCTACCAGGAGGGCCTGGAGCTGATCAACGCCAACCCGTACGGCAACGGCACCGCGATCTTCACCAACGACGGCGGCGCGGCCCGACGCTTCCAGCACGAGGTGGAGGTCGGCATGGTCGGGATCAACGTGCCGATCCCGGTCCCGGTGGCCTATTACTCCTTCGGCGGCTGGAAGTCCTCGCTGTTCGGCGACGCCCACGCGTACGGCCCCGACGGCGTGCAGTTCTTCACCCGGGGCAAGGCCGTGACCCAGCGTTGGCTCGACCCCTCGCACGGTGGCATCAACCTCGGCTTCCCGACCAACAGCTGAGCGGACGTCGACAACGCCCTGCCCGCACCGGCCGGCCGACCCCACGGGGGCGGCCGGCCGGTGCCGTTCATGTGCCGTTTGCATGCGGGCCGTGAAAGGCGTAGCGTGTCCTAGTCGCTCGGCAGGGAGCACCGGACACGCGTCTGCGCGGACGGTCCCGGGGCGGCCACTCTCCTGGAACACCATTTCTCAGTACAACGTCCTGCTTTCGACGTGTTGCTTTTCGCGCACTGTCGGAGCTGGTCTGTTTTGCTGTGCCGGTAATTCGGTGAGTGCGGCTGGATTCGCTTTTCGGAGCGGGGCTGGGCTAAAGTTCAACACGTCGGACGGGCCGTCAGGTCCGGTACGGCGAAGGCCTCCTGAGGCCGAAGCGGTGCGGAAGACCTGGTAGGGTTGGAAACACCGAGAGCGAGTCGGGAAACGCCGGAAGGCGGGTCTGATAAGCTCGAAGAGAAGAAAGAACGAAGCGCCCGGAGAGCTTGCGAGAGCGGCTTGAAGGAAGTGTCCGTTCCTTGAGAACTCAACAGCGTGCCAAAAGTCAACGCCAGAT
>NZ_JBGCCO010000039.1:0-76520 GCF_041262605.1 Kitasatospora sp. GAS1066B
CCAAGTACGACCCAGTACGAGGACGACCCGGGCGCACGCCCAGCCGGGCGCCCAACGCCGCGGACCGATCCGACGCGACTTTGAAGACGCGCCCTAGGACGTCGGCTGCGGTGGCGTAGTGGTGTTCGGCAGGGGTGATCGCGAGGCGGTGGTCGTCGAGGACGGGTAGGACGTCGTTGATCGCGTTCCACAGCGTGCTGCGGCAGACGCCGAGCGGCTCCACCAGCTCCACGGCGGCGCAGCCGGGATCAAACAGACCCAGAAGCGGCTGACCCGGCTTCACGCCGACGGCCTGGCGGAGTTCGTGACCCTGCCGCAGGCCGGCCGGGCCAAGGCATGGCACCTCACCGCCCAGGGCACGGCGGTGGCAGCGACCTTCCCGGAGGCCCCCGCTCGGACGCCCGGGCGCCGGACGCCGAGCAGCTCGCCGTCCGGCACGGGCGCGAGCACCTGCTCGACGTCGGCCGGATTCACGCCGCCTTCGTCGCCGACGCCCGCGCCGTGGCGAGGCATGCGGCTCTGCGCCTGCCGAGGATGTCATCCATGCAGCTCAAGGACTTGGTCGGTGGTTGCGGCGGGATGATCACTCGTGTTGCTTCGCCTGGCATACCTGACTGTCACCAACGCGTTCGCGGCCCTGCGGCTGTTGCCGATGAGCGACCGGGACAAGGATGTGGAGATCCTCACCCTGCGCCATCAGCTGGTCATCCTTGAGCGGCAGCTCGGTGGGGACAAGGCGAGGTTCGCTCCGGAGGACCGCGTCTTCCTCGTTGCGCTCCTCGCCCCGCTACCGCGCGAGGTGCTGCGCCGCCTGCGGCTGTTGGTTCAACCGGACACCGTGCTGCGGTGGCATCGCGCCTGATGAAGCAGCGTCAGGCTCGCACCTGCCGACCGAAGCGACCAGGTCGCCCGCCCACCGTGCGCTCGATCCGCGTGCTGATCCTGCGTCTGGTTCGGAGAACCTGGCCTGGGGGTATCGGCGTGTGCACGGCGAACTCGCCGCCCTGGGCATCAAGGTCGCCGCGTCCACCGTCTGGGAGATACTCAAAGCCGAGGGCCTCGACCCCGCACCCGACCGCAGCGCCACCACCTGGGCCGACTTCCTGCGCTCCCAGGCCGATGCCCTCCTGGCATGCGACTTCATCGAGACCGTCACCCTGACCGGCCAGCGCCAGTACATCCTCGCGGTCATCGAGCACGCCACCCGCCGCGTCCTCACACTGGGCACCACCGCGCATCCCACCGCCCACTGGGTCGTCCAGGCCGCCCGGAACCTGGCCATGGACCTCGAGGACACCGGAGTCACCGTCAACTACCTGATCGCGACCGGGACGCGAAGTTCCCGGCCCTCTTCGACCAGATCCTGGGCGACGCCGGCATCCAGGTCGTGCCCTCCGGCATCCGTGTCCCCCGGATGAACTCCATCACGGAGCGCTGGGTGCAGACCTGCCGCCATGAGCTGCTGGATCGGACCTTGATCTGGAACGAGCGCCACCTGCGGTACGCGCTGCGCGAGTTCGAGCACCACCACAACGGGCACCGGCCCCATCAGGCCATGAACCAGGCGGCGCCCCTACGCGCGGTCCCCGAGCCGATCACCGATCCCAGGCGAATCGCCCGTCTGGACATACGCCGCCACGACCGGCTCGGCGGAGTGATCCACGAGTACCGGCATGCCGCTTGACCTGGGCGGATGAGGTATTCGGCAGGCGCAAAGGCACCGATCTACGAGAGTTTCGGTCTGAACCTGGTCTACGACATGAAAAAGCGGACCGTGACTGTTGAGTCACGACCCGCATCTTCCATGTGCGTAACGAAGTGTCCGAGGGGGGACTTGAACCCCCACGCCCGATAAAGGGCACTAGCACCTCAAGCTAGCGCGTCTGCCATTCCGCCACCCGGACAGGGTGTGTGCCTCGGGGTTCTCTGTGCTGTCCCCGCGGCGACAGAGAGAACACTATCAGGCTTTCGGAGTGGTCCTCACGCCCTTTCACCTGCGCTTCCCCGGCGACGCCGGCCGGCGGTGGGGCCCTCGTGACCGTGTGAGGTGCCCCGGTGGGGTGGGGGTGGTTCGGGGGAAGTGGCGGTGGATGAACGGTCCTGCGCTGGCGCTGTGGGGAAAGGTGGGCAGGGGTGGGCCGATGTGGTCATGGTCGGTCGGAAACGGTCTGGCGGGGGCAAGTTCTTCGACCGGGCACGGGGATTCCGGTGGCTCTCCTAGCCTCGGAAGTGAAGGGGAGCCCTGAACGGAACGCCCCGTTCCCGGATGGTCGGCCGGAGTCGGCCGGCGCCGGCGATGCCTCCCGAGGCCCGGACGAAGGGTGGCAGGACGTGGAGCGGACGAGCGCTACGACGCCGACAGTGCTGCAGAAACCGCAGCAGCCGCAGCAGCCCCAGCGGCAGCGCGCACCGATGGTCGCCGAGAGTGTCGAGAGTGTCGAGAGCGTCGAAGTGGAGCTGGCCGGTGAGGGGTTGTGGCGGATCGTCGCCGGGGCGCGCGAGTGCTCGGTGCCGCGGGTGCGGCATGTGGTGCGTGATCTGCTCCGGGACCGGGGGCTGATGGGGGAGCGGTACGAGGAACTGACCGACGGGCTGCTGCTGATCGTCTCCGAGCTGGTCACCAACGCCGTGACGCACGCGGCGGTGCTCTCGCCACGGGTGACCACCGAGTTGGCGATCGGCGGCGGGCAGGTGCGGGTCTCGGTGGAGGACGGGCATCCGCACCGGCCCAAGGCCGTGGAGAGCGATACGGAGCAGACCGGCGGCCGCGGACTGATGCTGGTCAAGAGCATCGCGCTGGCGGCGGGCGGCTCCTGCGACGTGGAGCAGACCGGGGACGGCGGCAAGGTGATCTGGGCCTCCCTGCCGCTGCCGCCCCCGGTCCAGCTCTAGCACCGCCGCAAGGCGGATCGAGCGGGACTACCAGTCCCGGCCCGCGATCTCCCGGATCCCCGGCAGCGCCGCCTCGAACACCGTGTTGAACCAGACCGAGAACGGCTTCGCCGCCTGGAGCTCCTTCAGCTCGCCGGCTGTCACGAACCGGGTGTCCTCGACCTCGGCCGGGTCGGGCCGCAGGTCGTCCGTCATCAGGCCGACGAAGAGGTGGTTCCACTCCCGCTCGATCAGCCCGGAGGCCTCGTCGGGCAGGTCGTAGCGCACGGTGCCGGCGGCGCAGAGCAGGGCGGGTGCCGTGCCGAGTTCCTCGGCGGTGCGGCGGGCGGCGGCCACGAACGGCGGCTCGCCGGGGTACGGGTGGCCGCAGCAGGTGTTGGACCAGACGCCGGGCGAGTGGTACTTGCCGAGCGCCCGGCGCTGCAGCAGCAGGCGACCCTGCTGGTCGAAGAGGAAGACCGAGAAGGCCCGGTGCAGATGACCCGGCTGCTGGTGCGCCCAGAGCTTCTCGGCTGTGCCGAGGGTCACGCCCGCGTCGTCCACCAGCTCGAGCATGATCTCGGGTGAGTCGGAAGAAACCCCGGAAGCAGGATGGGAAGCACCGGAAGGACCAGCGGCGGGAGTGGCGGGAGCGGCGGCCGACTCTGCGGCAAGGCTGGTCGATCGACTCTCGGACATGGCGCCTCTTTCGGCACGGGGACCGGCGCCGCCACCCGGATGTGCCACCCGGGCAAGCCCCCCCGGTCCAGCGGACGGCAGCACGCCCCCGTCGCGGTTGGTGCCATGGCGCGTACGGAGGGCGTCGGCTGTCCAGTCTGCCGCATGGCCGGGGCGCTGGGACCGATTCGACGCACCAGCCCCGGGAACACCGGTGTGTGCGCACTTGCGAGCGCCTTGGGTGCGCACGGGTGTGCTGAGTAACGGCAAAAATCGAACACATGTTCTGCATGGTCCTGTCACGCCCCGACCACCACTCGCCCTGGCACCTCCGGCGTACCGTGGGGCGGCGTTCGGGCAGGTCGCGCCGGTCGCCTACCATCACATACGACACGGTGCTCCGCCGAGCGGTGGGACCGGGGAGTCGTTCCGCGGGCGGGCATCACGCGGTGTGGGTGCGGGCGCGGACTGCGCGCCGGGGCCAGGCACGGCGAGGGTGCGCGATCCGCGGGCCGGTACAAGGGAATCCCAGGGCAGCACGCGCGCACCCGGCGAGTAGGACGTGTCCGCAGGCAGCACGTGCATGCAGGCAGCACGTGTACTCAATGCAGACGAGCACAGGAGACCCCGCATGATCGGCCTCGTTCTGGCGGCCGGAGCCGGCCGCCGGCTCCGCCCGTACACCGACACGCTCCCCAAGGCGCTGGTGCCGGTGGACGGCGAGAAGACCGTGCTGGACCTCACGCTCGGCAACTTCGCCGAGGTGGGCCTGCGCGAGGCCGCGATCGTCGTGGGGTACCGCAAGGATGCCGTGTACGAGCGCCAGGAGGCGCTGGAGCAGAAGTACGGCGTCAAGCTCACCCTGGTCGAGAACGACAAGGCCGAGGAGTGGAACAACGCCTACTCGCTCTGGTGCGCCCGCGAGCTGTTCAGCGAGGGCCTGCTCCTGGCCAACGGCGACACCGTGCACCCGGCCTCCGTCCAGCGCACCATGCTGGACGGCAACGACCGGCTGATCGCCGAAGGGCGGGCGCCGGGCATCCTGCTCGCGCTGGACACGGTGAAGCAGCTGGCCGACGAGGAGATGAAGGTCGTCGTCGACCCGGTCAAGGGCATGCAAAAGATCACCAAGCTGATGGAGCCGGCCGACGCGACCGGCGAGTACATCGGCGTCACGGTGATCAACCCCTCCGCCGCCGCCGAGCTGGCCGAGGCGCTGCGCACCACCTTCGAGCGCGACCCACAGCTGTACTACGAGGACGGCTACCAGGAGCTGGTCAACGGCGGCTTCCGGATCGACGTGCAGCCGATCGGCGAGGTCCCCTGGGTCGAGGTCGACAACCACGCCGACCTGGCGAAGGCCCGGGAGATCGCGTGCCAGTACTGACCCGGCTGATTCCCTCGCCGCTCTTCGTCGAGATCCGTCCGGGCGCCCTGGACTCGCTGGCGGGCATCCTGGCCGACCAGCGGCTGTCGACCGGCGGCCGGGTCGCGGTGGCGATCAGCAACGGCTCGGGGACCCGGCTGCGCGAGCGGCTGCTGCCGGTGCTGCCGAACGCCGACTGGTTCGACGCGGCCGACGGCACCCTGGACGGCGCGGTGCGGCTGGCGGACGAGGTCCGTGGCGGCCACTACGACGTCCTGGTGGGTCTGGGTGGCGGTAAGATCATCGACGCCGCCAAGTACGCCGCCGCGCGGGTCGGGCTGCCCGTGGTCGCCGTCGCCACCAACCTGGCGCACGACGGCATCTGCTCTCCCGTGTCGACGCTCGACAACGACGCGGGGCGCGGCTCGTACGGGGTGCCGGGGCCGATCGGCGTCGTGGTCGATCTGGACGTGATCCAGCAGGCCCCGCAGCGCTTCGTGGCGGCCGGTGTCGGCGACGTCCTCTCCAACATCTCGGCGTGTGCCGACTGGGAACTCTCCCAGCGGGTGACCGGCGAGAAGGTGGACGGACTCGCGGTGGCGATGGCCCGTTCCGCGGGCGAGAGCCTGCTGCGGCACCCGGGTGCGCTGGAGGATCCGGACCTCCTTACCGCGCTCGCGGAAGCACTGGTACTGTCCGGCATCGCGATGAGCATCGCGGGCAGCACCCGGCCTTCCTCGGGGGCCTGCCACGAGATCTCGCATGCCTTGGACGTGCTGCATCCCAAGCGCTCCGCCCAGCACGGCGAGCAGGTCGGCCTCGGGGCCGCCTTCGCGAGCTTCCTGCGGGGCGAGCAGGAACTGACCAGGCTGATCGTCGACCGCCTGCGGGCCCACGGCCTGCCGGTGACCGCCGATCAGATCGGGTTCACCGAGGCGGAGTTCACCGAGGCGGTGCACTACGCTCCGAATACCCGGCCGGGCCGCTTCACCATTCTTGAGCACCTCGACCTCTCCCCATCTGCGATCAGGGACGCGTACGCCGACTATGTCCAAGCCGTCAACAGTTGAGTCCAGCTCCTCAGCCGCCCGCCCCGAAGCCGCCGAGCGGCCGCCGGTCGACCTCACGGTCCGCCCCTCGATCGAGGAACTGCGCGCCGTCATCCACCCGGAGGGGATGCTCCAGCGCCGCAGCGCCGAGCACTGGGCGGGTCGGCTCTACATGCGCAGGATCTCGCTGCGGATCACCCGGATCCTCTCGACGGTCACGGCGATCACGCCCAACGGCCTGACCTACCTGATGATGTTCACCGGCATCCTGGCCGGCGCGGGGCTGCTCATCCCGGGCATCGGCGGCGCGATCGTCGGTGCGCTGCTGATCCAGCTCTACCTGCTGCTGGACTGCGTGGACGGCGAGGTGGCCCGCTGGCGTCGGCAGACCTCGCTGACCGGCGTCTACCTGGACCGGGTCGGCCACTACATGTCGGAGGCCGCGCTGCTCACCGGCCTCGGCCTGCGCGGCGCGGACCTGTTCCACCACGGCGGCTCGCGCTGGGAGTGGGCCTTCCTGGGCACCCTGGCGGCGCTGGGCGCGATCCTGATCAAGTCGGAGACCGACCTGGTCGACGTGGCCCGGGCCCGCAGCGGGATGACCGCGGTCGAGGACAGCGCCTCGGTGCCGCGCTCCTCCGGGGTGGCCAAGGCCCGCCGGGCGGCCTCCGTCCTCAAGTTCCACCGGCTGGTCGGTGCGGTCGAGGCCTCGCTCTTCATCCTGGCGGCAGGGATCGCCGACCAGGTGCACGGCGGCCTCTTCTTCACCCGGCTCGCGATCGTGCTGCTCGCCGCCATCGCGATGCTCCAGACCGTGCTCCACCTGCTCAGCATCGTCCTCTCCAGCAGGCTGCGATGACCACCACCGACAACCGGGCCACCGAGAGCGCCGCCGGCACCGCCGCCGACAAGGCCACCGGCACTGAGACCGACGCCTTCCGGCTCGGCGCGGTGATCATCACCATGGGCAACCGCCCGGCCGAGCTGAACGCGCTGATCCAGTCCGTGCTCGACCAGCAGGGCCCGGCCGTCCAGCTGGCCGTGGTCGGCAACGGCGCGCCGCTGCCGCCGCTGCCCGCCGGGGTGCGGTCCGTCGAGCTGCCGGAGAACCTGGGCATCCCGGGCGGGCGCAACGTCGGCATCGAGCTGTTCGGCCCGGACGCCCGCGACGTGGACGCCGTGCTCTTCCTGGACGACGACGGCCGGCTGCCGCTGACCGACTCGGCCGAGCTGCTGCGGGCGGCGTTCACCGCCGACCCGGGCCTGGGCATCGTCAGCTTCCGGATCGCCGACCCGCAGACCGGTGAGACCCAGCGCCGCCACGTGCCGCGGCTGCGCGCCGCCGACCCGCTGCGCTCCTCCCGGGTCACCACCTTCCTCGGCGGCGCCAGCGCCGTCCGCTCGACGGTCTTCGAGCGGGCCGGGCAGTTGCCCGCCGACTTCTTCTACGCCCACGAGGAGACCGACCTCGCGTGGCGTGCGCTGGATGCCGGGTGGTCGATCGACTACCGGGCCGACATCGTGCTGCACCACCCCACCACCTCTCCCGCCCGGCACGCCGCGTACTTCCACAACGTGGCGCGCAACCGGGTGTGGCTGGCCCGACGGAACCTTCCGGTGCCGTTGGTGCCTCTCTACCTGTGCACCTGGATCCTGCTCACCCTGGCCCGCCGCCCCCCGCGGGAGGCACGTAAGGCCTGGTGGGGCGGTTTCCGGGAAGGCTGGCGCACACCGTGCGGTGAGCGACGGCCGATGCGATGGCGTACTGTATGGCGCTTGACCAGGTTGGGCAGACCGCCGGTCATCTGATCACCTGGTCGGCGGAACACCACACCGCCGGCCGTCCCCCCTGTGATCCGCTGGAATTCTCCTGGCGGGAGTCGATCCCGTCGGCGAGAGCCCGGCTACTGCCCCCCGGCCAGCAGCCGGACTTCCGATCCCGTGAAGGACGAATGTGTCGACAGTGAGTGAACCGATCAACCTCTCTCTACCCGGGGGTGTTGATACCGGGCTGACCCCCAAGCAGCTCGCCGATAAGTACGGTCTGACGGTCAGTGGCCGTCGGCCAGGGCTCCTCGCCTACACCAAGCAGCTCTGGGGACGCCGACACTTCATCGTCGCGTTCGCCACCGCGCGACTGGTGGCGCAGTACACCACGGCGAAGATGGGCCAGGTCTGGCAGGTCGTCACGCCGTTGCTGAACTGCGCGGTGTTCTACCTGGTGTTCGGCCTCATCCTGAGCGGCAACTCGGTGCCGAAGTACATCCCGTGGCTCTGCGTCGGGGTGTTCATCTTCCAGTTCATCCAGAGCGCCATCCAGTCCGGCACCGGCGCGATCTCGTACAACCTCGGGCTGATCCGTGCGCTGCACTTCCCCCGTGCGTGCATGCCGATCGCCTTCACGGTGATCCAGCTCCAGCAGCTGCTGATCTCGATGGTCGTGCTGGTCGTGATCGTCCTGAGCAACGGCCTGATGCCGGGGCTGACCTGGTTCCAGGTGATCCCGGCGATGTTCCTGCTCTCGCTGTTCAACACCGGCCTGGCCCTGATGATGGCCCGGATCGGTGCCAAGACCAGTGACATCTCCCAGCTGATGCCGTTCGTCCTGCGTACCTGGATGTACCTGTCCGGCGTGATGTACAGCATCGCGGACCGCGTCCACAAGTGGCCGCACTGGGTGCAGCAGGTCGCCACCGCGAACCCGGCCTCCGTGTACATGGAGCTGTTCCGGCACGCGATGATCCCCAGCATCTACAGCAAGAAGCACTACGGGAGCAGTGCCGAGAAGCTGCCGCCCCACGTCTGGGAGATGGCGCTCGGGTGGGCGCTCGTAGCCTTCGTTATCGGTTACGTGTTCTTCTGGAAGGCCGAAGAGGAGTACGGACGTGGCTGAGACCACCATGATCACCGACCGCGAGGAGCGCGACGCCCGGGCGATCTCCGCAGCCAAGGAGACCCGGACGCCGACTGTCGTCGTCGACGACGTGCACATCGTCTACAAGGTGCACGGCGCCTCCGCCGGCAAGGGCAGCGCCACCTCCGCCCTCAGCCGGCTGATCTCCCGCAAGCGCTCGCCCGCCATCACCGAGGTGCACGCGGTGCGCGGCGTCAGCTTCACCGCGTACAAGGGTGAGGCCGTCGGCCTGATCGGCTCCAACGGCTCGGGCAAGTCGACCCTGCTGTCGGCGATCGCCGGCCTGCTGCCCACCGAGAAGGGCGGCATCTACACCAACGGCCAGCCCTCGCTGCTCGGTGTGAACGCGGCGCTGATGGACGACCTGACCGGCGAGCGCAACGTGGTGCTCGGCTGCCTGGCGATGGGCATGAGCCCGGCCCAGGTGAAGGAGCGCTACCAGAACATCGTCGACTTCTCGGGGATCAACGAGAAGGGCGAGTTCATCAACCTGCCGATGCGCACGTACTCCTCCGGCATGGCCGCCCGCCTGCGGTTCTCGATCGCGGCGGCCAAGACCCACGACGTGCTGCTGATCGACGAGGCGCTCTCCACCGGTGACCAGGCCTTCCAGCGCCGCAGCGAGGCCCGCATCCGCGAGCTGCGCAAGGAGGCCGGTACGGTCTTCCTGGTCAGCCACAACAACAACGCGATCCGGGACACCTGCGAGCGGACCATCTGGATCGAGACCGGCGAGCTGATCATGGACGGCCCGACCGACGAGGTCGTCGGCATGTACGAGCGCGGCGAGCGCCCGTAAGACGCCCTCGCCCGAAGCCCGCCGAGCCGGTGTCCGAAAACGCGCGAGCGTTTCGGGCACCGGCTCTGGCATTGTTGCCCTCGGCAACGAGATGAATGAGATGGTCGTCCGGTTCCCTCGGGCCGACCTCGGCGCGTGCCCTGCGTTCGCGCCCCCCCCGCGTGTGCGCCGGGAGGGTGAGCAGCGTCGGCGCGCCGGGGGGTGGTCTTTTCGGCTGGTGACCGGAAGTGAAAGGGTGAGGGTCCGGGAGCGGCCCAGCCTGCGGGGGAAGCGTGTCCGAATCGGGTCCATGGTCCACACCGGTGTAGAACGGGGGAGTGACGGCAGTGACGACTTCGGCGCAGTTCTCGGCCCGGCCGGGTGGTGGTGCGGCGGACGGTCCCGGCCAGGACGACACGCTGGCCAAGGCGGCCCGGGAGAACTTCCCGGTCGCCCCGGGCTTCCTGCCCGCGGCCTGGCGCGACGACCTGATGGCCGTCTACGGCTACGCCCGCCTGGTGGACGACGCCGGTGACGGCGACCTCGCCGACCCGGCGGCCACCGCCGCGCTGCTCGGCGCGCCCGCGCACGGCGGTGACGAGACCGCGTTCCGGCTCGGCCTGCTCGACGCGCTGGAGCGCGATCTCGACCGGGCGTTCGAGGCCGCGCTGCCCCGCACCCTCGGCAGTGCCGCCGGCGAGCCCCCGCACCACCCCCTGCTCGCCGCCCTGGTCCCGCTGATCGGGCGGCACGCCGTCACCCCCGAGCCGTTCCGCCGGCTGATCGAAGCCAACCGGGTGGACCAGACCACCACCCGCTACCCGACCTTCGAGAGTCTGGTCGGCTACTGCACGTTGTCCGCCGACCCGGTCGGCCGGCTGGTGCTCGCGCTCGCCGACGTCGCGACGCCGGAACGGATCGAGCTTTCGGACGCCATCTGCACCGCCCTGCAAGTCATCGAGCACCTCCAGGACGTGGCCGAGGACTTCGCCCGAGGTCGCGTGTACCTGCCAACCGAGGATCTGGCCAGGTTCGGCGTCACCGAGGCCGACCTGGCCGCCCCGACCGCCGGGGCGTCGGTGCGCGAACTGGTCGCGTTCGAGGCGGCCCGGGCCCGGACCCTGCTCGATCACGGCGCGCCGCTGGTCGGTACGGTTCGGGGAAGGCTTCGACTGCTCCTGGCGGGATTCACCGCGGGCGGGTACGCGGCCCTGGCGGCCATCGAAGCCGCCGGGTACGACGTGCTGGCCCAGCAGGCCAAGCCCGACAAGCGCCGCCTGGCGATGAAGGCGGCGGCCATCTTCGCGAAGGGAAGGTGAGCGCCCGAGTGGCGGCATCACCACTGGCGTCGGCACCGGTCATGGCGGCGTACCGGTACTGCGAGGCGGTCACCGCCCTGCAGGCCCGCAACTTCAGCTACGGGATCAGGTTGCTCCCGGAGTCCAAGCGGCTGGCCATGTCCGCGCTCTACGCGCTGGCCCGCCGGGTCGACGACATCGGCGACGGCGAGCTGTCGGCCGACCGCAAGCAGGAGCAACTGCTCGCCACCCGCGCGCTGCTCGACGAGATCCGGGCGGGCGCGGTCACCGAGGAGGACACCGACCCGATCAAGGTGGCGCTGGCGGACGCCGCCCGGCGCTTCCCGGTCCCGCTCGACGCCTTCGACGAGCTGATCGACGGCGTCGAGATGGACCTGCGCGGCGAGGAGTACCGGACCTTCGAGGACCTCAAGGTCTACTGCCGCTGCGTGGCCGGCTCGATCGGCCGGCTCTCGCTGGGTGTCTACGGTTGCGCCGACCCCAAGCGCGGCGCCGAGTACGCGGACACCCTGGGGCTGGCCCTGCAGCTCACCAACATCCTGCGCGACCTGCGCGAGGACGCGGTCAACGGCCGTACCTACCTGCCCGCCGAGGATCTGGCCAGGTTCGGCTGCGAGCAGGGCTTCGCCTCGCCCACGCCGCCGGCCGGCGCCGACTTCGCCGGCCTGGTGGCCTTCGAGGCCCGGCGTGCCCAGGGCTACTTCGAGGAGGGCCTGCGGCTGCTGCCGATGCTGGACCGCCGCAGCCGCGCCTGCACCGCCGCGATGGCCGGCATCTACCACCGGTTGCTCGGGCGGATCGCCGCCGAGCCCGAGTCGGTGCTGCGCGGCAGGGTATCGCTGCCGGGCTGGGAGAAGGCCTACGTCGCGCTCTCCGGCCTGGCCGGAGGACGTTCTTGAACCCTTGCGACCCTCCGTCATCGTTCGACGACGGGGAATCATCAGAGGGATCTGCGGTGTTGTGGCGGGTGTTGTGCGGGAGACGGGTGTGCACTGAGGGGGACACCCGAGGGCACGGAGCGAACGGCGGGGAGGTGCGATGAGCAGGCAGGCCGAAGAAACGAACCAGCGCACCGCCGTGGTGGTCGGCGGCGGCCTGGCCGGCCTCACCGCCGCGCTGCGCCTGGCCGAGGCCGACCACCGGGTCACCCTGCTGGAGGCCCGCCCGAGGCTGGGCGGGCTGGCCTTCTCGTTCCGCCGTGGCGAGCTGACCGTGGACAACGGCCAGCACGTCTTCCTGCGCTGCTGCACCGCCTACCGCGGCCTGGTCGAGCGCCTGGGCGCCACCGAGCAGGTCGAGATCCAGCCCCGTCTCGATGTCCCGGTGCTCGCGGTGCGCGGCGACCGGCACCGGCTCGGCCGGCTGCGCCGGGCCGCGCTGCCGGTGCCGCTGCACCTGGCCGCGAGCCTGGCGAGCTATCCGCACCTGGCGCCGCTGGACCGGCTGCGGGTGGTGCGCGGCGCGCTCGCGCTGCAGCGCCTCGACCTCGCCGACCCGGCGCTCGACCAGCTCTCCTTCGGCAGCTGGCTGCGCGCGCACGGCCAGAACGAGCGCACCATCGCCGCCCTCTGGGACCTGGTCGGGGTGGCCACCCTGAACGCCCGGGCCGACGAGGTCTCGCTGGCGCTGGCCGCGATGGTCTTCAAGACCGGCCTGCTGATGGACCCCGGCGCCAGCGACATCGGCACCGCTGCCGTCCCGCTCGGCGTCGTGCACCACGACGCGGCGCTCGCCCAGCTGGAGCGTGCCGACGTCACCGTGCGGCTGCGCACCAAGGCGGTCGAGATCAAGACCGTCTCCGCCACCGTGGGCCCGCCGCACGCGGTGCGACTGGAGAACGGCGAGCTGCTCAGCGCCGATGTCGTGGTGCTGGCCGGCGCCCAGGAGAGCGCCGCCGCCCTGCTGCCGCCGGAGGCGATCGACGGACAGCACCGGCTGGCCGAGCTGGGCACCGCGCCGATCCTCAACGTGCACGTGGTCTACGACCGCAAGGTGCTGCGCCGGCCGTTCTTCGCGGCGCTGGACTCCCCGGTGCAGTGGGTCTTCGACCGGACCCCGCACTCGGGCCTGGCGGGCTCGACGGTGGCGCGCACCCACCCCGGCGCCCAGTACCTGGCGCTCTCCCAGTCCGCGGTGCGCGACGAGATCGACCTGCCGGTCTCCGAGCTGCGGGCCCGTTACCTGCCGGAGCTGATGCGGCTGCTGCCGGCGGCCCGCGGGGCCGAGGTGCTCGACTTCTTCGTCACCCGTGAGCGCACCGCCACCTTCGACCCGGCGCCGGGCACCGCGGCGCTGCGCCCGGTGGCCGCCACCCGGATCCCCGGCCTGCTGCTGGCCGGCTCGTGGACCGCCACCGGCTGGCCCGCGACCATGGAGAGCGCCGTGCGCAGCGGCCACGCCGCCGCCGATGCCGCGCTGCGCGCCACCGGCTCCCGGGTCCCGGTGGACCGCGGCGACGGGCGGTGGCCCCGATGAGTGCGCCACCGGACACCCCGGGCGCCCCAGCCGGCCGGCTCCCGGCCCACCCCACCAGCACCGACCCCAGCACACCGGCCCACGGAGAGGGAACACACGTGGAGGCACGCCCCAGCACGGCCGCGGGAGCGACGGCCCAAGCCGAGCCCGTCTCGGTACCCGAGCTGCTGGCCAGAGGCCGCACGCTCTGCACTCCGCCGCTGCGCGCGGCGATCGCGCGCCTCGCGCCGCCGATGGACGCGGTCGCGGCCTACCACTTCGGCTGGACCGACCGGGCCGGCAACCCGGTGGCGGGCGACGGCGGCAAGGCGATCCGCCCGGCCCTGGCGTTGCTCTCGGCCGAGGCGGCCGGCGCCGACGCACTTGCCGGAGTCCCTGGTGGGGTCGCCGTTGAGCTGGTGCACAACTTCTCCCTCCTGCATGATGATCTGATGGACGGTGACGAGACTCGCAGGCACCGGGCCACCGCGTGGACGGTCTTCGGACCGGCCCAGGCGATCCTGGTCGGCGACGCGCTGGCCACCCTCGGCACCGAGGTCCTGCTGGACTCCGCCCATCCCTCCGGGGACCGGCCGGCGCCCGCGACCCACACCGACGCGGCCCGGGCCGTGCGCCTGCTCACCGTCGCCACCCGCAAGCTGATCGACGGTCAGGCCCAGGACCTCTCCTTCGAGCACCGCGACGTGGTCACGGTCGAGGAGTGCCTGGCGATGGAGGGCAACAAGACCGGCGCCCTGCTGGCCGCCGCCTCCGCCGTCGGCGCCGTGCTGGCCGGGGCCGACGACCGCACCGCCGACGCGCTGGAGCGCTACGGCCACCACCTGGGCCTGGCCTTCCAGGCCGTCGACGACCTGCTCGGCATCTGGGGCGCCACCGAGATCACCGGCAAGCCGCACTGGGGCGACCTGCGTCAGCGCAAGAAGTCGCTGCCGGTCGCCGCCGCCCTCGCCGAGGGCGGCGCGGCCTCCCGCCGGCTGGCCGAGCTGCTCGCCGACCCGAAGGGGCGCGGCGAGGAGTCCGAGGAGGTGCTGGCCGGGCGCGCCGCGCTGATCGAGCAGGCCGGTGGCCGCGCCTGGACCCAGGAGGAGGCCCGCCGCCAGCACACGACCGCCCTCGCCGCGCTGGACGAGGTGCCGATGGCCGACGAGGTGCGCGAGCGTTTCGTGGCTCTCGCCGAATTCGTGGTGGTACGAGAGAGGTGACATCAAGTTGACAGCAACCGCGGACGGCCGGCTCGACCCTGAGTACGATTCCGAGCCGGTCGCGGTGGATGAGCGGCCGCCCGACCCGGCGGTCGCCCCGTGGCAGGTGGCGGGGGAGGTCGTCGAGGTCATCGGCGAGCCGCCCGCACACGCACCCGTGGAACGCGCGGAGATCGAGGACAGCCTGCGCCGGGCCACCGCACACCTGCTGTCCCTACAGGACGCCGAGGGCTGGTGGAAGGGGGACCTGGAGACCAACGTCACCATGGACGCGGAGGACTTGTTACTCCGTCAGTTCCTGGGTATCAGAACCGCGGAGCACACCGCCGCGACCGCCGAGTGGATCCGCTCGCAGCAGCGCGCGGACGGCACCTGGGGGACCTTCCACGGCGGCCCCCCGGAGATCTCCACCACCGTCGAGGCCTATGTCGCGCTGCGCCTGGCCGGCGACGAACCCGACGCCCCGCACATGCGGTCCGCCGCCGAGTACGTCCGCGCCCACGGCGGGATGGCGGCGACCCGAGTCTTCACCCGGATCTGGCTCGCGCTCTTCGGCTGGTGGCCGTGGGAGCGTTTGCCGGAGATGCCTCCGGAGATCATGTTCCTGCCCAAGTGGCTGCCGCTGAACATCTACGCCTTCGGCTGCTGGGCCCGCCAGACCATCGTCCCGCTCACCGTGGTCTCGGCCCATCGCCCGGTCAGACCGGCGCCGTTCGACCTGACCGAGTTGCACACCGATCCGGCCAACCCCTTCCCGCTGCGCCCGCTCGCGCCGCCCGCCAGCTGGGACGGCCTCTTCGAACGCCTGGACCTGGTCCTGCACGCCTACCACAAGCGCGCGGTGCGTCCGCTGCGCCGCCTGGCGCTCACCCAGGCGGGCCGCTGGATCGTCGAACGGCAGGAGGCGGACGGCTGTTGGGGCGGGATCCAGCCGCCCGCCGTCTACTCGCTGATCGCCCTGCACCTGCTCGGCTACGAGCTGGACCACCCCGTCATGACGGCGGGTCTGGCCGCCTTCGAACGCTTCACCGTGCACACCGAGGACGGCAAGCGCTGGCTGGAGGCCTGCCAGTCCCCGGTCTGGGACACCTGCCTGGCCACCATCGCGCTGGTCGACGCCGGTCTGCCGGGCGACCATCCGGCGCTGGTCAAGGCCACCGACTGGATGCTCGGCGAGGAGATCACCACCAAGGGCGACTGGTCCGTCCAGCGTCCCCAGCTCGCGCCCGGCGGTTGGGCGTTCGAGTTCCACAACGACACCTACCCCGATATCGACGACACCGCGGAGGTGGTGCTGGCGCTGCGCCGGGTGCGCCACCCCGAGCCCGAGCTGGTGGGCGGCGCGGTCCACCGGGGTGTCGAGTGGAACCTCGGCATGCAGTCCAAGAACGGTGCCTGGGGCGCCTTCGACGTCGACAACACCAGCACGCTGCCGAACAAGCTGCCGTTCTGCGACTTCGGCGAGGTGGTCGACCCGCCCTCGGCCGACGTGACCGCCCATGTGGTGGAGATGCTCGCCGAGGTCGGCAAGGCGGACGACCCGCGCACCCGGCGCGGCGTCGACTGGCTGCTGCGCAACCAGGAGGCCGAGGGCTCCTGGTTCGGCCGCTGGGGCACCAACTACATCTACGGCACCGGCTCGGTGGTGCCGGCCCTGGTGGCCGCCGGGGTGCCCGAGTCCGACCCGTCGATCCGCCGCGCGGTGCGCTGGCTGGAGGAGCGGCAGAACCCGGACGGCGGTTGGGGCGAGGACATGCGCTCCTACGAGGACCCGGAGCACTGGTCCGGGCGTGGGGAGTCCACCGCCTCGCAGACCGCCTGGGCGCTGATGGCGCTGCTGTCGGCCGGCGAGGGCCCCGGCGGGCGGTTCGCCCCCGGGGCGGAGCGGGGCAGCGCGGCCGTCGAACGCGGCGTGCGCTGGCTGGCGGCCACTCAGCAGCCGGACGGCAACTGGGACGAGCCGCAGTTCACCGGGACCGGGTTCCCGTGGGACTTCTCGATCAACTACCACCTCTACCGGCTGGTCTTCCCGGTCACCGCACTGGGCCGCTACCTGCACGGCAACCCCGCGCTGGGGAGGCTGACATGAGTGCTCCACTCCTGGTCCTGTGCGCGCTGGCCCCGGAGGAGTGGGCGCTGCGCGGCGGCGACTGGGCGAACGCGCTCGGCGGTCCACCGGTGCTCGCCCGCACCGGTATGGGCCCGGCGCGGGCCGGGCGGACCCTCAGCACCCTGCTGGCGGCCGCCCCCCAGGGGTACAGCGCGGTGCTGATGACCGGATTCTGCGCTGCCGCCGCGCCGGGAACAAGACCCGGTGAGGTGATTGTTGCCGACAGGGTGCACTCCGCTTCGGGATGTTCAACTGCGACCCAGTTGCCCGATGTCCTGACCCAGGCCGTGACCGGCCTGGGTCTGCCCGTGCGCACCGGCCCGCTGTACTCCGCCGACCACGTGGTGCGCGGCCACGAGCGCCGCGTGCTGCACCGCCGCGGCACGATCGCCGTGGACATGGAGTCCGCGGCCGCGTTCGACGCGCTGCCCGCCGGCCTGCCGGTGGCGGCGGTCCGGGTGGTGGTGGACACGCCCGAGCGCGAGCTGCTGCGTCCCGGCACCCTGCCCGGCGGACTGCGCGCCTACCGCACCCTGCGGGCCCTGGTGCCCGCCCTGCTCGGCTGGCACCGGAGCGTGGTCGGTGCCGGCGCCCAGCGCCCGTGTCCGATACCGGAGCCGTCAGATTTCTCTCTCGCGACCCACTCTTCCCTGCCGACGCTCCCTCAGGAGGCGAGCTAGCCATGGCAATGCCGCTGCGCCAGACCGTGCGGGTCAGTACCTACCTCATGCAGCAGAAGCTGCTCAAGCGCCGTGACAAGTTCCCGCTGATCGTCGAGCTGGAACCGCTCTTCGCGTGCAACCTCGCCTGTGAGGGCTGCGGCAAGATCCAGCACCCGGCCGGGGTGCTCAAGCAGCGGATGCCGGTCGCCCAGGCGGTCGGTGCCGTGCTGGAGTCCGGCGCTCCGATGGTCTCCATCGCCGGCGGTGAGCCGCTGATGCACCCGCAGATCGACGAGATCGTCCGTCAGCTGGTCGAACGGCGGAAGTACGTCTTCCTCTGCACGAATGCGCTGCTGTTGCGCAAGAAGTTGGACAAGTTCACTCCTTCGCCGTATTTCACCTTCACGGTGCACATCGACGGCCTGCGCGAGCGCCACGATGAGTCGGTGGCCAAGGAGGGGACGTTCGACGAGGCGGTCGCCGCGATCAAGGAGGCCAAGCGGCGCGGCTTCCGGGTCACCACCAACAGCACCTTCTTCAACACGGACACCCCGCAGACCATCATCGAGGTGCTCGACTTCCTCAATGATGAGTTGCAGGTCGAGGAGATGATGATCTCCCCGGCCTACGCCTATGAGAAGGCGCCCGACCAGGAGCACTTCCTGGGCGTGGAGCAGACCCGGGAGCTCTTCCGCAAGGCCTTCTCCGGTGGCAACCGTCGCCGGTGGCGCCTGAACCACAGCCCGCTCTTCCTGGACTTCCTGGAGGGCAAGGTCGACTTCGAGTGCACGGCGTGGGGCATCCCGAACTACTCGCTCTTCGGTTGGCAGCGTCCCTGCTACCTGATGGCCGACGGGTACGTGCCCACCTACCGGGAGCTGATCGAGAAGACCGACTGGTCCAAGTACGGCCGTGGCAAGGACCCGCGCTGCGAGAACTGCATGGCGCACTGCGGGTACGAGCCGACGGCGGTGCTGGCCACCATGGGCTCGCTCAAGGAGTCGCTGCGAGCCATGCGGGAGACCGTCAGCGGCAATCGCTGAATGGTCGGGGCCCGGCGCGCGTGCGGGAGCGCGCGTCGGGTCCGACCATGACACCAGGACCAACACAGCAAGGATGTGCGAACAGTCATGACCGCGATCTCGCTCGGTATCCCATCGCTGCCGCTGAAGCCGCTCGCGACCCGTCGTCACTCGCGTCAGATCATGGTCGGCAACGTGCCGGTGGGTGGTGACGCGCCGGTCTCGGTGCAGTCGATGACCACCACGCTGACCTCGGATGTGAACGCGACGCTGCAGCAGATCGCGCAGCTGACCGCTTCGGGTTGTCAGATCGTGCGGGTGGCGGTGCCCTCGCAGGACGATGCGGACGCGTTGCCGATCATTGCGAAGAAGTCGCAGATCCCGGTGATCGCGGACATCCACTTCCAGCCGAAGTACGTGTTCGCGGCGATCGACGCGGGGTGCGCGGCGGTGCGGGTGAATCCGGGCAACATCAAGGCGTTCGACGACAAGGTCGGCGAGATCGCGAAGGCGGCGAAGGAGACCGGTACGCCGATCCGGATCGGCGTGAACGCCGGCTCGCTGGACAAGCGGCTGCTGGAGAAGTACGGGAAGGCGACGCCCGAGGCGTTGGTGGAGTCGGCGCTGTGGGAGTGCTCGCTCTTCGAGGAGCACGATTTCCGGGACATCAAGATCTCGGTGAAGCACAACGACCCGGTCGTGATGATCAACGCCTACCGGCAGCTCGCGGCGGCGTGCGACTACCCGTTGCACCTGGGTGTGACGGAGGCGGGCCCGGCGTTCCAGGGCACGATCAAGTCGGCCGTCGCGTTCGGTGCGCTGCTGGCGGAGGGGATCGGGGACACGATCCGGGTCTCGCTCTCCGCGCCGCCGGTGGAGGAGATCAAGGTCGGGATCCAGATCCTGGAGTCGCTGAACCTGCGTCAGCGCGGCCTGGAGATCGTCTCCTGCCCGTCCTGCGGTCGGGCCCAGGTGGACGTCTACAAGCTCGCGGAGGAGGTCACGGCGGGCCTGGAGGGCATGGAGGTGCCGCTGCGGGTCGCGGTGATGGGTTGTGTGGTGAACGGTCCGGGTGAGGCGCGGGAGGCGGACCTGGGGGTGGCCTCGGGCAACGGCAAGGGCCAGATCTTCGTCAAGGGCGAGGTGATCAAGACGGTGCCCGAGTCGAAGATCGTCGAGACCCTGATCGAGGAGGCCCTCAAGCTCGCCGAGCAGATGCAGGCCGACGGCGCCCCAGCGGGCGTGCCGGCCGTGATCGCGGCAGGCTGAACCCAGACGTCCCGTCAGTCCCGCCCGATCAGCCCAATCAGTCAAGTCCTTCATCACCGAGCGTAGAGGTGGAGCCATGTCACTCCTGTCCTCAATCCAGGGACCAGCCGATCTGAAGCGCCTGCCGGGCAACCGGATGCCGCAGCTGGCCCAGGAGATCCGGGACTTCCTGATCGAGGCTGTCTCCCGCACCGGCGGCCACCTCGGACCCAACCTCGGCGTGGTCGAGCTCTCCATCGCCCTGCACCGGGTCTTCGACTCGCCGCGCGACCGGATCCTCTTCGACACCGGGCACCAGGCGTACGTCCACAAGCTGCTGACCGGGCGCCAGGACTTCAGCCGGCTGCGGGCCAAGGGCGGGCTCTCCGGCTATCCGTCCAGGGCCGAGTCCGAGCACGACGTGATCGAGAACTCGCACGCCTCCACCGTGCTCGGCTACGCCGACGGCATCGCCAAGGCGCACCAGTTGCAGGGGCGCGCGGACCGGCAGACCGTCGCGGTGATCGGTGACGGCGCGCTGACCGGCGGGCTGGCCTGGGAGGCGCTCAACAACATCGCCGAGGCCGACGACCGGCCGCTGGTCATCGTGGTCAACGACAACGAGCGGTCCTACGCCAAGACCATCGGGGGCCTGGCCAACCACCTGGCCACGCTGCGCACCACCCAGGGCTACGAGCGCTTCCTGGCCTGGGGCAAGGAGGCGCTGCAGCGCACCCCGGTGGTGGGCCAGCCGATCTTCGAGGCGCTGCACGGCGCCAAGAAGGGCTTCAAGGACTCCTTCGCACCGCAGGGCATGTTCGAGGACCTGGGGCTGAAGTACATCGGCCCGATCGACGGCCACGACATCGCCGCGGTGGAGTCCGCGCTGCGCAAGGCGCGTGGCTTCGGCGGCCCGGTGATCGTGCACTGCCTGACCGTCAAGGGCCGCGGCTACCGCCCCGCCGAGCTGGACGAGGCGGACCGCTTCCACGCGGTGGGCGCGATGGACCCCTACACCTGCCTGCCGATCTCGCCGGCCGGTGGCACCTCGTGGACCTCGGTGTTCGGCGAGGAGATGCTGGCCGTCGGGGCGCAGCGCCCGGACGTGGTGGCGATCACCGCCGCGATGCTCCAGCCGGTGGGCCTGGCGCCGTTCGCCAAGGCCTTCCCGAAGCGCACCTTCGACGTCGGCATCGCCGAGCAGCACGCCGTCGCCAGCGCCGCCGGGCTCGCCACCGCGGGGCTGCACCCGGTGGTCGCGGTCTACGCGACCTTCCTGAACCGGGCGTTCGACCAGGTGCTGATGGACGTCGCGCTGCACAGGCTCGGCGTCACCTTCGTGCTGGACCGGGCCGGCGTCACCGGCAATGACGGCGCCTCGCACAACGGCATGTGGGACATGTCGATCCTCCAGGTGGTCCCCGGGCTGCGGCTGGCCGCGCCGCGCGACGCCGAGCAGCTCAAGGCCCAGCTGCGCGAGGCACTGGAGGTCACCGACGCGCCGACCGTGGTCCGCTTCCCCAAGGGCGAGGTCACCCCGGTCCGTCCGGCCGTCGAGCAGGTGGGCGGCGTCGACGTGCTGCAGCGCACCCAGGTGCCCGGGCGCAGCGGGCAGGACGTGCTGCTGGTCTCGGTCGGCGCGATGGCCTTCGCCTGCCTGGACGCCGCCGCGCTGCTCACCGCCGACGGGCTGGCCACCACCGTGGTCGATCCGCGCTGGGTCAAGCCGGTCGATCCGGCGCTGGTCCAACTCGCCGCCCAGCACAGGCTGGTGGTCACCGTCGAGGACAACGGTCGGGTCGGTGGGGTGGGCGCGGCGATCGCCCAGGCCATGCGCGACGCCGATGTCGACACCCCGCTGCGTGACCTGGGAATTCCGCAGGAGTTCCTGCAGCACGCCGGGCGCGGCGAGATCATGGAGGAGGCCGGCCTGACCGGTACCGGGATCGCCGCCCAGACCGCCGCCTTCGCCAAGCACCTGCTACCGAACCGAGGAGTGAACGAACCCCGTGCCAGCTGACGACGTGCCTGCCGACCGATCCGAAGGCGCCCTCGACCTCGCCGCCCTGCTCGCCGAGCGCGGCGGCGAGCGGTACGAGCTGCACGGCCGCTACCTCAACCCGCAACTGCCGAGGATGCTGCACACCATCGGCTTCGACAAGACCTACGAGCGCGCCGCCGGCCCGTACTTCTACGACGCCGAGGGCAACGAGTACCTGGACATGCTGGCCGGCTTCGGCATCTTCGCGCTCGGCCGCCACCACCCGGTGGTGCGCGACGCGATCCAGCAGGTGATGGACCTCGACCTGCCCGACCTGACCCGGTTCGACTGCCCGCCGCTGCCCGGCCTGCTGGCCGAGCAACTGCTGGCCCTGGCGCCGGGCCTGGACCGGGTCTTCTTCGGCAACAGCGGCACCGAGGCGGTGGAGACCGCGATCAAGTTCGCCCGCTACGCCACCGGGCGCGGGCGGATCCTCTACTGCGACCACGCCTTCCACGGGCTGACCACCGGATCGCTCTCGATCAACGGCGAGGGCGGTTTCCGCAAGGGCTTCGGGCCGCTGCTGCCGGACACCGCGATCCCGCTGGGCGACCTCGCCGCGCTCCAGCGCGAGCTGCGCAAGGGCGACGTGGCCGCGCTGATCGTCGAGCCGATCCAGGGCAAGGGCGTGCACGCCGCACCGCCCGGCTGGCTGCGTGCCGCCCAGGAGCTGCTGCACGAGAACAAGGCGCTGCTGATCTGCGACGAGGTGCAGACCGGCATCGGGCGCACCGGTGCCTTCTTCGCCTACCAGGACGAGGAGGCGGTCCAGCCCGACCTGGTCTGCGCGGCCAAGGCGCTCTCGGGCGGCTACGTGCCGATCGGCGCCACCCTGGGCAAGGGCTGGATCTTCGAGAAGGTCTACTCCTCGATGGACCGGGTGCTGGTGCACTCGGCCAGCTTCGGCTCCAACGCCCAGGCGATGGCCGCTGGGCTCGCGACCCTGCAGGTGATGCGGGACGAGCGGGTGGTGGAGAACGCCCGCCGGGTCGGAGACCTGTTCCGCGACCGGCTGGCCGCGCTGACCGAGAAGTACGAGCTGCTCGCCGAGGTGCGTGGCCGCGGTCTGATGATCGGCATCGAGTTCGGCCGGCCCCGCTCGCTCAAGCTGCGCACCGGCTGGACCGCGCTGCAGGCCGCGCGCAAGGGGCTCTTCGCGCAGATGGTGGTGGTGCCGCTGCTGCAGCGGCACCGGATCCTGACCCAGGTCTCCGGCGATCACCTGGAGGTGATCAAGCTGATCCCGCCGCTGATCATCACCGAGCGTGAGGTGGACCGGTTCGTGGACGCGTTCAGCGAGGTGATGGACGACGCGCACCGGGGCAGCGGCCTGATGTGGGACTTCGGCAGGACGCTGGTGAAGCAGGCCGTGGGCAGCCGGTGACCCGGCGCTACAGCTCGACCGGCGCTACAGCTCGACCCGGCGCCGCCGGATGACCACGTAGAGGTCGATCGTGGCGAAGACGGTGAGCGCGAAGCAGACCGCCGCGAAGCCGATCAGGCTGCCCTGCGAGGGCGCGCTGGTCGGCTTCGCCAGTGCGGCGAAGACCGCGAAGGCGGCGGTCATCAGCGCGAAGATCGGTGTGAAGATCACCGAGAGCAGGAAGCGCAGCTTGAGGTCGCTGCGGGCGTAGCGAGGTTCGGTCCCGCTGCGCCAGCGGCGCGGGGTGGTGGCATAGCGCATGGCGGCTCACCTCCGTCCGGATCGGGCTACCCGGACGGTTCCAGGATATTCCGGCGGTAGGCTCGGCGAACGAGGCATTCGGCCCCCTGGCGGGAGCACGAGGAACGGAGGGACCGGCGTGAGCATCGCGGTGTGCACCATCTGCACCGGCACCGGGCGACTGGCCGGCCTGCAGTGCCGGACCTGCAAGGGCACCGGCACCACCGAGCGGGACGGTGGTGGCAACTGCTTCCTGTGCAGCGGAACCGGCACCTACACCCGGTACCGGGTTTCGGCCGACGGCAGCAAGCAGGCCTATCGCGAGGAACCCTGCCGGACCTGCGACGGTACCGGGTCGATCGCGGGGAGCCGTCCCGCCGAGGTCTGATCGAGCATCAGTTCGCTCTTTCTGCCGCTGAAGCAAGCGGCTACCGTGTACCTACCCTTCGTAACCGATGCGAGAGGTCGTCATGGTCGCCACCGTCACCTACTCCCGGTACTGCGCGCACTGCGGGACCCCGGTCTCCGAGGGGCCGGAGGGCGGCTACGTCTGCGGGGCCTGTTTCCACGTGGTCGAGCCGGTCGGCGCGGACCAGGCCCGCAAGGCGCGCCGGGCGGAGCGGGCCGCCATGGTCGCGGAGGCAGCCCGGCTGCGGGCGCTGCGGCAGTACTAGCGACCCCCGTTCCAGCCCCGTCAGCCGGTCGGCGCGTCAACTGCGGCTCATGAGTCCGGCGGTGGCCCGATCGGTACTACGACGGCCGGCTGCCGTACCCGCTGCGGGCCGGCGACTACGCGCCCGGCCTCGGCGTCCGGCCGAGGCGGTGAACCCCGCGCTCTTCGTCACCGTCCTGCGCACCGACGCCGCCGAAGGCGGTCGGGCCGTCCGGTCGAGACCGTCCAGCTGCCGATCGCCGACACCGAGGAGCGGGTGACGGCCGCCCTGCGGACCCAACTGGCCGTGGGCGCCCGCGAACTGCTGGTCCGGCCGGTCGGCCTGACCATCGAGGATCTGCGGGTTCAGCTGACGGGCACCGCGCGGTTGACGCCCTCGCTGAGAAGCGTAGCGAGCCTGGTCACCGCACGGACGTGGTGACCAGGCTCGCTACGCAGGAATGACTAGTCGAGCGGTCCGCCGGCTACGTAAATCACCTGGCCACTGACGAAGCCCGCGCCCGCACTGGCGAGGAACGAGATGGTGTGCGCGATGTCCTCGGGGACGCCCACCCGCTGGACCGGGATCTGGGTGGCCGCGGCCTGCTTGAAGGCCTCGAACTCCATGCCGACCCGGGCGGCGGTGGCGGCGGTCATGTCGGTGGCGATGAACCCGGGGGCCACCGCGTTGGCGGTGATGCCGAACTTGCCGAGCTCGATCGCCAGGGTCTTGGTGAAGCCCTGCAGGCCCGCTTTGGCGGCCGAGTAGTTGGCCTGGCCGCGGTTGCCCTGGGCCGAGGAGGAGGAGAGGTTGACGATCCGCCCGAAACCGGCGTCCACCATGTGCTTCTGCACCGCGCGGGTCATCAGGAAGGCGCCCCGCAGGTGCACGTTCATGACGGTGTCCCAGTCGGCCGCCGACATCTTGAAGAGCAGGTTGTCGCGGAGCACCCCGGCGTTGTTGACCAGCACCACGGGGGTGCCTAGCTCGGCGGCGATCCGGTCCACGGCGGCCTGGACCTGGGCCTCGTCGGAGACGTCGGCGCCCACCGCGAGCGCCCGGCCGCCGGCCGCGGTGATCTTCTCGACGGTCTCCTTGCCGGCCGACTCCTCCAGGTCGACCACGGCGACGGCATAGCCGTCGGCCGCCAGCCGCTGCGCCGTGGCGGCGCCGATGCCCCGCGCGGCGCCGGTGACGATCGCGACCCTGGTCGTGCTGCTCTGCTCGGTCATACCTCTTACTCGTCTCTCTCGGTTCAACGAAAAATGGTGCTGAGAGCGCTGCGCGAATACCCTACCGGCGAGTAGTTGAGGGGGCCAGGGTGCCGTCCGGGCAGCCGCTCAACTCGGCGGCGCGGGACGAAATACCACAACTGCGATGAACTCCGTCTACTATCTGCCCCTGCCTGCCGCAACACGGGCTCCGTTTGTATAGTGTGCGCCAGCAGCCGTCGGCTGCACGGCGGAGCTCCCCTCGATTCGGGTCGAAATCACTGCGGTTGGTTCTCGATTCGGGCCGGGGGAGGCCAGCACGCCGCTACTGCCCCGCCCGGGCGTCCCACAGCGCGCCGGGTGTGACATCAGGACGGATTCATGGTGCTGGGGGAGATCCCGACGACCCGCGTGCCCGGACGACTTCAGCAGTCGCCCGGTCACCTCATCCGCGTGGCCCAGCAGGTGCACACCCGGCTGTGGTCCGAACACGTAGGGGCCGAATTGACGGCCCCTCAGTTCGCCGTGCTGCTCGCACTCGCTCTCGAACCAGGCGCTGACCAGCGCACGGTGGGCGAACGAGCCTCACTGGACAAGGCGACGATGGCCGAGATGGTCGCTCGGCTGGTACGGCGTGGCCTGGTGCTGCGCCGACGCGATCCGGCGGACGGCCGGCGCAAACTGCTCGCGCTCTCGCAGAACGGAGCCCAGGCGGTCCGTGAGGCCACCGGCGGTGTGGTGCGCGTCCAGCGCACCCTGTTCGAGCCGCTGACCGGCGACGAGCAACTCGAACTGATCCGAGTCCTCGCCAAGATAGCCAAGTTGGAGCCGGCCGCGGTGGCCGCGCTGAGCGACAGTCGCCCGCTGCTGGATGCCCAGCGAGCGGTCGGCTACCTGATCAGGGTCGGTCAGCAGGTCCATACCAAGCTCTGGGCCGAGCACGTCGGCACGGAGTTGACGGCTCCTCAGTTCGCCGTGCTCGACGCCTTGGAGAGCGAGCCGGGGGCCGATCAGCGGACCGTCGGTGAGCTGGCCTCGCTGGACAAGGCGACGATGGCCGAGATGGTTTCGCGGCTGGTCAGGCGGGGTCTGGTGCTGCGTCGCCGGGACCCGTCGGACGGGCGGCGCAACCTGCTCTCGCTCTCACCCACCGGCCAGGAGCTGCTGCACAGCGCCGCCGCCGGTGTGGGCAGGGTGGAGGAGTTGCTGCTCGAACCGTTGGAGCCGGCCGAGCACCAGCAGGCGCTGATCCTGCTGGCGAAGGCGGCTCGACTCGCACCGGTGGCGTAACGATTCGCCACGAAATTCCTGGCAATTCGCTGGGAATTCCCACGTGTCCGACATAACTGTCGGCTCCCGCCACCCGGCGGGAGCCGACAGTTGGTCGGTCACGAATTGACTCAGCTCCAGTCGAAGTGGGCCGGGTCGGGGCCGAGCCGCTGCCCGGTCTCGATAGTGGCGATCGCGGCGAGATCCTCGGCATCCAGTTCGAAGCCGGTCACCGCGAAGTTCTCCGCGATCCGGGACGGGGTGACCGACTTCGGGATCGCGACGATGCCGCTCTGCAGGTGCCAGCGGAGCACCACCTGGGCGACGGTGCGCCCGTGCTTGGCCGCGACCTTGGCCAGCACCGGATCGCCGAGCAGCTCCTTGCCCTGGCCCAGCGGGCTCCACGCCTCGGTGGCGATGCCGTGCTCGGCGTGGAAGGCGCGCAGCTCCCGCTGCGGGAAGTGCGGGTGCAGCTCGACCTGGTTGAGCGCCGGGACCAGCGAGCTGGTCTCGAAGAGGTGAGTCAGCTCCGCCTGGCCGAAGTTGGAAACACCCACCGCCTTGACCCGGCCGGAGTCGAGCAGCTCCGTCATGGCCTGCCAGACGTTGGCGTAGCTGCCGTGCATCGGGCGCGGCCAGTGGATCAGGTAGAGGTCGAGGTACTCCAGGCCGAGCTTCTCCAGCGAGGCCTCGAACTCGATCAGCACGGCGTCCCGGCCAGCCTGGCCCGACCAGTCGCGCGTGCCGCTGTTCCACAGCTTGGTGGTGATGAACAGTTCGTCACGCGGCACGCCGGCCTGCCGGATGCCGAGGCCGGTACCGGCCTCGTTCTCGTAGATGGCGGCGGTGTCGATGCTGCGGTAGCCGGTCTCGATGGCGGTGCGGACGGCGGCGGCCGCCTCGGCCTCCGGCACCTGCCAGACGCCGAAGCCGAGCTGCGGGATCGCGACGCCGTTGTTCAGAGTGATCGTGGGGATGGTGCTCACGAGCTGTGGTGTGCCCTTCGATTTGTCCTGTTCTGCCGGTGGGTCAACCAACGGTGGGTCACCGGTGTTCCCGTGATCCAGGATCCCTTGCCGATTTCCTGTTCGGCCACCCACCCGGCGGACAGCGCGTACTCCGTCCGGGGCAGTCGACGGCGGATCGCGGCGTTCGATGGCGGATCAGCGCGCAGACTGCCGGTGTGACCAGGAACTCGGAGCGCCCGTTCGCCGGCCAGAAGGCGAAGCAGAGCGAGATCGCCGGCATCCCCACCCGGCTGATCGTCGGTGTGGTGGTGGCCGCGCTCGCGCTCTGGTTCCTGCTGGCGAACCTCAACAACGTCAAGATCCAGTTCTGGGTCTTCACCGTGGAGGCGCCGCTGTGGATCGCGCTCGCCGCCACGCTGCTGATCGGCGCCGTGCTGGGCTACCTCCTCAAGGGCCGGCGCGAGAGCCGGTAGCGCGACCGCGGCGGGCTTGCTCGGTCCGCAGGGGGAGTGGCGGGAAGTGATCACCCCAGCTACGGGTAGGACGGCCTTCCACAAATCCTGCTTATGATTCTCGGATGCTGGATTCCCGACACATCCGGACCTTTCACGAGGTGGTCAGCACCGGCTCGTTCACCGCGGCCGCACGCTCCCTCGGCTACACCCAGCCGGCCGTCACCCAGCAGATCCGTGCCCTTGAGCGCGAGACCGGCGTCCCGCTCTTCACCCGGGACGGACGCCGGATGCGGCTCACCGAAGCGGGCGAGACGCTGGCTCGGCACGCCGGAGTGATCCTCGGCAACCTCGGTGCCGCCCAGCAGCAACTCCAGGCGCTGGCCCGGCTGCGGGCGGGCCGGGTGCGGGTCTGCGCCTTCCCCAGCGCCAACGCCACGCTGATCCCCGAGGCGATGGCCGCGCTGCTGGCCGAGCACCCCGGCGTGCGGGTCGAGCTGCTGGAGGCCGAGCCGCCCGAGTCGGTGCAGAAGCTGCTGGCCGGCGAGTGCGACATCGCGCTCTCCTTCAGCTACCCGGGGATGCGCGCCGAACTGCCCGCCGAACTGGTGGAGATCCGGCTGATGGAGGATCTGCTGACGGTGCTGCTGCCGGTCGGCCACCCGCTGGCCCGCCGGCACGCGGTGCGGCTGGCCGAGCTGGCCCAGGCCCGCTGGATCGCCGGCTGCGCGCGCTGCCGGGCCAACTTCCTGCAGATCTGCGCGGAGGAGGGCTTCGACCCGGACATCGTCTTCACCACCGACGACAACCTCGCGCTGCAGAGCCTGGTGGCCGCCGGGGTCGGCATCGCGGTGGCCCCCTCGCTGGTGCTCTCCTTCCTCAACCACCGCAAGGTGACCGGGCGGGCCCTGGAGCCGCACGTCCGCCGTCAGGTCTGCGCCTACGTGCTGCGCGAGCACCTGCCGCTGCCCGCCACCGAGCTGGTGCTGGACGGGTTGCGCTCGGCGGCGGCCGACCGGGTCGGGTGCTGACCGCCCAGCAGATCAGGCGAGGCGGATCAGCAGCCGCGGATCAGGAGAACGGATCGGGCTTGGCGGGCGCGGCGGGCGCGCTCGGCGCGCTGGCGGGGGGCGCTGCCGGGACGGCGTTGGCCGGGGCGAACGGGTCGAAGTCCGGGGGCGGGACGTTGACCGGGGTGCCCTTGCCGCCTGCGGGTGCCGCTTCCTCGGCCGCCGCTTCGGCGGCGGGGGCCGGGGCCGGGTCCGCCTGCGGGGCGAAGGGGTTGAAGTCCGCGGGAGGCACGTTGACGGGGGTGCCCTTGCCCTTCGGCGCGGTGGCGGGCGCGCTGGGCGCGGCCGGCGGGGTCGCCGGGGGCGGCGGCGCGGTGTCGGCCATGGTGGCGCGGGTGACGGTGCCGAAGGGGTCGAGGGGCTGATTCTTCATCACCGTGCCGAACGGGTCGAGCACCTGTGCGGGGGCGGCGGCCGGTTCGGGTTCGGGAGCGGCGACGGGGGTCGGGGATGGGGCCGAGGTGGCGGCCGGGGCCGGGGTCGGCTCCGTCTGCGGGGCGAAGGGGTTGAAGTCCGGCGGTGGCACGTTGACCGGGGTGCCCTTGCCCTTCGCGGGCTCAGCCGTAGGCGCGGGCGCGGGGACAGCGGCGGGCGCGGGTGCCTGGACCGGTGCGGGTGCCTGGACCGGCGCGGGCGGGGTGACCGGGGGAGTGGGCGGCATCGGCGGCGGGGGCGGCACCGGGAGCGGCGCGGCCACCGGGGGTGCGGGCAGTGCCACCGGCGGGGCAGCTGGTGCCACCGGCGGGGCAGCCGGGGCCACTTGAGCCACCGGGGCCACCGGGGCCACCAAGGGTGCGGGGGGCGCGGGCACGACGGACGTCATCGTCGGTGCGGCGCCCACCGGTGCGACCACGCCGTCCCAGCCCAACTCCACGCTCCGCAGCAGCTCCGCGAAGACCGTCGCGTACAGCTCCCAGTCCTCGCCGTGCGCCGTGCCCAGCTGCACGCTCAGCAGCGAGGCGCCGTCCGGCAACGGCAGGAAGGCCTGCACCACCGAGGAGATCACCCAGCGTCGGGTGCCGTCCTCGGCGAGCGTGGCCGGGACCGCGCCGGTGCGGCCCTGGACCAGTACCACGGCCGGGCCGGACGGCAGGATCACCGTCCACACCTCGGCCTGCGGGCGCGAGGTGGCCAGCTCGGCGGCGAGTTCGGCGATCGGCGTGCGGTCCTGGTGCACCGCGACGACCAGCGAGGCGTTGCTCGGCCGTCCGTCGAGCTCCACCGCCGCCACGGCGGCGAACCGGACGCCGGCCGCCGTGCTGTCGTCCAGCAGGGCGGCGTTCAGCACCGCCCAGTCCCGGCGGTCCTGCGCGCCGGCGGCGGCGAACAGCTCCTCCGCCACCTCGCCGAGTTGCTCGGCCGACGCCTCGTCAGCACCGCGCACGGTCAGCGCGTGGAAGGCCGGCGGCACGGTGAACCGGACCTCCACCCCGCTGCCGGTGGGCAGTTCGGCGGGCGCCAGGGTCTGCCGCCCGGCGGCGAGTTCGGCCAGCGGTGCGGCGAAGGCGGGGCGCAGCCGGGCGGCCGAGGGCTCGGCACTGACCGGGAGCTGGAAGGCGGCCGCGTGTTGGGCGTAGGGCACGCCACGGACGGCCGCCCGGCCGTAACGGGCCATCAGCTGCTCGATGGTTCCGGCACTGGCGGCGGCCGGTGCCGGCGGGGTGCAGGAGACCAGCGTGCCGTGACCCGGGCGGGCCAGCCGGCCGGGCCCGGTGCGGGTCAACCAGATGTCGAAGAGCGCGGGGCCGCCGGGCACCGGCGGGCCGCTGAACAGCGCGTCGGGCGAGTGCCGGGTGACGGCGGAGCCGAGCAGCGCTTCGGCGAGCGAGTCGAGTGAAGCGGAGATCCGCTCGGCGGCCGCCGCCACCGCCGCCCCGGTGAGGCCCCCCTGGCCGTCCTGCGTCATGCTCCGCAGCCCCCGTTCGATCGTTCCATGATGTGCCGATGCGGCTGCGCCGATGCGGCCGCGTTGATGCCGCTGTGCTGATATGTCCGCTCCGCTGTTGTATCAGACCGGCTCCACCCCCGTGACCAGGGCGCCCAGTGCCTCGGCCAGGCCGGGGACGGCGAGCAGGCCGGCGAGGGAGTGGACCAGGGTGCCGGTCGGGGTGTCCGGGCGCTCGTCGGCGAGATACTCCGGCAGCACCGCGGCCAGCTCCGGCTCGCGAGCGGCGGTCACCACCAGCGCTGCCACGAAGTCCTGGACCAGGCGCAGCTGGACCTGCTCGCGCGGCGGCTGCTGCCGATCGGCGAGCCAGGCCAGCGAGCTGATCTCGGCGTTGGCGATCCAGGCCCGAACCGTCAGCCGCAGGGCCGGGCTCGGGTCGGGCAGTGCCAGGTGGGAGAGGATCTGGTCGTGCGCGGCCCGCCGCACCTCGTCGATCACCGCGGTGGTCCCCGGGCTGGCCGCCACCGAGCCGCCGCGCAGCAGGGCGGCGAAGCCGGGGCCGTGCTCGGCCACGAAGTCGAGGTAGCGCGCCATCACCCGGGCCAGCCGCTCGGAGAGCGGGCCGACGGCGGGCTCCTCGAAGCGCCCGGCCAGCTCCTGGCCGGCCCGGCGCAGCGACTCCTCGTAGATCGCCTGCTTGCCCGGGAAGTAGTGGTAGACCAGCGGCCGCGAGGCGCCGGCCGCCGCCGCGATGTCGTCGATCGACACGTCCTCCGGCGGCCGCGCGCTGAACAGCTCCAGCGCGACGGCGATCAACTGTTCGCGCCGCTCGTCGACGCTCAGCCGCCGCCGTGGCCGGCCCTTGGCCGTGCTGGGCGTGCCGGGCGCGGCGGCGGACTTCGCGGAGGACGGGGACATGGGCGTCACCCTATCCAGCCGGCCGCGGGCCGGGCTCCCGAGATGACGAAAGTCTGACGTCGGGGCCGGACCCCTGTCGGCGAACCGGTGGCGGCGAGGACACTGGTCCCGTGAACGACAACGCTCCGCCCCGCGGCACACCGGTCGGTCGACGCGTGCTGCTCGGGATGCTCGGTCTGGGCGCCGCCGGCGTCGCCGCCGGGCCCGTGCTCTCGCAGGCGGTCAACTCCGTGCTCTCCGGCATCGCGGCGAAGGACCCGACCGGGCTGACCGCCCTGCTCCCCGACAGCGGCGGTTTCGAGTACTACTCGGTGACCGGCCCGGTGTCGGCCAAGTCGGCGGCCGACTACCGGCTGACCGTCGACGGCCTGGTCGACCGCCCGGCCAGCTACACGCTGGCGGACCTGCAGGCGATGCCGCAGGTCCGGATCGTGCACGACGTGCAGTGCGTGACCGGCTGGCGGGTGCCCAAGACGCCGTTCGAGGGCGTCCGGCTCGCCGACCTGCTGGAGGCGGCCGGGGTGCGGCAGGGCGGCAGCGCTGTGCACTTCACCTGCTTCGACGGCAGCTACACCGAGAGCCTCACGCTCGACCAGGCGCGCCGTGACGACGTGCTGGTGGCGCTGAAGATGCAGGACAAGCCGGTGACCCACGACCACGGCGGCCCGGTGCGGCTCTACGTGGCGCCGATGTACTTCTACAAGTCCGCCAAGTGGCTCTCCGGGATCAGCGTGACGCCCGCCGTCGAGTCCGGTTACTGGGAGAACTACGGCTATGACGTCGACGCCTGGGTCGGCAAGTCCAACGGGCGCGACGATGCCCCGACCAGCTGACGCGGCCGCGGCCGGCACCCGGCTGCTGCGGTTCACCCGCGCCGAGCGCTGGGTGCACCGCTGCACCGCGACGCTGATGATGGTCTGCATCGTCACCGCCGCCTGCCTCTACCTGCCGCAGCTGGCCGAACTGGTGGGCCGCCGCCGGTTGCTGGTGGTGGTGCACGAGTGGTCGGGCCTGCTGCTGCCGGTGCCGCTGCTGCTCGGCCTCGCCTCGCGGGCGCTGCGCCGGGACCTGGGCCGGCTGAACCGCTTCCTGCCCTACGACCGGGCCTGGCTGAAGGCGGCGCTGCGGCGCTCGTTCCGCCGCCGGGCGGGCAAGTTCAACGCCGGGCAGAAACTCTTCGCGGGCTGGATCGCGGGCGCCGTCCTGGTGATGCTCGGCACCGGGCTGCTGATGTGGTTCACCCACCTCGCGCCGCTGGTCTGGCGCACCGGGGCGACCTTCGTGCACGACTGGCTGGCGCTCGCCATCGGCATCGTGATCGCCGGCCACCTCTACATGGCGCTGGGCGACCCCGAGGCCCGGCGCGGCATGCGCACCGGGTGGGTGGACCGGCTCTGGGCCGTGCGCGAGCACCCGGAGTGGGAGGCCACCGAGGAGGAGGGCGAGCAGCCGCAGGTTCAGGGCAGCAACAGGTAGCGCCGGTAGGCCTCGCGGCCGTCCGGCACGAACGGCCAGCGGTCGTCGGCCAGTCGGTCGGCGATCTCGGCCTCGGTGAGCCAGCCGTGCCAGTCGATCTCGGCCGCCTGCGGCTGCACCGGGCCGGTCCAGCGGGCCTGGTGCACGTCGCAGAACCAGGAGTAGTCCGTCTCCTCGAAGAGGAAGCGGAACAGCGGCTCGGTGCTGATGCCGCTGACCCCGAGCTCCTCCTCGGCCTCCCGGACGGCGGCCTCGGCGTAGCTCTCGCCGGTGCCGACCACGCCGCCGACGAAGACGTCGTAGGCGCCGGGGGCGAAGAGCTTCTCGGGCGAGCGGCGGTGGGTGAAGATCCGCCCTTCGGCGTCGCGGACCAGGATCATCACGCAGCGGTGGGTCAGCCGGTCCCGGTAGACCTCACCGCGCGGGGCGACCCGGATCACCCGGTCCTGCGTGTCGACCACGTCAAGCAGTTCCTCGCTCGGGTTGCTCATGATGATCAGACTAAGGTGCGGGGGGAGAACAGCGGCGAGAACGGCGAGGCAGGCGGCACCGTGGTGGAGATCTGGGGCGAGACGGCCGAGGGGTACGAGCCGGTCCGGGAGGCGTTCGCGCGGAACTTCCGCGACTACGGCGAGCTGGGCGCGGCCTGCACGATCTACCTGCGCGGCCGCAAGGTGGTGGACCTGTGGGGCGGCGACGCCCGGCCCGAGGTCGGCGGGCGTCCGGCGCCGGCGGTCTCCTGGACGGCGGACACCGCGCAGGTGCTGCGCTCGGTGACCAAGGGCTGCACGGCCGCCGCGGCGCTGCTGCTCGCCCAGCGCGGGCAGCTCGACCTGGACGCGCCGGTGGCCGAGTACTGGCCGGAGTTCAAGGCGGCGGGCAAGGAGCGGATACCGGTGCGCTGGCTGCTCTCGCACCGCGCCGGGCTGCCGGCCCTGGACGTGCCGCTGCGGGTGGCGGACGTGCTGGCCTGGGAGCCGGCGGTGGCCGCGGTCGCCGCCCAGGTGCCGGCCTGGGAGCCGGGCAGCGCGCACGGCTACCACCCGTACACCTTCGGCTGGCTGGTCGGCGAGGTGGTCCGCCGGGTGAGCGGGCGCACGGTGGGCCGCTACTTCGCCGAGGAGGTCGCCCAGCCGCTCGGCCTCGACCTGTGGATCGGGCTGCCGGCCGCGGCCGGGCCCCGGGTGGGCCGGCTGGTCGACCTGCCGGCTCCGGTCGTGGCCGCGCAGGGCGGCGGGCTGCGGCTGCGGCCCAAGCGCTCGGTGACCGACGCCTACCAGGACCCGACCTCGCTGACCGCGCGCGCCTTCGGGGTGGTGCGCCCCGCGCTGGACCTGAACGACCCGGCCGCGCAGGCCGCCGAGATCCCGGGGGCCAACGGGATCGGCACGGCCCGCTCGGTGGCCCGCTTCTACGCGGCGCTGATCGGCGCGGCCGACCGGCCCGACGGCTCCGGGCAGCCGCTGCCGGCCCTGTTCACACCCCAGACGCTGGCCGAGGCGGGCAGTTCCGCCTCGGACGGCCCGGACCGGGTGCTGATCGTCAACTCCCGGTTCGGGCACGGCTTCTTCCGGCACAGCTCGACCTCGCCGATGTCCTCACCGGCGGCCTTCGGGCACCCCGGGCGCGGTGGCTCGCTGGGCTTCGCCGATCCGGAGCTGGGGATCGGCTTCGGCTACGTCACCTGCGGCATGCAGCCGGGAGTGACCGGCGACATCCGCTCCCGGGGGCTGATCACGGCGCTCCGGGCCTGCCTGGACGCCGACTAGGGCCTCTCTTACCAGGCCCCTCGTCCGGCTCCCCTTCGGCCACCTCCGCGTCGGTGAGCAGCCGTGACCGGGTCAGGAACCGCTGCCCGGTGGGGGATTCCAGTGAGAAGCCGCTGCCCCGACCGGGCACCACGTCGATGGTCAGGTGGGTGTGCGACCAGTAGGCGAACTGGTCGCGCGCCATCCAGACCGCGACCGGCTCGGCGAGTCCCTCGACCGCCAGCTCGCCGAGCCGGACATCGCTCGCCGAGGTGCGGAACTCGCCGGCCGGGTAGCACATCGGCGCCGAGCCGTCGCAGCAGCCGCCCGACTGATGGAACATCAGCGGGCCGTGCTCGGCGGCCAGTTCGCGCAGCAGCTCGGCCGCCGCCTCGGTCACCGCGACCCTGGGCATCAGAAGAAGCCCAGCGCCTGCGGCGAGTAGCTGACCAGCAGGTTCTTGGTCTGCTGGTAGTGCTCCAGCATCATCTGGTGGTTCTCCCGGCCGATGCCGGAGTTCTTGTAGCCGCCGAACGCGGCATGGGCGGGGTAGAGGTGGTAGGCGTTGGTCCAGACCCGCCCCGCCTGGATCGCCCGTCCGGCCCGGTAGGCGGTCGAGCCGTCCCGGCTCCAGACGCCCGCGCCGAGCCCGTAGAGGGTGTCGTTGGCGATCTCGACGGCGTCCTCGAAACCGTCGAACCGGGTCACCGCGACCACCGGGCCGAAGATCTCCTCCTGGAAGATCCGCATCCCGTTGTCGCCCTCGAAGACGGTCGGCGCCATGTAGTAGCCGCCGGCCAACTCGCCGCCCAGGTCGACCCGTTCGCCGCCGGCCAGCACCTTGGCGCCCTCGGCCTGGCCGATCTCGACGTACGAGAGGATCTTCTCCAGCTGGTCGTTGCTGGCCTGCGCGCCGACCATGGTCTCGGTGTCCAGCGGGTTGCCCTGCTTGATCGCCCGCACCCGCTCCAGGCCGTCGCCCAGGAAGCGGTCGTAGATCGAGGACTGGATCAGCGCCCGGCTGGGACAGGTGCAGACCTCACCCTGGTTCAGCGCGAACATGGTGAAGCCTTCGAGTGCCTTGTCGTAGAAGGCGTCCCGCTCGGCCGCCACGTCCGCGAAGAACAGGTTGGGGCTCTTGCCGCCGAGCTCCAGGCTGACCGGGATCAGGTTGGCGCTGGCGTACTGCATGATCAGCCGGCCGGTGGTGGTCTCGCCGGTGAAGGCGATCTTGCGGATCCGGGGGCTGGCGGCGAGCGGCTTGCCGGCCTCGACGCCGAAGCCGTTGACCACGTTGACCACGCCGGCCGGCAGCAGGTCGGCGATCAGCTCGATCAGCACCAGGATCGAGGCCGGGGTCTGCTCGGCCGGCTTGAGCACCACGGCGTTGCCGGCCGCCAGGGCCGGGGCGAGCTTCCAGATCGCCATCAGGATCGGGAAGTTCCACGGGATGATCTGGCCGACCACGCCGAGTGGTTCGTGGAAGTGGTAGGCGACGGTGTCCTCGTCGATCTGCGACAGGCCGCCCTCCTGGGCCCGGATCGCGCCGGCGAAGTACCGCAGGTGATCGATGGCCAGCGGGATGTCCGCGGCCAGCGCCTCGCGGACCGGCTTGCCGTTCTCCCAACTCTCGGCTATCGCCAGGAGTTCGAGGTTGGCCGCCATCCGGTCGGCGATCGCGTTCAGCAGCTGGGCGCGTTCGGCCGGGGAGGTGCGGCCGAAGGCGGGAGCGGCGGCGTGTGCCGCGTCCAGCGCCAACTCGATGTCGGCGGCGGTGGAGCGGGCCACCTCGCAGAAGACCTGGCCGGTGACCGGCGTTGGGTTCGCGAAGTACTGCCCGCGCACCGGGGGCACCCAGGCGCCTCCGATCCAGTTCTCGTAGCGGGACTTGAAGCTGGTCGGAGGCTGGTAGATCGTCAAGTCCGGTTTCTCCTCGGCAGAGTGGGTGGCCGGCAGCGAGAGATGACGTGCTCTGCGCACCCTAGCCGTGCTCCAGCCGCTCGGCTACGGTGTGTCCCGAACCGGTCACTCCAGCTGGTAGCGGCCGGTGCCGCTCTCCCAGCTCAGGTAGCCGGAGAGCCAGGCGGTCAGGCCGTCCGCGTAGCGCTGCGCGGTCCGGCTCTGGTCCGGTCCGAGTTCCAGCTCCCGGTAGGTGCGCGGCAGTTCGTCCACCAGTCGGGCGTAGCGGTCGACCATCAGCTGGGCCTCGGCGAGCACCACCGAGCCGGCCTCCTCCAGGGAGCAGTCGCGCTCCCGCTGCACGATCATCACCAGGTTGTTCACGTCACCGCGGGGTGCCTCCTGCGGATAGGAGCGGATGTCGTTGCTCAGCGAGGGGATGTCGGCGGCCAGTTGGCGAAGCTGCTTGAGCAGCGGGCTGTGGAAGGCGGCGGGGGCCACCTCGAACCGGCCGAGCCGCTCCACCATGTCCAGCACCGACTCCATCGCGGCGGTGCCCCGACGCAGGATCAGATAGGTCTCCCGGTCCGGCGGTTCGCCGCTGCGTCGGCCGGCCGCCTCGGCGGGATGGCTGGCGAAGTAGCTCTCCCAGTTGTAGGTGGCCCGGGCCCGCCAGCGTGGTGACATGCCGCGGCTGATCCGCTGCCAGAGGTCCTCGAAGGCCATGGCGCACGGGGTGTCGGCGGGGGCGGGCGTGCCGTGCAGCACGCCGGTGAGGCGGTCGCACAACAGCGCGACGTCGCCTGGTCGGCGGCCGAGCGGGCCGTCGAATTGGTCGTCGAAGAGGAAGTAGAAGCCCATCAGGTCGGTGGCCAGCGCCAACTCCTCCGCGGTGCAGTCCGGGTAGCTCAGCGCGGCGAGCGCGGGAACGTCCCAGCGGGCGTAGGAGTCGGGGGTCAGGGCACTGCCGAGCATCCGGTGCTCGAGCAGCCAGCGCCGGTGTTGGGTCTCGGCGTTGGCGATATGCGGGTTTCGGCGGTGGGGGTAGGGGACGTCAAGGGTCGTCGCGTCGGACATCGGACTCCCGGGAGGTGAGGGCCGGTCGTACGGGTGGTGCCACGGGTTAGCATGATCCCTGGTTTCTGCGGCCCGCAGGGTATCTGATCACACCATCAGGTGGCGTGACTGTCGCAGCAATTGCCCACGGCACCTGCCCTTGAACCATGGCCAGTAGCGCTACCTGCGCGAAGCGTCGGCGCGCGGGCCGTCCCGGCGATAGCCTCACCCTGAGGATCACGCAGCGGCGACGTGGAGGGGACCGACGGTGACCGAACGGGAGAGCGAGCGCGGACCGGGCGAGGCGTCGTCGGTGCCGCGACTCTACGAGCGCGAGATCGCGCTGAGCGCGGCCAGGGCGGCGATCGACACGCTGCGCCGGGACTTCGCGGCCGGCGGTGTCAATCTGGGCTCGCTGCTGCTCTACAGCGGCAAGGCCGGGCTCGGCAAGACCACCATGCTCCAGCAGGTCAGGGCGCTGGCCAGGAACCAGGGCCTGGCCGTGCTCAGCGGCCGGGCCGGTGAGCAGCGGGTCAACGAACCCTTCTACCTGCTGCGCCAGTTGCTGCTGCCCGAGCTGCTGCGGCTGCGCCCGGAGGAGCAGCAGGAGGTGCTCGGGCCGTGGCGCGAGATCGCCGGCCCGGCGCTCGCCCTGCTGTTGCCCGGCGGCGAGGCGGCCGACCCGCAGAGCGTGCGCACGGGTATCGACTACGTGGTGACCCAACTGGCCATCCGCCGGGCACCGCTGGTGATGCTGGTGGACGACCTGCAGTGGGCCGACCACGAGTCGCTCAGCTGGCTGGAGGCCTTCGCCCAGCGCTGCCCCGAACTGCCGGTGCTGCTGGCCATCGCCTGGCGCTCCAGCGAGATGCCCGAACAGGCCCAGTCCTTCCGCGCCCTGGTGGCCGGCAACGCGCACCGGCACCTGGAGTTCCAGGGCCTGCAACCGGAGCCGGTCAAGAAGCTGGTCCACGAGGCATTCCCGGACACCGCGGAGGACTCCTTCTGCCGTCAGGTCTGGGCGGTCACCGACGGCAACCCGTTCCTGGTCAACGCGCTGCTGGCGAAGATCCGCGAGAGCGGCATCGAGCCGGTGCACGAGAACGTGCCGCTGTTGCACGACCTGGCCGCCGAGGCCCAGGGCATGGACCGCGACTACTGGCTGACCAAACTCAGCGTCAACACCTTCAACTTCGCCCAGGCCGCCGCGATGCTCGGCACCCAGATCGCGATCCCGGTGGCGACCAGGATCGCCGGCATGGCCCCGTCGGGCGCCGCCGACGCGATCGCCGAGCTGCGCCGCCACCAGGTGCTCAACGGTCCGGCCGACGGCCCGCTGGAGTTCGTCCACCCGCTGCTCGCCACCTCGCTCTACAAGTCGATCCGGCTGGGCATGCGCACCGCGATGCACGGCAAGGCCGCCCAGGAGCTGGAGAACGCCGGGCGCCCGCTGGTGGAGTCATCCCGGCATCTGCTGGAGACCCACCCGGAGGGCGATCCCGAGGTGGTGGTCAAGTTGCGCCAGGCCTCCCGCGAGCACCTGGCGGTCGGCGCCCCGGACGCGGCCGTGCGCTGCCTGGACCGCGCGCTGGCCGAGCCGCCGGAGGACGAGGACCGGCCCGAGGTGATCTACGAGCTGGGCTGCGCGACGCTGCTCACCGACCCGGTCAGCACGGTCAACCAGCTCCGCCTCGCGCTCGACACCACCCCGCCGCTCCGCAGCGACCTGCGGGTGGACGCGACCTTCCGGCTCTCCGAGGTGCTCGCGCACAGCGGCCGGCTGGTGGAGGCCGCCGAGGTCACCCTGGCCGAGGCCGAGCGGACCGCGCCGGGCTCGGGGCGGACCAGGCTGCAGGTGGCCCACTTCATCTGGGCGGCCTTCCAGCGCGAGGAGGTCGACGGCCCCGAGCGGTCGGCCCGCCTCGCCGCGCTCTGTGCGGAGCTGCCCGGCGACGACCTCTCGGCGCGGGCCGCCCGGGCGTTGCGCGCCTGGGACCTGACGCTGCAGGGCGGCGACTGTGCCGAGGTGCTGGCGCTGGTGGACTCCGCGCTGCTGCCGGACGGCCGGCTGCCCGCCGGGCTGGAGTGGACCGGCACCATGTGGGGCCTGGAGCTGCCCGGGATCATCGGCCTCACCTACGTCTACACCGACCGGCTGGACCGCGCCGAGAAGCTCTTCGAGGAGGCGATCAGGACCTTCGAGGTGGCGGGCTGGGGCGGCGGCCATCTCGGCTTCGCCTACTTCCTGATGGGCCTGGTCCGGTTCCGCCGCGGCGCGCTGGCGGAGGCCGAGAACTTCCTGCGCCAGGCGCTGCGGATCGCCCGCCAGTTGGGCCCCGGCCTGCCGCTGCAGTGGGACGCGGTCGGCGTGCTGGCCGACACCCTGCTGGCGCGCGGCCGGACCGACGACGCCTGGAAGCTGGCCGCCGAGTTCTCCTTCGCCCCGCCGTACCACCCCACCGCGATGGTGCTGCCGGACGCCGCCACCCTCTACGGCAAGCTGCTGCTGGCCCAGCAGGAGCGGCCGGCGGCCGCCGAGGTGTTCACCGAGGTCGGCGAGCGGCTGGTCGAACGCGGCTGGCACAACACCATCTGGGCGCCCTGGCTCGGCAACCTGGCGCTCGCGGTGCTGCCCGAGGACCCGGAGCGGGCCCGTCGGTTGGCCGACGAGGGGCTGGCCAGGGCCCGCTCCTCCGGCGTCGCCTCGGCGATCGGGACCGCCCTGCGGATGAAGGCCGCGGTGGCCGAGGGCCAGAACGCCGTCGACCTGCTCGCCGAGGCGGTGCGCGAACTCGGCCGCTCCCCGGTCGGCTACGAGCAGGCCTGCGCGCTGGTCGAGTTGGGCGCCGCGCTGCGCAAGTCGGGCCGGCTCGCCGAGGCCACTGAGCAGCTGCACCAGGGCATGGAGTTGGCGGTGGAGTGCAACGCGGACGGCCTGATGGCCCGGGCCCGCGAGGAGCTCAGGGCCTCGGGCCTGCGCCCGAGCCGACTGCGCAGCACCGGTCGGGACGCGCTGAGCCAGGTCGAGTGGCGGGTCGCCCAGCTCACCGTGGAGGGCCTGTCGCCGGCGGAGATCGCCGAGCGCCTGAAGATGCCGCCGGGTCTGGTCGACCGCCGGTTGGCCGCGGTGCACCGCAAGACCGGCAGCACCCAGGCGGGCCTGGCCGCCGCGCTCGGCCTGACGAACAAGAGCCCTGACACCCCCTAGGCTGACGCTGAGTAAGCCCCGTAAGCCCGTCGTCGGCACGGCGAATTCAAAGGAGCAGCAGATGGCGCCCAACTCCGAGCACCCGGTGACGGTCTCGCACGCCCCGTTGGAGCACAGTGGGGCCGGGGTCGCGATCGAGCGCTGGACCCTGCGGGCCGGGCCGGTGGAGGTGGCGGTGCTCACCCTGGGCGCCACCCTGCACGGCGTGCGGATCCCGGACCGCACCGGCGCCGTGGGCCAGGTGCTGCTCGGCAGCGAGGAGTTGAGCCAGATCCTCGGCCCGGCCCGGCACTTCGGTGCCACCGTCGGGCGGTACGCGAACCGGATCGCGGACAGCCGGATCACCCTGGACGGGCAGGAGTTCCGGTTGGCCCCCACCGGTGGCGGGGTCACCCTGCACGGTGGTCCGGACGGCTTCGCCGACCGGGTCTGGGCCGCCGAGCCGGTCACCGAGGACGACCGGGCCGGCGTTCGGCTGCACCTGCACAGCCCCGACGGGGACCAGGGCTTCCCCGGCGCGCTGGACGTCTGGGTGAGCTACCTGCTCTCCGCCACCGGCGAACTGGCCATCGAGTACCGGGCCGTCACCACCCGCCCCACCGTCCTCAACCTGACCAACCACTTCTACGTCAACCTCGCCGGCGAGGGCAGCGGCGACGTGCTCGACCAACTGCTCACGCTGGACGCCGACGAGTACACCCCGGTCGACGAGCGGCAGATCCCGTACGGCCCGTTCGAGCCGGTGGCCGACACCCCGTTCGACTTCCGCACCGCGCGCCCGATCGGCAAGGCGATCCACGAGAAGCACCCGCAGCTGGTCGGCCCGGGCGGTTACGACCACAACTGGGTGCTGCGCCCGCGCCCGCAGGACGGGCCGCCGGTGCGGGCGGCGCTGCTGGAGGACCCGGTCTCCGGGCGCAGCCTGGAAGTGCTGACCACCCAGCCGGGCATCCAGGTGTTCACGGCGAACACCTTCCACGGCGCGGTCAGCGGGCCCACTGGGGCCGCCTACGGGCCCTACGCCGGGGTCGCGTTGGAGACCCAGCACCACCCGGACTCGCCGCACCACCCCGGGTACCCGTCCACCGAGCTGCGCCCTGGTCAGGAGTTTCGTTCGGCGACGGTACTCCGTTTCGCCTGGGGTTTCCCCGACAGTCACACTGTATGACTAGTATCACCCCGTCAAAGGTCGTACCAAAGACGGCGTGTCGCCACAGAGCACCGCCCCTCTCGAGGAGACTGCCCTGCGCGCGCGTAGAGCCGACAGGCTGCGAAAGACGTCAAGAACCAGGCGCTCGCGTCTCACCCTGCGGACCGCGCTGCTGGTCCTGGCGATCGTCCCCAGCGTCGCGCTCGCCGCGCTCTGGGCCGTCACCACCGGACAGACCCTGTCCGACTTCCAGCGGCAGGCCGCCCAGGGGCGACTGTCCCAGCGCGCGGGCCAGCCCTCCAACATCGTGTACTACAACCTGCAGGAGGAGCGCCGGCTCTCCGCCGAGCAACTGGCCCAGCCGGGCAGCGTCACCGACCAGTTGACCACCCAGCGGCTGGCCACCGACGACGCGGTGCGCACCTTCCAGAAGCTCTCCAGGGTCTCCCAGTCGCACGCCTCCACCGAGGTGAAGGACGCCATCAACACCGCCCGCACCGCGCTGGACCAGCTGCCGCAACGGCGGGCCGCGGTGGACCAGGGCAGCGTCGACCAGCAGAGCGTTTTCGTCTACTACACCAACCTGATCACCGTCGACCTCAAGCTGTTCAGCGCGCTCAGCCACGTGGACAACGGCGAGGTCGGCTACCTCTCACGGACCCTGGTCGACGAGTTCTGGGCCAAGGAGATGGTCTCGCGCGAGGACGCGATCCTGGCCCGCGGCTGGCCCAGCGGCAAGCTGTCGACGCCGGACTTCCAGGCGGTGCAGCAGTCGATCGGCGCCCAGTCGTTCCTCTACACCGTCAAGATCCTGCCGTACCTGCCCAGCCAGGAGGCGGCCGCGGCCCAGCGGTTGACCACCGGCTCGCCCTGGCAGACCAAGCTCGACATCGAGCAGCAACTGCTGAAGCCCACCCCGGTCGGCGCCGACGCCGCCGTCCCGCTGCCGCCGGTGCAGGACCAGTGGCGCCAGGCCATCGAACTCACCACCCCGCAGCTGGTATCGCTGCTGCAGACCCGCACCGACGCGGTGGTCGCCGCCGGCAACAGCGCCGTCCGGACGCTGCTGCTGCGACTGGTGCTGACCAGCGTCATCGGCCTCTTCGCGGTGATCGCCGTGATCATCACCTCCTGGCGGCTGGCCCGCTCGCTGCGCCGGCGGATCGTCGACCTCCAGGGCCAGGCCGGCGAGCTCGAACGGACCCTGCCCGAGCTGGTCGAACGGCTCGGCCGCGGCGAGGCGGCGACAGCGGCGCAGGAGGGCGTGGCGATCAGCGCCGACCCGGCTCGCGGCGACGAGCTCAGCCGGCTCGGCCAGGCGCTCAACCTGGCCCGGCACAGCGCCGTCACCGCAGCCGTCGCCCAGGCCGAGCAGCACCGCGGCTTCGAACGCCTGCTGCAGCGCATCGCCCGCCGCACCCAGCTGCTGATCGGCCTTCAGCTGAAGACGCTGAACGAGATGGAGCGCAAGCACGAGGACCCCGAGGTGCTGGAGGGCCTCTTCGACCTCGACCACCTCACCGCGCGCCTGCGCCGCTACGAGGAGAACCTGGTCATCCTGGCCGGCGGCCAGCCGCAGCGCCGCTGGCGCAAGCCGGTCTCGCTGCTCGACGTGCTGCGCGCCGCCCAGGGCGAGGTGCAGGACTACCGGCGGATCCTGATCGACATCGAGGGCGCCCCGTGGCTCTCCGAGCGCGCGGTCGGTCCGGTGGTGCACGTGCTGGCGGAGCTGATGGAGAACGCCGCGGCCTTCTCCAAGCCGCCCACGCCGGTCGAGGTGCGCGCCGCGATGGTCGGGCGGGGCCTGGCGGTGGAGGTCGAGGACCGCGGGCTGGGCATGGAGCCCGAGCAGTTGGACGCCGCCAACGACCTGATGCGCCGCCCGCCGCGGATGGACGTGCTGGCGCAGGCCGACGACATCCGGCTCGGCCTCTACGTGGTCGCCCGGCTGGCCGACACCCTGGGGTTGCGGGTGGAGTTCCGCGCCTCGGCCTTCGGCGGCACCCGTGCGGTGGTGCTGATCCCGGGCGAGCTGGTCACCGACGGCGCCGTGCTGGAGCCGGTGCCGGTGGAGGTCCCGCCGCTGCCCGCCAGGGTGCGCGGGCGCACCCTGCCCGCCGAACTGCCGGCGCCGGTCGAGCCGGTGCCAGTCGAGCCGGTGCCGCCGGCCGCGACCCCGGCCATCGAGCCGGCCCCCGTCCCCGTCCCCGTCCCCGTCCTCGTCCCCGTCGCCCGCCCGTCCTGGGCGGTACCCGCCGGCGACCACGAACGGACCGCCGAGAACGTGCAGTCCCCGCTCCCGCAGCGGGTCCGCCAGGCCAGCCTGGCCGCCGAACTGCGCACCCCGGCCACCTCGCCGGAGCGCGGCCACACCCCGGGTGACCCCACAGAAGCACCAGCACCCGCCCCGGCCCGCTCCAGTGCCGCGATCGGCGCCTTCCAGCGCCGCTCCCGGGCCGCCCGCCTCGGTGACGAGACCACCGAGTCGACCCCCATCCCTCCCGGTAAGGACCCGTCATGACGCGCACCATCGCCACCCATCAGGACCTGGACTGGCTGTTGGACGGGTTGGTGGACTCGGTGGCCGGGACCAGACACGCCGTGCTGCTCTCCGACGACGGCCTGGTGGTCAGCAAGTCGCGTGGCATCGAGCGGGCGGACGCCGAGCGGCTGGCGGCGGTGGCGACCGGCCAGCAGAGCCTGGCCCGTGGTGTCGGCACGCTCTTCGACGGTGGTGCGGTGCACCAGGTGATCGTCGAACTGGCCGAGTTGTGGCTCTTCATCACCGCCGCCGGCCAGGGCACCCACCTGGCCGTGATCGCCTCCCAGGAGGTGGACGCCGAGGTGATGTCGCTGGCCATGCACACGCTGGTCCAGCAGGTCGGGCAGAAGCTCAGCACGCCGATCCGGAGCGTCGGTTGAGCCCGAACTGGGAGGAGCTGGAGGAGACGGTCGGGGACGACGGCGCGCAGTCGATGGTCCGCCCGTACACCATCACCCGCGGCCGCACCGCGCCCGAGCGCGACGACCTGACCCTGATCACCGTGCTGACGCTGGTGTCGGGGGCCGCCGAGCAGCCGGGCCGCCGGCTGCAGCCCGAGCACCGGGTGATCCTGGCCCGGTGCGCCCGGCAGCCCGCGGCGGTCGCGGAGCTGGCGGCCGACCTGGACCTGCCGGTCTCGGTCACCAAGATCCTGCTCGGCGACCTGATCGCTCTGGGCCTGCTGGCCGCCCGGGCCCCGATCGCGGTGGCCAGGGCCGGTGGCGGCGTCGACCTCGGCCTGCTGAACGCCGTACGCGAGGGACTGCGGAGACTCTGAGATGACAGACAGTCAGGCGGCCCCGGCCGCTGTCAAGATCCTGATCGCGGGCGGCTTCGGGGTGGGCAAGACCACCCTGGTCGGCTCGGTCAGCGAGGTCACCCCGCTGCGCACCGAGGAGTACCTGACCCGGGCCAGCGTCGGCGTCGACTCCCTGGACGGGGTGGACACGAAGGACACCACCACCGTCGCGCTCGACTTCGGCCGGATCACCATCGGCCCCGAGCTGGTGGTCTACCTCTTCGGCACCCCGGGCCAGGAGCGCTTCTGGTTCATGTGGAACGACCTGGTGAACGGCGCGCTGGGCGGGGTGGTGATCGCCGACACCCGGCGGCTGGAGAGCAGCTTCGCGTCGATCGACTTCTTCGAGAGCCGGCGGATCCCCTTCGTGGTGGCGATCAACTGCTTCGACGGCGTCAACACCCGTACGGCCGCCGAGATCCGCGTCGCGCTCGACCTGGACCCGCAGGTGCCGCTGCTGGTCGGCGACGTGCGGACGCGTGCGTTCGGGCGGGACGTGCTGCTCGCCCTGGTCGAGCACCTGATCAACCAGCCGGCCCTGGTCTGAGGACCGGGACGCCGGAGTCGACATGCCTAGGGCCGCCGGTCACGACCGGCGGCCCTAGGCGTGCGGTCAGCTGTGGTGCCAGTTCACCGAGAAGGCGTTGCCGTCGGTCAGCGGCGAGGTGCTGGCCAGCACCGTCCCGTCGTGGGCGGCCATGGTGACGTTCTCCGGGGAGAAGCCGCCGATCGGCCTGCCGTTGGCGGTGGCCCCGGTGAAGTCGACCTGCTGGAAGTCGGTCAGCGGCAGCGGCCCGTTGGCGTCCGAGGGGGCCTCGGCGATGATCTCGGCCGAAGCCAGTGCGGCGCCCGGCAGGGTCCGCTTGATGCTGTGGCTCCAGCCCTGGGTGGTGTCGGCGAGCTTCAGGGTGAAGGAGCCGGCGCCGGTCTCGGTCACGGAGGCGGCGAAGTGGTCGCCGGGCCGCACCTCGTTGGTGAACATGACCGGGTAGGCCGGGTACATCTCGTACCAGGAGTAGTACTGCGGCGAGCCGCCGGAGCAGTCGACCTCGCTGCCGGTCTGCTCGACCGAGTCGCTGCCGTCGCCGTCCAGGCCGACCCAGAAGCTGGACCAGGTGTCGTCGTTGGTGCACAGGCCGGTCGGCTCGACCCAACTGGCGCTGACGCTGGTGAACTTGGCGCCGGTGGCGGCGTAACCGGCCCAGTTGGTGCTGGTGCCCTGGGTGATGGGGGTGCCGTGCGGTCCGACCAGGTGCGGGGAGGTGGCCACGATCGGCGCGTGCAGCAGCGCGGGGGCGGTGGCGGCGAGAGCGGGGACGGTGTTGCCGAGGACCGCCGCGAGGGCGGCGCAGACGGCCAGGGCGCGACGACGGGGGGCGGGCATGGCTACTCCACCGGATCGATAGTGTGCTGACGGGGTGTGTACTGACGGCTGGGTGCCGACAGACCTATGCCCGTCCGACCGTCCGGTGATGTGACGCATCCTCAGATTGACCTCACGCTTCACCTGTTCGGGTGAGCCGCCTCATCCTGTGCGGACCTTCGATGAGGACAGAGCGGAGCGGTCGGCCCCCCTGATCGGGGTGGCCGGCCGCTCCGCTGTCGGTCCGTCAGCCCGTGATCGTGCCGGTCACCTCGCCGAACCCGATCCGCACGCCGTCCGCGCCGGGCGCCGAGGCGGTCATCGTCACGGTGTCGCCGTCCTGGAGGAAGGTCCTGGTGGAGCCGTCCGGCAGGGTGATCGGGTCGCGCCCGTTCCAGGTCAGCTCGATCAGCGAGCCGCGCTGGTCGGCCGCCGCGCCGGAGATCGTCCCCGAGCCGTACAGGTCACCGGTGCGCAGCGAGGCGCCGTTGACCGTGGTGTGCGCGAGCATCTGGGCCGGCGACCAGTACATCCCGGCGTACGGCGGGCGCGAGATGACGGCGCCGTTCAGCCGCACCTCCAGCTCGAGGTCCAGCCCCCAGGGCTCCTTCTCCACCAGGTAGGGCAGCGGCTGCGGCTGCTGAACCGGGGTGGCCACCCGGGCCGCTTCCAGCGCGGCGAGCGGGACCACCCAGGGGGAGATCGAAGTGGCGAAGGACTTGCCGAGGAACGGGCCGAGCGGCACGTACTCCCAGGCCTGGATGTCGCGGGCACTCCAGTCGTTGAGCAGCACCGCGCCGAAGACGTGCTGCGCGAAGTCGTCGACGCCCACCGGCTCGCCCAGCGTCGAGCCGGCGCCGACCACGAAGCCCAGCTCGGCCTCGATGTCCAGCTTCACCGAGGAGCCGAAGACCGGTGCCGGGTCGTTCGGTCCCTTGCGCTGCCCGCTCGGGCGGCGGATCTCGGTGCCGGAGGCCACCACGGTGCCCGCGCGCCCGTGGTAACCGACCGGCAGGTGCTTCCAGTTCGGCAGCAGCGCCTCGCCGCCGGGCCGGAAGATGTGGCCCAGGTTGGTGGCGTGCTGCTCCGAAGCGTAGAAGTCCACGTAGTCCGCCACCTCCACCGGAAGGTGGAGCTTGACCTCGTCGATCCGGTGGAGGTTGGCCTCCACCAGTCGTCGCTCGCCGTCGTCCGTCAGCAGGTTGGTGACCCGCTCGCGCACGTACGCCCACTCGGCGGGGCCGCGGCGCAGGAAGCGGTTGAGCGAGCCGGTGGCCAGGTCACCGCCGAGCGGTGTGCCCGCCCAGACCGCCGAGAGGTCCAGCACGAACTCGCCGATCGCCACGCCCACCCGGGGCTGGGCGGAGCCGCGCGGGGTGAACACGCCATAGGGCAGGTTCTGCACCGGGAAGGGGGAGCCCTCCGGCACCGGGATCCAGCTCTGAAGGGCCTGCTGAGCCGTCACTGCTGCTTGCCACCGTCCTGCGGGCCGCGCCCGCTCCAGCTCCACGCGTACTTGCCGTCATCGCTCGCCCGGCCGCCCTCGGCGACCTCCAGCGGGCGGAAGGTGTCCACCATCACCGCGAGTTCGTCGAAGAACTCGGCTCCGATCGAGCGCTCGTAGGCGCCCGGCTGCGGGCCGTGGGTGTGCCCGCCCGGGTGCAGCGAGATCGACCCCTGGCCGATGCCCGAGCCCTTGCGGGCCTCGTAGTTCCCGCCGCAGTAGAACATGACCTCGTCGCTGTCCACGTTGGAGTGGTAGTACGGCACCGGGATCGACAGCGGGTGGTAGTCCACCTTGCGCGGTACGAAGTTGCAGATCACGAAGTTGTTGCCCTCGAAGACCTGGTGGGCCGGCGGCGGCTGGTGGATCCGGCCGGTGATCGGCTCGTAGTCGCTGATGTTGAAGGCGTACGGGTAGAGGCAGCCGTCCCAGCCCACCACGTCGAAGGGGTGGCTGGGGGTGACGAAGACGGTGCCGGCGACGCCGCTGGAGCCGTTGCCGCGGTGCTTGACGTAGATCTCGGTGTCCTCGGCGCGCTCGTCCTCGCCGACCACCAGCGGCCCGACCGGCCCGCGCAGGTCGCGCTCGCAGAACGGCGCGTGCTCCAGCAACTGGCCGTACTTGGAGAGGTAGCGCTTGGCCGGGGTGATGTGGCTGTTCGCCTCGATCGCGTAGAGGCGCAGCGGCTGCTCGCCGCTCGGCAGCCAGCGGTGGGTGGTGGCGCGGGGGAGGATCACGTAGTCGCCCTGGCCCACCTCCAGGCTGCCGAAGACCGTCTCCACCGTGCCGCTGCCGGACTCCACGTAGACGCACTCGTCGCCTATGGCATTGCGGTAGAGGGGCGAGGGCTGACCGCAGGCGACGTAGGCGATCCGCACGTCGGCGTTGGCCAGCACGAGCCGGCGGCCGCGTACCGCGTCCGTCTGGCGCCACTCCTCGCCCGGGAACAGGTCGTGCAGCTTGAAGTGGAAGGGCTTCAAGGGGTGGTTCGGCTCCGGCTTGCCGTCCGGCAGGGCCCAGATCCGACTGTCCACCAGGGCGGAGGGGATGGCGCGGTGGTAGAGCAGCGAGGAGTCGGAGAAGAAGCCCTCCTCGCCCATCAGCTCCTCGTAGTAGAGGCCGCCGGCCTCGTCGCGGTGCTGGGTGTGCCTCTTGGGCGGCACCGTGCCAACGGTGCGGTAATACGCCATCTGCGCCTCCTGAGCGACTGACACCCTGGACTGCACCGGCCAGGGCGGAACCGCCCGTGGGGTGGGGGCGGCCCGGACCAATCCCATGGCAGGGGCGCTGCGCTGTCAAGAACCAGCCGGGCTGGTCAAGACGCGTGGAGGCAACTCTCTGGACACGCGAATGTAACGATCGCCCGCCTCTTGCAGAAACTTGCTGCAAGAACTTTCAAACGGCCTTGCAGCGCTGTTACGTTCCTGCTCACAAGCCCGGCGCCGGCAGCCAGTGCGGTTGGTGCCAGGGGGCAAGTATGCGCTCCCGTCCCCGCGCCCGGGCCACCCACCCCCACCACCCTTCCCCCCAAGGAGTTCTCATGCGGCGTGGCATCGCGGCCTCCGCCCTCGTTGCAGCCCTCGCGGTCTCTCTCGCGGCCTGCGGCAGCAGCGGCTCCGGCTCCTCCAGCACGGCTTCCGGCCCGGTGACCATCACCTACTGGGACACCTCCAACGCCACCAACGAGGCGCCGAACTACCAGGCCGTGGTGCAGAAGTTCGAGGCCGCCAACCCGGCCATCAAGGTCAACTTCGTCAACGTGCCGTTCGACCAGGCCCAGAACAAGCTGCAGACGGCGATGAGCAGCAAGGGCGCCCCGGACGTCTTCCGCTCCGACGTCGGCTGGACCGCCGCCTTCGCCAAGGGGGGCTACCTGACTCCGCTGGACGGCACCCCCGCGCTGCCCGACGCCTCGGTCTTCCAGCCCAGCCTGATCAAGCAGGCGCAGTACCAGGGCAAGACCTACGGCGTCCCGCTGGTCACCGACACCCTGGGCCTGCTCTACAACAAGGCGCTCTTCACCCAGGCGGGCATCACCACCGCGCCGACCAGCTGGGACGACTTGAAGGCTGACGCGGCCACGATCAAGGCCAAGACCGGCGTCGACGGCTTCGAGATGCGCGCCGGCGACGGCTACTACGCGATGCCGCTGCTCTTCGGCGAGGGCACCGACATGGTGGACGCCGCCAACAAGAAGATCACCGTCAACTCGCCCGAGGCCGTCAAGGCGATCAACACCTACCAGTCGCTGTTCACCGCGCCCGGCACGGTCAAGGCCGACATCACCTCCGACGGCTACGCCCACATGATGGACGCCTTCAACAGCGGCAAGGTCGCGGCGATCATCAATGGCCCCTGGGAGATCACCAACATCTACAAGGGCTCGGCCTTCACCGACCACACCAACCTGGGCATCGCCGCCGTCCCGGCCGGTTCGGCCGGCAAGGCGGGCGCCCCCACCGGCGGCCACAACATCGCGGTCTACGCCGGCTCGGACGCCGCCCACCAGGCCGCCGCCGAGAAGTTCGCCGCCTTCATGACCTCGGCCGACAGCGAGTCGTTCATCGCGGAGAAGAACTCCACCCTGCCGACCCGCTCCGACGCCTTCACCGCCGGGGTGAAGTCCGACCCGGGCATCGCCGGCTTCCAGCAGATCCTCAACGTGGCCCAGCCGCGCCCGGCGCTGCCCGAGTACGCCTCGCTCTTCACCTCGCTGGGCACCAACCTCGCCCAGGTCGCCACCGGCCAGAAGGGTGTGCAGGCCGGCCTGGACGCCACCGCCCAGGACTACGCGAAGATCCTGCCGGACTTCGCCAAGCAGTAGTCCGCACGCCGCTCGGCCCGCCCCGGGGGCGGGCCGAGCGGCCGGTGCCATGTCCGACCGCCCCGCCCTCCGGCACGTCGTCCCTCCCAAGAAGGTGTCACCCCCATGGCAGCCCTGGCGCAGCGCCTGAAGCTCTCGTACAGCAAGTACTGGTACGCCTACGTGATGGTGGCACCGGTGGTCATCGTGCTGGGCGTCCTGGTGGCCTATCCGCTGGGCCGGGGCGTCTACCTGACCCTCACCGACGCCAACAGCCTCAACGTCGGCCACACGGTCGGGGTCAACCACATCCCCGACAGCTTCAACTTCGTCGGGCTGCGCAACTACTCCGACATCCTCTTCGGCCCCGGCTCCTACGACCGCTTCTGGTCGCACTTCGTGTGGACCATCGAGTGGACCGTGCTCTGCGTGACGCTGACCGTCGGCACCGGCCTCGGCCTGGCGCTGCTGCTCAACCAGAAGCTGCGCGGCCGCACCGCGTACCGGATGCTGCTGGTCGTGCCGTGGGCGGTGCCCACCTTCGTCACCGTCTTCTCCTGGCGGCTGATGCTCGCCGACGGCGGCCTGGTCAACGCGGCTCTCGGCTCGCTGCACCTGCCGCAGCCCAGTTGGCTGGAGGACCCGCTGGCGCAGAAGACCGCCGCCATCCTGGTCAACACCTGGTGCGGCGTGCCGTTCATGATGCTCTCGCTGCTCGGCGGCCTGCAGTCGATCCCCAGCGAGCTCTACGAGGCCGCCGAGATGGACGGGGCCAGCGCCTGGCAGCAGTTCCGCCACGTCACCCTGCCCGGGCTGCGCTCGGTCTCCAGCACCGTGGTGCTGCTCGGCGTGATCTGGACCTTCAACCAGTTCGCCATCATCTACCTGCTGTTCGGCATGAACGCCCCCGACGTGCAGATCCTGGTGACCTGGGCCTATCAGCTGGGCTTCGGCCAGCAGCCGCGCGACTACGCCCAGTCGGCCAGCTACGGGATCATCCTGCTCTCCATCCTGATCGTCTTCACGGGCTTCTACCAGCGCTGGCTCAAGCGCAACGACCAGACCGCGATCTGACGGCCGGTCAGCAACTCCGCCACGAGACCACGCGACCACGCAGCCCGCGCAGGACCGCAGGAACGGAAGGACCCAGATGACCAGCACCACCGACCTCGCCACCGCCGCACCGGCCGCCCGCCCGGAGCCCGCCCGGACGACCGGCACCACCCGGGTCCGCCGGCGCGGCGAGCGCAGCCGCACCGCCTCCGTGCTCACCCACGGCGTGCTGGTGCTGGCCGCCTTCGTCGCCGTCTTCCCGGTGCTCTGGCTGGCGTACATCGCGCTCGGCCCGGACGAGACCGACTACCTCAAGCCCGGCGGCATCCTGCACAAGGCGAGCTTCGCCAACTTCTCCGAGGTCCTGAACCACACCGACTTCCTCACCTGGTTCGGCAACTCGCTGCTGGTGGCCGGTGGCACCTGCGTGCTGGGCGTGATGATCGCCGCCAGCACCGGCTACGCGGTCTCCCGGATGCGCTTCCCCGGGCTGCGCCCCCTGATGTGGTCGCTGCTGGTGACCCAGATGTTCCCGATCGCCGTGCTGATCGTGCCGATGTACTACATCCTGGCCGGCCTCAACCTGCTGGACAGCTACGGCGGCCTGATCCTGGTCTACGCCGGCACCGTCGTGCCGTACTGCGCCTGGCTGCTGAAGGGCTACTTCGACACCATCCCGGTGGAGATCGACGAGGCCGGGCGGGTGGACGGGCTCAGCCCGTTCGGCACCTTCTGGCGGCTGATCCTGCCGCTGGCCCGCCCGGGCCTGGCGGTGGCCGCCTTCTACACCTTCCTGACCTGCTGGGCCGAGGTGCCGTTCGCCTCCACCTTCATGCTCAGCTCCGACAAGTACACCCTGGCGGTCGGCCTGACCACCTTCGTCAGCCAGCACGACAGCCAGTGGAACCTGATGGCCGCCACCGCGGTGCTGATCGCGATCCCCGCCTCGGCCTTCTTCTACCTGGTCCAGCGGCACCTGGTCGCCGGCCTGACCGCAGGTGCCGCGAAGTCCTGACGGACACTCAACTCATATCAGTATTCTGCCTGTTACGCGTGCACTGAGCGCCCCTTCGCGCGAGTTGTCGGCACGCCACCTAGTCCTCGAGGGATCCGCCTGATGACCCAGAACCTGGCCGACACCACCCGGCTGACCGCCTCCGCCGCCACCCCTGCCGGCGAGCCCAGAGGCTGGTGGCGGGACGCGGTCATCTACCAGGTGTATCCGCGCAGTTTCGCGGACGCCAACGGCGACGGCATGGGTGACCTGCCCGGCGTCCGCAGCCGGCTGCCCTACCTGCGCGAGCTGGGCGTGGACGCGGTCTGGCTCTCCCCGTTCTACGCCTCCCCGCAGGCCGACGCCGGCTACGACGTGGCCGACTACCGCGCGGTGGACCCGATGTTCGGCAGCCTGCTGGACGCCGACGGCCTGATCCGCGACGCCCACGCGCTGGGCCTGCGGATCATCGTGGACCTGGTCCCCAACCACTCCTCCGACCAGCACGAGTGGTTCCAGCGCGCGCTGCGCGAGGGCCCCGGCTCCGCGCTGCGCGAGCGCTACCACTTCCGCCCCGGAAAGGGCGAGACCGGCGAACTGCCGCCCAACGACTGGGAGTCCATCTTCGGCGGCCCGGCCTGGACCCGCACCGCCGACCCCGACGGCACCCCGGGCGACTGGTACCTGCACCTGTTCGCCCCCGAGCAGCCCGACTTCAACTGGGACAGCCCCGCCGTCGCCGACGAGTTCCGCTCGATCCTGCGCTTCTGGCTGGACATGGGCGTCGACGGCTTCCGGGTCGACGTCGCGCACGGCCTGGTGAAGGCCCCCGGCCTGCCCGACCTCGGCACCCACGACCAGCTCAAGCTGCTCGGCAACGACGTGATGCCGTTCTTCGACCAGGACGGCGTGCACGAGATCTACCGCGCCTGGCGCAAGATCCTCGACGAGTACCCCGGCGAGCGGATCGCGGTCGCCGAGGCCTGGACCCCCACCGTCGAGCGCACCGCCAACTACGTGCGACCCGACGAGCTGCACCAGGCCTTCAACTTCCAGTACCTGGGCACCGCCTGGGACGCCGCCGAGCTGCGCGCCGTGATCGACTCCTCGCTCGCCGCGATGCGCCCGGTCGACGCCCCCGCCACCTGGGTGCTCTCCAACCACGACGTCACCCGGCACGCCACCCGCTTCGCCAACCCGCCCGGCGGCACCCAGCTGCGCGAGCGCGGCGACCGCGAACTCGGCCTGCGCCGGGCCCGCGCCGCCACCCTGCTGATGCTCGCGCTGCCCGGCTCCGCCTACCTGTACCAGGGCGAGGAGCTCGGCCTGCCGGACGTCACCGACCTGCCCGACGAGGTCCGCCAGGACCCCTCGTTCTTCCGCGCCGACGGCCAGGACGGCTTCCGCGACGGCTGCCGGGTCCCGCTCCCGTGGTCCGGCAGCACCGCCCCCTACGGTTTCGGCCCGACCACCGGCGGCCCCAGCTGGCTGCCGCAGCCCGCCGAGTGGGCCGAGTTGAGCGTCGAGGCGCAGACCGGCGACCCGACCTCCACCCTGGAGCTCTACCGCAGCGCGCTGGCCGTGCGCCGCGAGCGCCCCGAACTCGGCGCCGGCCGCGAGGTGGAGTGGCTGCCGTCCGCCCCGGGCGTGCTCGCCTTCCGCCGCGGCTCGTTCGTCTGCCTGGCCAACACCACCCGGCAGCCGGTGGCGTACCCGACCGCCGGCCGACTGCTGCTCAGCTCCGGCGAGGGCGTCGAGCCGGGACTGCTGGCGCCGGACAGCACCAGCTGGTGGGCGGTCTGACATGGTTGCAATAGGCTCTGGGATCGTGACTACGGCGCGACTCTCGGACATCGCGGCGCAGGCGGGGGTCAGCGAGGCCACCGTCAGCCGCGTCCTCAACGGCAAGGCGGGCGTCTCCGCCGCCACCCGGCAGACCGTGCTGGCCGCGCTCGACGTGCTCGGCTACGAGCGGCCCACCCGGCTGCGCCAGCGCAGCGCCGGGCTGATCGGGCTGATCACGCCGGAGCTCGGCAACCCGATCTTCCCCGCGCTGGCCCAGGTGATCGAGCAGGTGCTGAGCCGGCACGGCTACACGCCGGTGCTCTGCACCCAGACCCCGGGCGGGTCCACCGAGGACGAACTGGTCGAGCTGCTGGTCGAGCGGGGCGTGGCGGGCATCGTCTTCGTCTCCGGCCTGCACGCCGACTCCACCGCCGACCACGACCGGTACGCCAAGCTGACCGGCCGCCAGGTGCCGTTCGTGCTGATCAACGGCTACAGCGAGAAGATCACCGCGCCGTTCATCTCGCCCGACGACCGGGCCGCGATGGCGATGGCCGTCCAGCACCTGACCGAACTCGGCCACCAGCGGATCGGCCTGGCGGTCGGTCAGCGCCGGTACGTGCCGGTGCTCCGCAAGATCGAGGGCTTCACCGCCGCGCTGCGCTCGGTCCTCGGCTACACCGCCGAGCAGGCCGACGAACTGGTGCACCACACCCTGTTCACCGTCGAGGGCGGCCACGCGGCCGCCGGCGCGCTGCTGGACCGGGGCTGCACCGCGATCGTCTGCGGCAGCGACCTGATGGCCCTCGGCGCGATCCGCGCGGTGCGCCAGCGCGGGCTGAGCGTGCCCGGTGACGTCTCGGTGGTCGGCTTCGACGACTCACCCCTGATGGCCTTCACCGACCCCCCGCTCACCACCATCCGCCAGCCCGTCGAGGCGATGGCCACGGCGGCGGTGGACGCACTCCTGGAGGAGGTCGGCGGCGAGCCGGCCCAGCGCGGCGAGTTCATGTTCCAGCCCGAACTGGTGGTCCGGGGCTCCACGGGGGCCGGCCCGCAGCGCTGATGGCGGCGTGCCGGTGCCCGGCAGCGGGGGACTTCGGCGAGTGCGGGGCTACCGGTGGAGCAATGGTCGCCCGAACGTGCCACGCGGCCAGCGGCCCAGCCAGAACGCCGCGGTGGAGTGCTGCTGGCCGTCGGTCGATCCGTCGTGTGGCAGGTACTCGGTAGGCGCGACGTAACCCTCACCGGGCTCGAGCCGGATGCGCAGGCACCGCAGGGGGCGTCCGGCGGCGACGTAGGCGCGAAGGTCGTCCGTGTGCGGGTACCGAGTCGCGTAGTCCTGGTGGACCGCGCGGCAGATCGCCTGAATGTCGGTGTCGCCGAGCAGGAGGTACCGGCTGCCGGGACCGAGGTTGATGCACAACCGTCGCCGGCCGGTGTGCTTGGCGGCGTAGGTGAGCTTGTCCCAGTTGTCGAGGTGCAGTCCGATGCGCCGGCCGTCGCGGTAGTTGGGAGTGGTGGTGAGAGCCTTCGCGGGGCTTTCGGTGGTGCCGAGCTGGGTGACGTCCAGGCGGTCAAGCTGGGCACGGTCGATCTTCTCGACCAGCTCCACCAGGACAGAGTCCGGGGTCTCCTCCGTCGATGTGACGTGTGCTCCTGTCCCGAGGGTGACGGGGCGCCAGGGACCCAATGGCAGGACCGCGCCGTCCTCGTACTCAGGATCCCCGTGCGCCGTCCGGACGTCGGCGACCTGGCAGCGTTCGCGGAGGGCATCGAAGCCGAGGGCGATCCTCAGGCTCACCAGTTACTCCGTCCGTTGTCCAGGTCTTCGTCGTAGATGACCTCCAGCTCCGCGGTGAGGGCCTGGGCGAGATCGGCCTGCTGGGAGTGGTTGATGATGACCTTTGCCAGGTTGGCGACCCCGCGCACGGTGGTCAGCTCGTTGCCGCGCAGGTCCGTCTCCTTGTAGGTGCCGCGGCCGAACTCCGTCAGTCGCAGCGTGCAGTCGTCGAAGACGACCTTGGCGAGGTCGCAGCCGTTGAACGACGCCTCGGTGAGGGCGGTCTTCGAGAAGGCGACAGGGCCGGCGGCACGGACCTGCTCGAAGGTGGCGTAGTCGAGCTTGCAGTTCTCGAAGAGGACGCTGTCGAGGTTCACCCTGGTGAGGTTGGCGCCCATGATCTTGCAGTCGCGGAAGACGACGCGGGACAGTTTGCTGTCGCTCCAGTCGGCAGAGCCGAAGTCGCAGCTGTCGAACTCCACCGAGTCGACCCGGACGTCATCCAGACGCACGCGGGTCGCGTGAAGGTGGGTGACGCGGCCGGTGATGAGGCGGGCCCGGGCGAGGTCGAGGTCGCGGAGGTCGGCGTCGGCGTACCGGAACTCCTGGACGGAGCCTCGTCCGCTCTCCAGCGTGGTGACGTTGGTGAGGTAGCCGTCGGCGAGGTTGGGCAGGGTGACGCTGACGCGGCCGAAGGTGCGGCTGTCCATGGTGTCTCGCTCTCGAAAGCGGGCCCGGCCCGCCAATTCATCCACGGGCCTGCGACAGGTCTACTTGCTGCTCTTGTTCCAGTTGTCCCAGGTCGGCCGGTTGTCGAACGACGACGACGTGTTGTCCCACGTGGGCCGGTTGTCGAACTTGCCCACCGCGGGCTCGACCTCCAGGACGCCCACGAGATCGGTGATCACGCTGGCCTGGGCGGTTTCCAGTAGTTCGAGGAGGGTCATGCGGCTTGCTCCTTGCGGACGGTATCGGACAGAGCGATGAGAAGGGCCTGCTTCGACACGCGGCAGTGGTTCGTTTCGGTGCTGTCGAAGCAGCCGTTCTCGAAGAAGCGATTGCCGGCCTGCGCGCCCCGGCAGAATCCGAAGAACTCGCAGGTGGCCTCGCAGTTGTCGAGGCCGGTCAGGAACTCGTCCACGTAGCGCAGCCGGTGCGCGTCCGTCAGCATGGCGCCGATGGACCGCTCCAGGACGTTTCCGGCGCGGAAGTCCTGGTACCCGGGGGCGGTGACGCCCGCCAGCTCGGGGGAGAGGAGGACCACCTCCCCGGCGGAGGAGACAGCGGGTATCGGGTCGATCAGCACGTCCCGCCAACCGTTCCCGGCCCGGAGCGCACGCAGGTAGCCGCCCAGCCGGTCCACTTCCCGGACCCTCAGCTCTGGGTGCGCGCGGGTCCAGGTGATGGTCCGGCGCCAGAATTCGACGGCTTCTTCGAGCACGGGGGTCTGCCTGGTGGTGCTGGCACCCTCGGACTCCTCGATGTTGAAGCCGACCGTGTGGCAGCCGAGTTCGGCGAAGAAGTCCAGCAGCTCCTCCGGCCGGCTGATGCCGTCCGCGGTGACGACCGCGATCACCGAGAAGCCGATGCCGGCGTCACGCAGGCGACGGATACCCCGTATGCTCCGGCTGAACGCGGGCTTCCCGGTGCGATCGACCCGATCGCAGTTGAGCGCGGCGGGGCCGTCGACGCTCACCCCGATCCGGAACTCCCGGTCGGCGAAGAAGTCGCACCAGGCGTCCGTGACCAGCGTGGCGTTCGTCTGCACGTAATGGTGCAGCGCTCCGGTCCGCCTCAGCTCCTCGAACGGCTCGACCAGTTCGACGAAGCGGCGGACCCCGAGGGCCATCGGCTCCCCGGCGTGCCAGACGATCTCCAGCGGCGACGACGGGTCGGCGAACTCGGAGACCGAGCGGGCTACCGCCTCGGCGACGGCGAGCGGCATGGGCGACCGCCGCTCCTTGTCCGGGAGGTAGCAGTACCGGCAGGCCAGGTTGCAGAAGCCGTCGGGCTGGACGACAACTGTTCGCGGCCGAGACGCGATGCGGCGGTGGTAGCGGATGGTGTGTGCCATGGAACCCTCCGTCAATAGGTAACGTGGGCCGAGGCCGGTGACCGCAGCTCGCCGTTTCATGAGCGGACTCCTTCCGCTTCGTGCGGGAACTTGTCGACGCATGATGAGTACAGCCCAACTGCTCGTAGTCGGACAGGCGTTGCCTGTCGTCCCGGTGTAGTCCCGCTCTCGCGCGCAGTAAGCTGCCGGTCACTGTGGATGATGGGATTGGCCCGTGGACGATCCGATCCGGCACCCCCTCACATACGTGCGTGTCCAGCGCGAGCTGACGTTGGAAGACCTGGCGCGGCTGTGCCGCCAGGCCGCCGCCAAGCGTGGGCTCCGCTCGGGGATCGATCGACAGCGAGTCTGGAAGTGGGAGAACTACCAGGCTGGGCCGAGCTCGGAGTCTGAACTGCTGCTCGCCGATGCCCTGGACGTCCCGGTCGAGGACGTCGAGATGTTCGGCTGGCCGGACTGGCTGCCCGGGCACGATGTCCCGTTGCCGCTGGGTTCCGCGTATACCGTTCAAACACTTCGAGAGGCCCAGAGAACCGCGATGGACCGTCGTAACTTCATGACCTTCAGCGCCATCTCGCTGGCTGGCCTCGCAGCCCAGTGGGCGCTGGTCGAACCGGACCACCTCACCACCGCCTTGGGCGGTAGGAGCGTCGATGGCGAGCTGGTCGACTGGCTGGAGTCCACCAGTACGCGACTGACGACGCTTCCGACCGAGCAACGCCAGCACACCGCGAAACTGATGGATGCTCACCTCGCCACGGTCACCAACCTGATTGCCGACGGCCGCTACAGTGAGCGCACCGGCAAGCGACTGCACCTTCTCGCCGCATCCCTGGCGACCACCTGCGGCTGGCATCGCTTCGACCAGGGTCACCACTCAGCCGCAGGCCGCCTGTGGTCGGCGTCCCTGCACAGCGCACACGCTGCCGGCGACCGCGATTTCGGAGCCGGCGTCCTGTCCGACTTCGCCTACCAGTCCAACTGGCTCGGCCGGCCGAACATCTCCGTGGACCTCCTCGGCAACGCGCTCTCCCGCACCGAGCACCCTACGGCCCGCTCCCTGCTCCTCCTGCGCAGGGCCAGGGCTCATGCCGCGCTTGGCGAGCGCTCGGACTGCTACCGCGACCTGTCCGCCGCCGAGACCGAGCTGTCGACCACAGCCGCCGACCCCGCCCCCAGCTGGTGTGTGTGGATGAGCCCCGCAGACCTCACCGTCGACTCCGGCCAGTGCATGCTCGACCTTGGCCGATCTGACCTCGCCAAGGCCCGGATCACCGAGGGCATGTCGCTGCTGCCCCGCTCCCGGGACAAGACGCGCGGGATCTTCCTGACCTACGAGGCACGGAGCCATCTTCAGTCCGGCGAGGTCGAGCGTGCCCTCGCCGTCACCAACGAATCCCTTGATCTCGCCACCCGCATCGGTGCCGAGCGGTGTGTGACCTTGGTCCGCGAACTCGCACCGGCCTTCAGGCGCTACCAGCAGGTCGAGGGCGTCCCGGAGTTCTTGGAACGTCTCCGCGTCAGCTGATCGATCAGCGGGGGACCTCGGCATGCCCGAGCACGGCCGAAGGCCGCCTCCCTTCGGGGAGGCGGCCTTCAGGCTGCCCTGCGGTTGCGATCGGAGAGTGCCGATCGGCACGTGCCCGTCAGGACGCGTTCTTCACCACGCGTCCGTCAGGTCGTTCAGACCCGGCCGGCGAAGTCCGGGGCGTAGTTGCTGATGGTCTCGTACTTCACGCCCGCGCTCGGGTTGGCGGCCTCGACGAACTGGCCGTTGCCCACGTAGATGGCGACGTGGTAGACGCCCGAGTCCTGGCCGTTGTTCGACCAGAACAGCAGGTCGCCCGGCTGCAGGCTGTTCATCGACACCGGGGTGCTGGCGGCGGCCTGGTCGGCGGCGACGCGGGGGATGGAGATCCCGGCCTTCGCCATCGCGGCCTGGGTCAGGCCGGAGCAGTCCCAGCCGCCGTTGCCGGTGCCGCCGTAGATGTAGGCCTGGCCGACCTGGGACTCGGCGAAGCTGATCGCGGCGGCCATCGAGCCGGTCGCGGCCGGCGCGCTGGTGGCGGCGGTGGTCTGGGCGGTGACCGCCGGGGCCGGGGCGGGCGCCGGGGTGCTGGCGGGGGCCTGGGTGGCCGGGGCGGCCTGGGTGCCGAGCGACAGGTGCTCGCCCGGGTACAGGAGGTCCGGACCCTGGGTCAGGACCGACTTGTTGAGGTCGTAGAGCTTCTGCCAGCCACCGTCCACGTGGTGGGTGTTGGCGATGGTGGAGAGCCAGTCACCGGCCTTCACGGTGTAGCTCTGGTCGCCCTGGGAGTGGTTCCAGTGGCCCCAGTTGCCGTGGTCCGAGCCGCCCTGGTGCGAGCCGCTGCTCTGCGCCGGGGCGCTCGGGGCGGGGGTGCTGGGGGCCGGGGCGCTGGTGGTGGCCGCGGAGGAGCTGGTCGAGCCGCCGGGGTTGATGGCCGGGGCGGGGCCGCCCGCGGTCAGGCCGGCCTGGATCGAGCAGACGGGCCAGGCGCCGGGGCCCTGGTCGGCCAGCACCTTCTCGGCGACGGCGATCTGCTGGTCCTTGGTGGCCTGGTTGGCCTGGGCCGCGTACTGGGTGCCGCCGTAGGCGGCCCAGGTGGAGGCGCTGAACTGGAGGCCGCCGTAGTAGCCGTTGCCGGTGTTGATGCTCCAGTCGCCGGTGCTCTCGCACTGGGCGACCTTGTCCCAGGTGGAGACCGGCGCCGCGTTGGCGGTGGTGGCGGTGATGCACGGCAGGGTCAGACCGAGGCCGAGCAGACCGGTGGCCGCGATCACCCGACGGGCGTTACGGGACGGACGGGTCGTGCCGGAAGTGGGCAGCATGAAGACGCGATCCTCTCCTACGCCTGCGAGGTGAGCTGTCGGATTCGGGCTGGAGTTGCCCGGCCGCGCGCTGCGCGGCTTCACCCCTAGCCCCGGGCACCTGGTCCGAAGACCGGCGCCGGAGCGGCTTACCTGGTTCCCCCGCTCCTGCCGTGGTTGCGTTTTCGCGCTGCCAGCGCGGCCGGTGGCAGGACTAGGCGTCCGGTTGCGCTGGGTCCGTGTGACCACGAACGGGGAGCACGTTAGACAGAGATAAGTTGAAACCGCAAACAGCTGTGACGGCCGTCACAGGCACTTCACGGGAGCTTCAAGATCGCTCCGGCGGCACAACTGAGGGGGCGTCGGAGGAGTGGTCCGGGCGTGGTGCGCAACTGACGCCTGGGGTTCGGGAGATGGCGCTCCTTCAGGGCGCGCGGTGCTGATGGTCCGTCCGCTTTCCGGGTGTGGAGATCTCTTGGGGATCTTGGAAATTCGTCTTGCGGGAACGGCTCGGGGCAGGACCAAAGTCTCATCCGGCGCAGCGCGGCGTGACTGGCCGACATCAACCGAATGTCCGTTTTGCACCTTCTGTCACTCCGTCAGGTCGCCACCGCGAACCGCCTGCTGCCGCCCCCTCGGGAGTCGCGCCGAGCGCCCCGCACCGCCGCCGGGCCGTCACCTGCCGGTCGCCTGGGCGTTGCCGGGGAGGTGGCCCGTCCGGCCGCGAGCCCGCCCGCCCTTTCCGGGCCGTGAGGGAGGCCTCAGGGGCCGTTCTCGCCGCCCCGGGCCCGGACCCGGCCGCCCCGGTGCCGTGGCCGGACATGCCGCCGGCCCTGCCCCCAGCGCTCGCGCCGGGGGCAGGGCCAGGGCCTTGTCCGCTATCTGGTGTTGTCTCGTGCTGACTCGCCGTCTAGCGGGTCACTCGCCCGCAGCGGCCTGGTCGTCCGGGGCCTCCTCGACGGGAGCCTCCTCGACCGCCGGGACCGGCAGCGCGGCCAGGTACGCCGAGGCGACCAGCTGACCGATCGTCGGGTAGGCGCCCAGCACGGCCGCGCTCTCGCAACCGGTCTCCGCGGCGGCGGCGAGCAGCAACTGCTCGTCGGCCTCCGGGCCGATCACCAGCGGGGCCAGCGCCGGCCGCTGCGAGCCGGTGGCCCGCAGGTGGTCGACCGCGTCGGCCACCGAGCCCGGCACGTCCAGCGCGGCGGAGACCACCGGCACCGCCAGGCGGGCGGCGAGCAGCACGCCGGTGATGCCGGCGGCGTCGGCGGCGGCCTGGCCGCCGGTGGTGATCAGCACCACGCCGTCGGCGGCGGTGGTGATGGCGAAGAGCCGGGCGCGGTCGGCGCGGGCCAGGCCGGCCTCGGAGAGGCGCACGTGCACGGCCTCCGCCAGCAGCGGGTGCGGGCCGAGCGCGTCGGTCAGCAGGGCGCCGGTCTCGGTGGCCAGCGCGTGCAGGTCCATCAGGTAGTCGTGCGGGCCGGGCAGTAGCGGCACCAGCACCGGCGCGGGTCGTCCGGCCGCCAGCGCCCAGGAGATCAGCTCCTCGACCGTCGCGGTCGGCCGGGTCGTCGGCGCCGCCGCCCCCTGCTCATCGGCGCCCGGCTCCCGCAGATCCGGGGCCGGCTCGCTGTCGGTCGGGTCCTGCTCCGCCGCCGGGGCGGTGCGCAGCCAGCCGGCCGCCACCTCGATGCCCGGCTGCTCGAAGCGGATCATCGAGACCAGTTCGTCCACCAGCGCCACCGCGGCCGGGCCGGCCTCGGCCGGGACGGCGAGCACGAGCGCCGGCGCGCCGATCGGCACCTCGGGCCTTTCGGGCCGACGGTGGCGCCCCCGCGCGCGGGAGCCTGGCGTGCGGACGGGCAGTGGTGCGCCCGGGATGGCTGCAGTGCTCATGCCGGAGATCGTAGGACATGCGCGCCATCGCCCCGCATCCGGCCAGGCACTCCAACACGTCCTGGTGGGAGAGCGGATTCGACACCGGCGGGCCCCCAATCCGGACAAGTCGCGTGAAAACCCTCAGCCCTTGGTGCGAATGTGACGGAGTGTGAGGAATTGGCTGCGAAGTTGATCATTTGTGGCGGGTGTCAATGGTCGAACCGGTCAGGCTGGCCGGCCGGTTTGCCGACGCCGGGTTACGGATCATTGAGCGATTTGCCAACAGATGTCCGATTCGGTGGACCTGACAAGGCCTCCAGGGCTCGGTTTGGTCACCTGTCGTACAGGCTTCTGCACGCGCAAAATCACATGCCGATGCACGTGCATTAGCGTTATTATTACGACTAGTAAGGCACCAGCCCTGCCCGTACGAGCCGGAGGCGGCCGGCGGCCGAAGCGGTCGGGCGCCGAGTAGTACGAGCACTCCAGGCTCTTGGGAGATTTCTATGCACCACACGTACAACGGCATGGCGGCTGCGGACCTCGACGGTGTGGTCTGGCAGAAGAGTCGGCACAGCAACTCCAAGGGGAACTGCGTGGAGTTCGCCGCCCTCCCCGACGGTGCGGTCGCGATGCGCAACTCGCGCTTCCCGGACGGTCCGGCGCTCATCTACACGCGTGACGAGATCGAGGCGATGCTGCTCGGTGTCAAGGACGGGGAGTTCGACCACCTGGTGGCCTGAGGGCCCGGCTGGTCCGGTGACACGAAAACACGCCGTCGTGGGGGTCCGTGCCGCGGCGGCGTTCGACGTGTCCGGGCCGGTGCGGTGGCTCGTGCGGTGCCGGCTGTTCAGCGAACGGCATGGGCGGCGTGGCTGGCATGGACGGCGTGGCCGGCACGCCAGGGAACAGCGAAACGCCGCGCACAGGCGCGACTCTCCCGGCCATCGACCGGGAGGTGCCCCGTGGTGCACGGCGTGGTCCCTAGGCGGAGCGGCGGTGGCGTCCGGCCGAGGCGGTCATCGCTGACATCGCGTCAGCGGCCAGACCTGGTACCTCTGCTGACGGTTCGTCGGCCTGGAACAGGGCCCAGACCACCTTCCCGGCCCCGGAGGCCAGCGGGTGCCAGCCCCAGGACTGGCTGAAGGAGTCGACCAGGTGCAGTCCGCGGCCCGACTCGGCGACGAAGTCCGCCTCCCGGGTCACCGGGCCCTCGGTGCTCGGATCGCTGACCGCGCAGACCAGTTGGGAGGCACGGTGGACCAGACTGAGCCGGACCGGCAGCCGGCCTTCCGCCGCCTGTCCCTGCCCCTCGGGCGCGCGGCCGTTGCCCGCCTGCACCGGGAACCCGGCCAGCGCCGAGCTCGGACAGCAGGCCTCCGCCAGGTCGGCGACGGTCGGCTGGCCTATCGCGTGGCGCAGCGCGTTGGTCACCAGCTCCGAGGAGACCAGTGCCACATCGTCGAAGAGATTCTCAAGGCCCCAGCGGAGCAGGGTCGTTCTGGTGAAATCGCGAGCTGTCTTCACCGCGTCGTAGCGGGGCGCGAGGGTACACGTCACAACGTCAGGATCGACGGCCAGGGCCGCACCGGTGCCCATGAAGAGCTCCTCCCATAAGGGGGCGGACACGGCTGGACCCGGCGGGGTCATGCCGGTCACCTCCGACTCGCTCGGCCGCCTGGTCCTCGTCCCGACCAACTGCGCACGGTCGACGACGAAGCCCGCGGGGATCCAAGGGGCGTGCAACTGCACGTGCACCATCGTGCTCTGCGCTCACGGCAGATGCAAGAGTCGATTCACGTGCAGTTGGCCGATTGGCATATGCATGAGCCGGATGCACGTGCAGCGGAACGTGCCGATGGACGTGCTGATGCAAAATTGATAGATCCTTCTGCCACTACACGCACTGTGAGCGGCCAAGTGATGGCAGACTGTGCGCTGTTTCCCGACGCGGAGGTTCCCACGGCATGACCACAGCGCAGCCCGGCGGCGGTTCCATGGTGCGCCGTATCCTCCTGGGCTCCCAGCTGCGCCGACTGCGCGAGAGCCGGAACATCACGCGCGAGGACGCCGGTTACGCGATCCGTGCCTCCGAGTCCAAGATCAGCCGGATGGAACTGGGCCGGGTCAGCTTCAAGGAGCGGGACGTCGCCGACCTGCTCAGCCTCTACGGCGTGACCGACGGCGAGGAGCGCGAATCGCTGCTCGGCCTGGTCCGCGAGGCCAACAAGTCCGGTTGGTGGCACAGCTTCAGCGACGTCCTGCCCGGCTGGTTCCAGACCTACGTCGGCCTGGAGGAGGCCGCCTCGTTGATCCGCACCTACGAGGTGCAGTTCATCCCGGGGCTGCTGCAGTCCGAGGACTACGCCCGCGCGGTCTTCGGGCAGAGCCGTCCGGTGCTCAGCGACGAGGAGATCGAGCGCCTGGTCGGCCTGCGACTGCGCCGCCAGAAGCTGCTGACGGAGGGTCAGGGGCCGCGGCTGTGGGCGGTGATCGACGAGGCGGCGCTGCGCCGTCCGGTCGGCGGGCCGAAGGTGATGCGCGGTCAGCTCCAGTACCTGATCGACGTCGCCGAGCAGCCCAACGTGGTGATCCAGGTGATGCCGTTCCGGTTCGGCGCGCACGCCGGTGAGAGCGGCGCGTTCAGCATCCTGCGCTTTCCGGAACAGGACCTGGCCGACGTGGTCTACCTGGAGCAACTCACCAGCGCGCTCTACCTGGACAAGCGCGACGACGTCGACGCATACGTGCAGGTGATGGAGCGGCTCTGCGTGGACAGCCTGACCCCGGAGCGCACCATCGACCTGCTCGCCTCGATCCTCGCGGAGAGCTGAACTCCGGCCTGCTCCACAAGTTCTGGGGCCGTCCCGGGCGATCGGGGTGGGGGCGGTCAGGGTGCCGTGGGCTCCTGCGGCGCCCAGTGCGGTCGGCTCGGTGCCTGCGGTTGCGGTGGCCGGCCGAGCTCCCAGGGCAGGTCGTAGCGGGCGAACAGGTCGGCCCGGATCGGCGGCAGCGGGGTCTGCGCCCCGGGCAGCAGCAGGCCGATGCAGCCACCCATCAGCGCGCTGCGCAGCACCGCGTGCTCGGCGATCGGATCCCCGGCTCCCCAGTCCGCCAGCACCTCCCGCAGGAGCGCGCCCAGTTGCCGCTGCTCCGGGTCCTGCACGAAGTCGCCGACGTCCGGGTCGAGGATCAGCGCCAGATGCGAGCGCATCACCCGGGGATGGTCCAGCGCGGTGTTCAGCACCGCGTCGATCGCGGTGGCCAGCCGGCACTGCGGCGAGGCGTCGCCGGGCAGCGGGGCGAGCGCGGCGGCCAGTTCCAGGTGCATCAAGCGGTGGGTGGCCGCCTGCATCAAGAGTCGTTTGCCGTCGAAGTAGTACGACACCAGACCGCGGGCCAGCCCTGCCTGCTCGGCGATGTCGGCCAGCGTGGTCGCGGAGTATCCGTGCTGGTCCACGAGTTCCACGGTGGCCCGCATCAGGCGGCGGCGGGAGCGTAGCCGCATCTCCTCGTTGACCGATTCCCCGCGAGGTGCCATCGTGTCAGCTCCGTAGGTTGGTTGACTCCGGGCCAATATACTGCCGGCTCGGGCGTCGCCGACTGCCCGTACCCGAAGCAGCGCCGGGTGCGGGGCGGACGCGGACACTGGTGTCGGTCTCACCAGAACGGGGGACTGGTGAGACCGATGCCCACCGGGCGGCGTCCGCCGCCCGGTGGGCCGGTGAGTCACACGCTGGACCGGGTCGGCCGGTCAGACCTGCTCGGTCGACCTGACCTGCTCCGGCAGTGCCGCATCGGCGCCGAGCCGACCGTAATCGTAGTCCGGCACCGAGTGCCGCGTTCCCGCCCGTCGCCGGTCCAGCAGCGCACCGGTCGCGGTGACCAGCAGGCCCACCAGGGCGACTCCGGTGACCAGCAGCAACCCGGGCCGGTAGCCGTCCAGTTGGGAGCCGGCGCTGGTGCCGCCATGGCTGCCGGCGGTGATCACGGCGGTGGTCACGGCCAGCACCAGCGCGTTGCCGATCTGCATCGCGGTGTTCACCAGGCCGGAGGCCAGCCCCTGCTCCTCGTCGGCCACGCCGTTGGTGGCGGCGATGTTGGCCGAGGGGTAGAAGAGCGCGAAGCCGATGCCGAGCAGCACCATGCTCGGCAGTACCAGGGCGGCGAAGGTGCTGTGGGTGCCCAGCCGCAGGAAGAGCGCGTAGCCGAGCACCATCGCCAGGCCGCCCAGCGGCAGCAGCTTGCCGGTGCCGTAGCGGTCCACGATGGCGCCCATCCTGGTGGCCGACAGGGCGACCAGTGCGCCGGCCGGCAACAGGGCGAAGCCCATCTCCAGGGCCGACCAGCCGAGCACCCGCTGCAGGTAGAGCGCCACGACGAACTGGAAGCCCGCGTAGGAGCCCATCAGCGTGAGGGCCGCCGCGTTGGCCCGCGCCACGCTGCCGTTGCGGAAGATGCCCAGGCGCACCAGCGGGTGCGCGGTGCGCTGCTCGATCAGCAGGAAGGCCGCGCCGAGCAGCAGCACGGCGACCAGCGAGCCGATGGTGCGCAGGCTCGCCCAGCCGGCTGCCTGCGCCTCGGTGACGGTGTAGACCAGCAGCAGCAGTGCGGCGGTGCCGGTGATCGCGCCGGCCACGTCGTAGCCGCCGTCCCGCTGCTCGTGGGCGTGCCGGGGGAGCAGTCGGATCGCGAAGACCAGGGCGATCAGGGCCACCGGCACCGGCATCAGGAAGGTCCAGCGCCAGCCCACCGAGGTGAGCAGGCCGCTGAGCACCAGGCCGAGCGAGTAGCCGCTGGCGCCGCAGGTGGTGAAGATCGACAGCGCCTTGTTGCGGGCGGGACCCTCGGGGAAGGTGGTGGTGATGATCGAGAGCGCGGCGGGTGCGGTGAACGCGGCGCTGGCTCCCTTGAGGAAGCGGGCGGCGATCAGCAGGCCGCCGTTGTCGACCAGGCCGCCGAGCAGTGAGGCGGCGGCGAAGACCGCGAGCGCGATCAGGAAGACCCGGCGCCGGCCCAGCAGGTCGGCCGCCCGGCCGCCGAGCAGCAGCAGCCCGCCGTAGCCGAGCACGTAACCGGAGACCACCCACTGCAGCGCGGACGTGGAGAGCTTGAGGTCGGAGCCGATCGAGGGGAGCGCGACGCCGACCATCGAGACGTCCAGCGCGTCCAGGAAGAGGGCGGCACAGAGCACGATCAGCGCGCCCCAGAGTCGTGGGCTCCAGTGGTGTTCGTCGGACGGTGCGTCAGAAGTCCTTCGGGTGTCAATCGTTGCCGCGTGATGGGGTGCTGAGGTCATGGGCAAGAGATTACATGCACGTGCACTCAATGCAAGTGAATATAGTGTGTACTCATATAGTGCCTGTGCATGTGGTAACCTGTGCGGGTGTCCGTACAAGACCGCGAGTCCTTGTGTCAGGGCGCCGATCCGGCTGCCCTGGTCTCCGCGTGGCGCGATCTGCTGGCCCGCCACGCGGCGACCGCCTGCGCCCTGGACCGTGAGCTGGGTGAGCAGTTCGGGCTCGGCATGAGCGACTTCGAAGTGCTGGAGCGACTGGCCGAGGCTCCCGCGGAGCTGCGGGTCCAGGAGCTCGCCGAGAAGGTGCACCTGAGCCAGAGCGCGCTGTCCCGGCTGATCGGCCGCCTGGAGAAGGCGGGGCTGGTCCAGCGGGCGATGTGCGAGCTGGACCGGCGGGGCATCTACGTCACGCTCTCGGCGGCCGGACACGAGCGCTACGAGGCCGCCCGGCCGCTGCACCGCGAGGTGCTCGCCCGCGTGCTGACGGACCGTCAAGTCGCCTGCGACTGACGGACATCAGCACGCCTCCGTGGTCGGCCGCCCGGCGGGGAACGGCTCAGCGCAGAGCGGTCAGGCCCGGCAGTACGGCGAGCAGCAGCACGGCGACCGGCGCCGCCACCGCCAGGGCCGTCAGGCGCAGCCGGCTGACCACCGGGAGCCGGGGCGCCCCGATCAGCAGCCGGTCCACCCGGCGCGGCGCCTGGGCCAGCTGACCGGGCGCACCCTCTCCCGGGCAGTTCCCGAAGACCCCGCGCCCGGCGTTGAGTTCGACCATCGCGTGGGCCGTGATCAGCCGCCCGTGCCGGCGTGCGGCCCGGTCGTCCGCGGCGAGCTCCACCAACTCGCCCACCTGGTCCCGGAACGCGCTGAACACCCCGACCCCGGGAAAGCCCGCCGCGAGCGCCTGGGCGCACTGCGCCAGCCAGTGGTGCCGGGCCCGGACGTGCCCGCGCTCATGGCTGAGCACGGCCGCCAGCTCGCGGTCGGTGAGTCGGCTGAGCGCGCCGGTGGTGACCACCAGACGGGACTGCGGCCCGGGCAGTGACCAGGCCTCGGGCCGGATGTTCTCCAGCACCACCAGCCGCTCCCTGCGGGCCGGCGAGTGCCCGACACCGGCCGGCAACTCCGGTGCCCGGTCCGACAGTTCGGCATGCCGGTGATCGCGCAGCGCCCGGGCGGCACGGATCTCGCGGGTCAGCGAGAGCGCGGTGCGCAGCCCGCCGAGCGCCAGCAACGCCGCACACAGCCGCCCCCAACCCTCGGCGCCGGCCAGCCCGTAGGCCGCCTCCACACCGTGCGGGGCGCCGGTGAAGAGCAGCGCGCGCACCCCTGACAGCGAGGCCGAGAGGGCCAGCAGCAGGCTCAGCAGGCAGCAGAGCAGCACCGCGATCACCAGGCACTGCCAGACCAGCAGCGCGAGCACCGGTTCCCGCTCGACCCAGCCGGCCCGGGTCAGCAGGAGCGGGCCGGCGGTGGCGAGCAGCGCACCGAGCAGCAGCAGGCCGAGCAGGGCCGTCATGGCAGTGGGTCCCCCCAGGGAAAGGCGTGACCGACCAGGGAAAGGCGTGACCGAACGCTGTGGCTCAATCTAGGCGTTCACCGGACTGCGTGGAACCGCCGCGCCTCGGCAGTGACCAACAACACCACCCGCGGTGTTCAGAGCGCCAGCAGCATCGCGAACATCCCGACCCCCATGGCGAGTCGGCAGGCCTCGGGGAGCGGCCCGGGCGGCCAGCCCGCCGTCGCGACGTCCGGGTGTCCCGGCACGGTGAGCAGGCGACTGCCCGACCAGAGCGTGTAGCAGCCGAAGTAGACAAGCAGCAGCCCGGTCAGTGCGGGCAGCCCCATCGGCATCGCCATCGCCATCCCCGGGTGCGCGGGCCGCGGCGCGCGGCCCATCGCCAGCGCCATGTAGACCATCGCGGCGGCCCCCACCGCGTGGTGCAGGCGGTGGGCCCGGTGCCCGCCGGCCCGCCGTCCGGCGGCGGCGCAGAGCGAAGCCGCGCCCAGCAGTCCGAAGAGCCCGACCCAGAGCGGCGGCGGCAGCCGTCCGCCCAGCGCGATCATCGCCGCCGTGCCCAGCGCCATCGCGGCCTCCGCCGCGTCCGATCCGCGGCCGCCGCGGTGTCCCGCCGCGTCGCCCCGGCCCGCTGCCCCGCCCCGGCCCATCGGGCTCGCCGTGCACCCCGGCGGGCGGCGCAGCCGAAGCAGGCAGAGGCCCCCGGTCGCGGTGGTCAGCAGCGCCAGCAGCCAACTGAGCACAGCCGGTCCGTGCATCGGTGCCCCCTCGTACCCGCGCTGAACGGGGATGGCACCACGATCACCCACCGCGCTGGCCCGACAGCAGGGCGCGTGCGGGGGCGTATAGAGGTGTAGGGGAGTCGAAGGCCGAAATCACGCGCCGGGGGCGGCAAGCTCGGCGCTGCCGGGGCGTCTTGGGCGCGACGGCCGACTGGCCCTCCCCGGTGGCGACGGGGGAGCGCCGCGGGTGAAGGTCGTCCCAGCAAGCTGTCCACATGCTGGGCGCCGGAAGGATTCCGGGCAGCCGTGGCACGGCGTGGAGGATCTCTCATCGATCCCCCCTTGAACAGGAGAACCTTTCGCTTTTATCGTGTCCTTGATTCAATAACTTCTGTCGAAGCGGGTCTCCCATGCAGAATCTTTCGTCGAACCTCGCGGTGGCGGCCGACCTTCCGGCGGCGCCCCTGGCCGAACACCCCGCCTGGCAACGGCTGAAGCAGACCGTCGAGGCGCTGCGTCCGCTGCAGTCGAAGGACGGCTCGATCGACCTCTCCACGGTCCAGCGGCACGCCGTCGACCCGCTGCTCGACACCGTGCTCGGGGCGATCCAGGAACTCGCGCCGCTCTTCCCGCACGACGCCGCCTACCTGGAGGCCGTCCAGGCCGACCTGCGCAAGTGGGCCGAGACCGGCTACCGCGAGCCCGACTTCCTGGACTCGCTGCTCGCCTTCCAGCCCGCCGCCCAGCGCGTCGACGGCCTCGGCCACCTGGTCGTGTTCCCGATGTACACCCAGAACGGCAACCCGGACCGCAACCTGGAGGCCGTCCTCCTCCAGGTGGTCTGGCCCGACTGGCTGGCCGAGCTGGAGCGCACCCGCTTCGACAACCCGATGTTCGTGCCGATCACCTTCACCGACTTCACGGCCGGCTACGACACCAACTCCGCCGTCCTCTTCCCGGAGACCGTCGCGGTCCGCGAGGCCCCCGAGCGCTTCACCTGGGGCGGCATCTTCTGCGACCGCGAGGCCGCCCGGTTCCGCGCCGTCTCCACCTCCGCGGTGGACCTGCTCGGCCTGGAGATCCCCGCCGACGCCACCGAGCTGATCAACGACCAGGCCCGCGCCCAGCAGACCTTCGTCCTCTGGGACCTGGTGCACGACCGCACCCACAGCCACGGCGACCTGCCGTTCGACCCGTTCATGATCAAGCAGCGCAGCCCGTTCTGGATGTACGGCCTGGAGGAGCTGCGCTGTGACCTGACCGCCTTCAAGGAGGCCGTCAAGCTGGAGGCCGAGGGCTACGAGCAGGGCCGCGACGTCCAGTACGCGATCCTCTTCGACCGCCTCTTCCGCTTCCCCGTCACCGGTGGCCGGGTGCGCAACTACGACGGCATGGGCGGCCAGCTGCTCTTCGCCTACCTGCACCAGCACGACGCGCTGCGCTGGCGCGACAACCGGCTCAGCATCGACTGGGACCGGGTCGCCGAGGTGACCAACGCGCTCTGCGCCGAGATCGAGGCGCTCTACCGGGCCGGCATCGACCGCCCGAAGACCGCCCACTGGATCGCCGCCTACGAGCTGGTCTCCCGCTACCTCACCCCGCACCCGGCCTCCACCTGGGCCAAGGGCGCCGCGGCGCTCCCGCTGGACCTGGACGGCAAGGCGCTCAACAAGGCGCTCTGCGACGCCGTCCACCCGGACGAGTTCCCGCTGAGCATGTTCTACGAGGCCCTGGCCAAGAAGCTCTCCTCGGTGATCGCCGCCACCGCGGGCATCACCGGCGCCGGCACCGAGGCGGTCGCCGCATGAGCACCTTCGACTCGACGAACGCCCAGGCCGCCGGTATCGACAACGCCGGGGTCAAGGACAAGGTGATTGCCGTCGCCGGCGCCAGCGGCCCGGCGGGCCAGGCGACCCTGCGCCGGCTCGCCGCCGGCGGCGCCGTGCTGATCGCCGCCGACATCGACCAGCAGCGCCTCGACGCGGTCACGGCCGGTGTGCGCACCGCCGTGCCGGGCGCGCGGATCACCAGCCAGGTGATCGACCTGCTCGACCCGCAGGAGGTGCACGACTGGGCCGACCACCTGGAGTCCGAGTACGGCCAGGTCGACGGCCTGCTCCACCTGGTCGGCGGCTGGCGCGGCAGCAAGACCTTCCACGACTCGCGGATCGACGACTGGGACTTCCTGCACGACCGGGTGGTCCGCACCCTGCAGCACACCTCGCTTGCCTTCCAGCCCGCGCTGCTGCGCAGCACGGCCGGCCGGTACGCGATCATCTCGGCATCCGCCGCACACAAGCCGACCGCCGGCGGCGCGGCCTACGCGGCGGCCAAGGCCGCGGCCGAGGCCTGGACCCTGGCGATGGCCAACTCCTTCGTCAAGGAGACCACCGCCGAGGACGGCGCCCCCACCGCCGCAGCCGTCATCCTGGTGATCAAGGCCCTGCTAACTCCCGAGATGCGGGCCGAGAAGCCGGAGGCCAAGTTCACCGGTTTCACCGCCACCGCCGATCTTGCCGACCAGCTGGCGGCCCTCTGGGACCGCCCCGCAGCAGAACTGAACGGACAGCACCTGTGGTTGACAGCCCGATGACCCCTCGCGATGCCCGCACCGACGCCCGTACCGACGCCCGGGCGACTGATGCACAGCGGCGGCACGACCCCGCCGTCCGAGGGTTCGCCAGCGACAACTACGCCGGCATCCACCCCGAGATCCTCGCCGCGATCGCCCTGGCCAACGACGGCCACCAGATCGCCTACGGCGAGGACCAGTACACCGAGCACCTGCAGTCGGTCTTCAAGAAGCACTTCGGCGAGCAGGCCGAGGCCTACCCCGTCTTCAACGGCACCGGCGCCAACGTGGTCGCGCTGCAGGCCCTGCTGCCCCGCTGGGGCGCGGTGATCGCGGCCCAGAGCGCGCACATCAACGTCGACGAGTGCGGGGCGCCGGAGAAGGTCGCCGGGATCAAGCTGCTCACCGTGCCCTCCCTGGACGGGAAGCTCACCCCCGAGCTGATCGACCAGCAGGCCTGGGGCTGGGACGACGAGCACCGGGCCGCCCCGCTCGCCGTCTCCATCGCCCAGAACACCGAACTCGGCACCCTCTACACCGCCGAGGAGGTCCGGGCGATCTGCGAGCACGCCCACGAGCGCGGCATGCTCGTCCACATGGACGGCTCGCGGCTGGCCAACGCGGCCGCCTCGCTCGGCCGCCCGTTCCGTGAGTTCACCACCGATGCCGGCGTCGACGTGCTCTCCTACGGCGGGACCAAGAACGGCCTGCTGCTCGGCGAGGTCGTGGTGGTGCTGAACCCGGAGAAGGTCCGGAACATCAAGTACCTGCGCAAGATGTCGATGCAGCTCGCCTCGAAGATGCGCTTCGTCTCCGTGCAGTTCGAGGCCCTGCTCACCGGCGACCTCTGGCTGCGCAACGCGGGCCACGCCAACGCGATGGCCAAGCGCCTGGAGGCGGCGGTCAAGGCGATCGAGGGCGTCACCCTGGTCCGCCCGGTGGAGGCCAACGCGGTCTTCGCGATCCTGCCGCGCGAGGTCAGCGAGCGGCTGCAGAAGCGTTACCGCTTCTACTTCTGGAACGAGCACACCGGCGAGGTGCGCTGGATGACCTCGTTCGACACCACGGAGGCGGACATCGACGCTTTCGCGGCGGCGATCGCGGAGGAGCTGGGCCGCGCGGCCTGATCCTGCCGTCGCCACGTCGCCACGTCGCCACGAAGAGCGGCCGGCCCGGGACACCGTCCCCGGCCGGCCGTTCTTCGTTCCCCACTCAGCACTCAGTGCTCAGCACTCAGTCGAGCAGCAGAGGCCAGACCTCCTGTTCGGCAGTGGGCGCCCAGACGATGTCCCCGTGGCCGTAGCCCGGGACCACCCGGTAGTCGACCCGAGCCCCGCCCGCCCGGATCAGCCGGGCCCCGAGGCCGTGGTCGCCCCGGCCCAGCTCGGTGTTCACCCACCTCACGTCAGCGCGGATCGCCGACCAGTCGATCCGGTACACGTCGGTGCGTCCGGCCCACACGGCGGCCAGGTCCCGCAGCAGGGCGGTCGGCTGGACACCGCTGCCGAGCGCGGCGATCGCCCGGCGCCAGACGTCGAGCGGCGTGCGGTCGAGCGTGAAGCGGTCGGCGGCCGCCGTGGCGCCGAACTCGAAGTCGCCGCTGCTGTGGCCGCGGTGGTAGATCCAGTTCGCCGGGCCGGGCAGTCGGTTGGTGTGGGTCAGCGCGTAGTGCAACAGGCCGAGGTTGCCGAAGGTCGCGCCGCCGCCCGGACGGGGGACCGGGCTGCGGCCCTCGGGGTCGGCGGTGGCCCGGGCGAACAGCGCCTTGAGCCCCGGGTCGACGACGTGGAGCCCTTGGGCGAGCTGCTCCTGGAGCGCGGTGGTGAGCACGTCGGCGCGGGCGGCCAGTTCCGGCTCGACCTCCGGGTCATAGGGGCCCGTGGTGTCCAGGACGATGACGCGGCGCGGGTGTGCGTCGGCTTGCGCCGCGGTGTCGAGGGCGAGGGCGGCGCCGGCCGAGTGCCCGAGCAGGTCGTACGGCAGGCCGAGCGCCTCGTCGATGGCGGCGAGTACCGGCTGGACGTCACGCCGGTGGGCGGCCAGGCCCCAGTCGACGCAGAGCGGATCGATGTCCGGCAGCGTCAGCGCGTCCTCGCGGGGCGTGATGCCGATGACGAGGTGCCCGTGATCGGTGAGGAAGCGGGCCAGGCTGCGGCTGTCCCGGGCGGTGCAGTAGCTCGCGGTGACGTTGAGCCCGCCGCCGGGCAGCAGCACGGTCACCCGGTGCGGGGGAGTGGCCGGCGCACCGGCCACCAGGTCGACGACGACGGGCGTCCTGGAGCCCGGCAGGACGAGCCGATGGTGACCGGGATCCCCGCCGACCGCTGCCGGCTCGGCACTCAGAGCGCCGCCCAACTTCTTGACCATGTCCATGGCCATTCCTCCCTCAGGTCGGCCCCCAGAATGCCGGACGAGCCGATTTGCTTGCGACGGGCCGCTACCCGTACAGTTCCGGAGTCGCGCCGAGAGGGGCGGCTGAGTGAGTCGAGAAGATGAACTCCGGTAAATCGGAGTGAAACTGATCTGATAAGCTTTACGAAGTAAGAACGAAGCGCCCGGAGAGCTTGCGAGAGCGGCTTGAAGGAAGTGTCCGTTCCTTGAGAACTCAACAGCGTGCCAAAAGTCAACGCCAGATAT
>NZ_JBGCCO010000040.1:0-72144 GCF_041262605.1 Kitasatospora sp. GAS1066B
CGGGGGGCGGGGGCCACCCCCCCCGCCCGGCGAACGCGGGGCGGCTGCGCGGGGGGCCCCCGCGGGGGGGGGGGGGGGCCCCCGGGGGGGGGGGGCCCCCCCCCCCCCGCGTCGGGGGGCAGCGGGTCGGGGGCAGCGGGTCGGGTCGGGGGGCAGCGGGTCCGATCAGCGGACCCGCTGCTGCCAGTGCGGGTCGCGGCCGAGCAGCAGCAGCGCCTGTTCGAGGGCGGTCGCCTCGGTGGTGGCCGGCCGAACGGGGGCGAAGGCACGGCCGGGGGCGCGGGCGGCGGGGTCGTTCGGGACCAGTTCGGCGATGTTCAGCAGCAGCGCGGCCAGGTCCGGCCCGAGCTCGAAGGGCAGGCCGATGGTGACCGCCAGGTCCCAGGCGTGCACCAGGGTGTCCAGCAGGTGGAAGCCGATCGCCTGGGTGGCCGGGAAGGCGTGGCCCGGCAGGATCTCCGGCAGCTCGACCGTCGCACCGGTGGCCTCGGCCGCGGCGAAGGCCTCGGCCAACTCGCTCGCGGAGTCGGCGAAGGCGGCAAGGGCAGCGCCGGCCGCGCCCGGGCCGGCGACCAGCGGCCGGTCGGCCCAGACCGCGGGATCGGCGCCCTGGCCGCGGGCGGCCGCCGCGAAGCCGTACTACTGGCCGATCACATGCGCCAGCAGCCGGCGCAGCGCCCAGTCGCCGCACGGGGTGGGCAGGTCCAGGTGTTCGGGGCGGATGGCGGCCACCACGGGCGCGGCGAGGGCGAGCGCGCGGGCGTGGGCCGGGGCGAGGGTGGTCGGGGTCGTCATGCGCGGTGCCTCCGTCAGCTGAGGGCCGGATGCGGGCTGCATGTCTGAAGCTAGCACGATCGTTCGGTCAGTTTTGGAGGAATGACAAATCGCTGCCGGATCGGCTCCGGTCGGGCGGTTCAGGCCGACGGCAGCAGCGACTCGTCCACCGCCTCCGAGCGGAGCAGCAGCAGCACCGCGCGCCTGGCCCGCGCGTACGGCACCTCGTCCTCGTGCAGCAGCGACATCGCGTTGGCGTACTCCAGGAAGCTGACCAGCTCGAAGGCGAGCTGCTCCAGGTCCGCGTCCGGGTGCAACTGCCCGGCCGCCCGGGCGGCTTCGAAGAGGTCGAGGACGATGCGGTGCCAGCGCCGGCTGCCCTCGGCGAGCACGTCGCGCACCCGACCCGGCTGCGCGTCGAACTCGGCACCCACCGCGTAGAAGAAGCAGCCGCCCGCGAAGACCCGGCCGCGCGAGTACTCCAGCCAGCGCTCCGCCAGTTCCCACAGCTGCCCGACCCCCGCCGACCGGCGGTGCACCGGCTCGATCACGGTGTCCCGGTAGATCCGCTGGGCGGCCCGCACGGTCGCCAGTTGCAGCTCCTCCTTGGAGCCGAAGAGCGCGAACACCCCGCTCTTGCTCAGCGACAGCTCGGTCGCCAGCCGCCCGAGCGAGAGCCCGCCCAGGCCCTCGACCGAGGCGATCGAGACGGCCCGGGCGAGCACCAGCCGCCGGGTCTCGTTGCCCTTCTGGACCCGGCCGTCGGTCGAATCGGCCCCGGCGTCGGCGCGCGGGACGTCAACGCCCGCGCCCGGCACCTGCGTCGTGTGCGTCGTGGGATCCGTCACTGCCCACCACCGTCTTCCCTGTGACCGACCGGCGACTGCTTTCCGGCCAGCGTAAAGCCTGATACGGATGGTGCGGCACCGCGCAACCTAGGTCCTGTACAGGACCTCAACCCCACAGACCCTCAGGAGCGCCGCATGTCCGCCAGCACCGCCCGCCCGGGTGGCCCCGACCCGATCGACCTGCTCGCCGTGGGCGACCTGCTCACCGACGAGGAGCGGTTGATCCGGGACACCGTCCGCCGGTTCACCGACGACCTGATCCGGCCGAACATCGCCGACTGGTTCGAGCGCGGCCACTTCCCGGCCCGCGAGCTGGCGCCCGAACTGGGCAAGCTGGGCCTGCTCGGCATGCACCTGGACGGCTACGGCTGCGCCGGGGCCGGCGCGGTGGCCTACGGGGTGGCGTGCCTGGAGGTGGAGGCGGCCGACTCGGGGCTGCGCAGCTTCGTCTCGGTGCAGGGCTCGCTGGCGATGCGGGCGATCCACGCCTTCGGCTCCGAGGAGCAGAAGCAGCGCTGGCTGCCGGAGCTGGCGGCCGGCCGGGCCATCGGCTGCTTCGCCCTGACCGAACCGGACTTCGGCTCCGACCCGGCCGGGATGCGGACCACCGCACGGCGCAAGGGCGCGGACTGGGTGCTCAGCGGCAGCAAGATGTGGATCACCAACGGGAGCGTGGCGGACGTCGCCGTGGTCTGGGCGCAGACCGAGGACGGGGTGCGCGGGTTCGTGGTGCCCACCGACACGCCCGGTTTCACCGCCACCGACGTGCACGGCAAGCTCTCGCTGCGGGCCTCGGTGACCAGCGGGCTGAGCTTCGACGAGGTGCTGCTGCCGGGCAGTGCGGTGCTGCCCGGGGTCAGCGGGCTGCGCGGACCGCTCTCCTGCCTCAACGAGGCCCGGTACGGGATCCTCTGGGGCACGGTGGGCGCGGCCCGGGACTGCTACCAGAGCGCGCTCGACTACGCGAAGAGCCGGGTGCAGTTCGGCCGCCCGATCGCGGCCTTCCAGCTCACCCAGGAGAAGCTGGTGGAGATGGCGCTGGAACTGGAGAAGGCCTACCTGGTCGCCTGGCGGATCGGGCGGCTGAAGGAGGAGGGCCGGGCGAAGGCGGCGCAGGTGAGCTTCGGCAAGCTCAACAACGTGCGCACCGCGCTGGAGATCGCGCGCAGTGCCCGGACGGTGCTGGGCGCGAACGGGATCACCACGGACTACCCGGTGCTGCGGCACGCCAACAACCTGGAGTCGGTGCTGACTTACGAGGGGACCAGCGAGATCCACACGCTGGTGCTGGGCGAGGCGATCACCGGGGAGTCGGCCTACCGCTGAGGCGTCATGGGGTCATCGGGTCATCGTAGGCAGGGCCGCCCCACCTACGATGACCCCATGAGCAACGGCATGCAGATCCCAGGTGCGAACCACACGCAGCAGCCGGTCACCGAGGAGCGGCTGGAGATCGCCGCCGGGATCCTCGCACTGCTCGCCGACCGCACCCGCCTCTCGCTGCTGCACCGTCTCGGCGAGGGCGAGGCCGACGTCACCACGCTCACCGAGGCCTGCAACGCGGCGCGCACCTCGGTCAGCCAGCACCTCGCCAAGCTGCGACTGGCCGGCCTGGTGACCACCCGCAAGGACGGCCGCCGGGTCGTCTACGCGCTGCGGCACGGGCACCTGCGCCGCCTGGTGGACGAGGCGTTGAACGTCGCCGACCACGAGATCGGCTCGCTGCCCGCGCACGACTGAGCCCGACCACGACCTCCGCAGGCAACCGCGATCCCGATCCGCCAACATGTGCACAGGTGCTGACATGTTGGTTATGATGCTCGGGTCACCGTGTCGTCGGCCCGCGAGGGACGCCATGCTGTCCGTGCTCCGCCACCGCACCTATCGCCACCTCTTCGCCGCCCAGGTCATCGCCCTGGTCGGGACCGGCCTCGCGACGGTCGCGCTCAGCCTGCTCGCGTACGACATCGCGGGCGCGAACGCCGGCTCGGTACTGGGGACGGCACTGGCGATCAAGATGGTCGCGTTCGTCGGCCTCGCGCCGCTGATCAGCGCCTACGCCCACCAGCTGCCCCGGCGGCTGCTACTGGTCGGTGCCGACCTGATCCGGGCCGCGGTGGCCGTGCTGCTGCCGTTCGTCGACCAGGTCTGGCAGGTCTATCTGCTGATCTTCCTGCTGCAGGCCGCCTCAGCCGCCTTCACTCCGGCCTTCCAGTCGGTCATCCCCGAAGTGCTGCCCGCCGAGCGCGACTACACCCGCGCGCTGTCGCTCTCCAGCCTCGCCTACGACCTGGAGAGCCTCTTCAGCCCCGCCCTCGCGGCGGGCCTGATCACCGTGGTCAGCTACCACCAGCTCTTCCTCGGCACCACGGCCGGCTTCCTCGCCTCGGCCTCGCTGGTCGTCTCGGTCGCGCTGCCCAAGCCGCTGCGGGCGCCGGTCGAAGGGGGCCCGCTGGCCCGGGCCGGCCACGGCGCCCGGCTGTTCTGGGGCACCCCGCGGCTGCGGGCCCTGCTCGCGCTCAACCTGACGGTGGCGGCCGGCGGGGCGCTCGTCTTCGTCAACACCATCGTCTACGTCCGCGACCACCTGCACCGCGCCGCCGCCGACGTCCCGTTCGCGCTCGGCGCCTACGGCGCGGGCTCGATGACGGCCGCCCTGCTGCTGCCCCGGGCACTGGACCGGGCCCGGGAGCGCACCGTGATGCTGCCCGCCGGCTGGGCCATCACCGGGCTGCTGTGCGGACCGCTCGCCCTGCTCAGCGCCACCGGACGGGGTGCCTGGCAGTGGCCGCTGCTGCTGGCCGGCTGGGCCGCGCTGGGCGCGGCCGGCGCGGTGATCAACGCACCGGCCGGGCGGCTGATCCGCCGCTGCACCACACCGGAGCAGCGGGCCGACGCGTTCGCCGCCCAGTTCTCCCTCTCGCACAGCTGCTGGCTGCTCACCTACCCGCTGGCCGGCTGGCTGGGCGCGCGGTCGGGCCTGCTCGCCGCCGATCTGGCACTCGGCGCGCTCGCACTGATCGGCACGGTGGGCGCCGTCCGCGTCTGGCCGGCCGGTGCGGGTCAGGACGAGCCGTCGGCCACCGGCCCGGTCCGCTCCGCCGACTTCGGCACCGCCCGGGCCAGCGCGTCGATCACCCGGCGGACGTCGGCCTCGGTCGTCCGCCAGTTGCTGAACGCCGCCCGCAGCGCGGGCACCCCCTGATGGACCGTGGGCGTCAGGAACACCTCCGCCGCCACCGCCTGGGCCAGTTCGGCCAGCCGCTCGGCGGTGGGGTCCGCGGCGAGCGTGAAGCAGACGACGTTCAGCCGCACCGGTGCCAGCAGCCGCAGCCCCTCGATGTCCGCCACCGCCTCCCCCAGCGCCCGCGCGCCCGCCACGCACCGCTCGACGATCTCCCGGTGCCCCGCCCGCCCGTAGGCGCGCAGCGTGAACCAGGCGGCGAGCGCGCGCAGCCGATGTGAGTTCTCCGGGGTGAGGTGCACCAGATCGGGGTGCTCGCCGACAGGGCCGAGGTAGGCGGCGGCGTTGCGGAACACCCGCGCCTGCAGGTCGGGGCGGCGGGTGAACTGCACCGCGCTGTCGTACGGCACGTTCAGCCACTTGTGCAGGTCGACGCAGACCGAGTCGGCCAGGTCGAGGCCGTCCACCAGGTGCGCGTGGTCCGGGGAGAGCGCGGCGAAGGCCCCGAAGGCGGCGTCCACATGCAGCCAGAAGTCGTACCGCGCACGCAGCGCGGCGATCGCCCGCAGCTCGTCGAAATCGACCGTGTTGACCGTCCCGGCGTTGGCCACCACCACGCACGGTCCCGGCTGCCGCCCCAACTCCCGCTCCAGCGCGGCGAGATCGACGGCCTCTCGGCCCGGCAGCGTGGCCACCGGAAGCAGCGCGCCACGGCCCAGGCCCAGCATCGCCAGCCCCTTGCCGACGCTGGAATGCGCGCTGCCCGACAGCACCCGCACCCGTCCGAGCGCGCCCACCCCGTCCTGCGCCACGCTCACCCCGAGCCGTTCCCCCAGCCACTCGCGGGCGATCGCCAGGCCGACCGTGTTCGCCATGGTGGCCCCGCTGACGAAGGCTCCGTGGTGGTCGGCGCAGAGCCCGAAGAACTCCCGCAGCCACCCGACGGTCTCGCGCTCCAGCCGCTGCCCGGCCGGATCCAGCGAGGAGTTGGAGTTCTGGTCGAAGGTCGCGGTCAACCAGTCCCCGGCCAGCGCGGCCGGCGTGGCCCCACCGGTGACGAAGCCCAGGTAGCGCGGCCCCGCGCCGGCCGACAGGCTCCCCTCCCAGCGCTGCGCGAACTGCGCCAGCGCCGCCCGCAGTCCGACCCCCGACCCGGCGAGCGGCAGCGGCCCGGGCACCCGCTGCGCAGGCAGCACCGGCCGCTCGGCCAGCCCGTCCACGTAGGCGACGGCATGCTGCCGCGTCTCCTCCAGCAGCTGCGGCAACTGCTCCAGGTCCGCCTTGAGTTGTGGATGCACAGGAACCTCCGTCGCGCCCCGACCGATCGACTGCGTCCTGACGCTACCGAGGCCGGGCGCACCCGTCCGGGGCCAATCGCGGGAAATTGGACTGCCGCCTTCCGCGCACGACGGCATAATCGTCCAAGCAGCCACCAGCAGGACCGAGGGAACCAGAGATGTCCGAACCGCCCACCAGGGACCAGGCGGCCGAGGCCGTCGTGCTCGACCGCCGCGAGGGCCCGTACGGTGAGGTGGTGCTGCGCCGGCGGGGCGTGGACCACGAGATCATCGCCAACGGCTGCTTCCTGATGGACACCGCGGACGGCCGCTCCGAACGCCTGCTGATCGACGCCGCGTTGGAGCGGCTGACCGCGGCCCGCCCCGCCGTGCTGATCGGCGGCCTGGGCGTGGGCTTCTCGCTCGCGCACGCGGCGGCCGAACCGCGCTGGGGCCGGATCGTGGTGGCCGAGCGGGAGGCGGCGATCATCGACTGGCACCGGGCCGGGCCGCTCGGCGCCATCTCGGCGCGCGCGCTGGCCGATCCGCGGGTGGCGATCCTGCAGACCGACCTGGTCGAGTACCTCGCCGGCACCTCGGACCGCTACGACGCGCTCTGCCTCGACATCGACAACGGCCCCGACTGGACGGTCACCGAGGCCAACTCCGGCCTCTACGGCCCGCACGGCCTGGCCGACGCCCGGGCTCGGCTGAACCCCGGTGGCATCCTCGCGGTCTGGAGCGCACAGCCCTCACCGGCCTTCGAAGCCGCCCTGCGCACAGCCGGGTTCACCGACGTCCATACTCTGGAGATCGCGGTCAGCCGCGGCGTGCCGGATGTGGTCCACCTGGCCCGCCGGACCTGACGCCCGGTCAACCTCCTCACACCCTCCGGGAGTACGGATGTCCCCGTCCCACCCTGTCCTCGCGGATCTGCCCGGCGTCTGGCGGCGCACGCTCGCGCGCGAAGCGGACGGCTCGACGGATCGGGTCACCGACGCCGTCTGGATCCAGGGCCCCTCGATCTTCGCGGACCTGCGCCAGCCGCCCGGCCTGCCGGACCTGGTCGGCGACGCGCACCCGAGCGAGCTGGACCGCCCGCTCCTGCTGGCGCTGTGCGAGCAGAAGGCGTTCGCCGGCACTCTGAGTGCGGACGACGGGGCGTTCGGCTGGCTCCGCCGGATCGACCTGCACCCGCCGGCCGCGCTGCCCGACGCGGGCACCCTGCGGTGGCAGGACGGCGTGCTCGTCGAGGAGGGCGTGCACGAGGACTACCTGGAGCACTGGGAACCCGTCGAGCGCGGCGGCACGGCGGCCGTCCTGCTGGAGGATCCGGCGGAGGGCAGCACGGGCCTGCTGGTCCGCGCGGGCTCCTGGTTCGGCTACGCCAGGGACCGCTCCGGACCGCTGCCCGCACCCCTGGTCCCGCTGCGCGAGCAGGTCCTCGGCTGCGCCGACCGGGCCGCGGCGGCCGCGCTGCTGGACTGCGAGGTCTCGATCGGCCGAGTGCACGCGGACCAGGTCGGCGGGGAGCGCTGGGAGATCCTCCGCTCCACCTTGCCGCACCGCGTCGGGAGCCACCTGCAGCCCGAGCTGGGCGGGGCCGGCGACGGGCTGCTGATCCGCGACACGGATCCGCAGCGCCGGCCCCGGCCGCGCGCCTGGCGACCGGCCCGGCTGGAAGGCCCGTCGACGCTGTTGACGATCACCGCCGCACCCTGCTGAGCAGGGCCGGCCAGCGGCTGCCGCCCGGCACCACGAACGCGCCGGGCGGCGTCCACTCAGTCCGGCACACCACCGGCCGGCCAAGGCGCCGGGTGCGGCGAGAAGTTGGGCCGCTGCCTGGTGGGCTCGTAACGGCGCTGCCACACCGGGGTGGTGGACCCGCTGGTGGCGGGCACGATGGCGGACCAGTCGGCCGGGCAGCTGCGGCCGTTCTTCTGCTCGCGTTCCTCGTGGCGGACGAACTGCTTGGTGGCGAAGTGGTGGTCGATGATGGAGACACCGGCCTGGTCGTACGAGTGCAGCACCGCCGCGGTGAGTTCCAGCAGCGCGCGGTCCCGCCACAGCGTCCGGTCCCGTCCGGTGTCCAGTCCCATGCCCCGGGCGATCGCCGGCAGTTTGTCGTAGCGGTTGGTGTCGGACAGGTTGCGCGCGCCGATCTCGGTGCAGGTGTACCAGGCGCTGAACGGCGCCAACGGGTAGCGCAGGCCGCCCAGTTCCAGCACCTGGTCGGAGATCGTCGGGAAGGCGTGCCAGCGCAGCCCGAGTTGCTCGAACCACGGATGGTCCGGGTGACTGATCCGCACCTCGGGCACCGCGTCGGCGGGCAGTTCGAAGAACCTCGGCTCGCGCCCCGGCCACTGGATGACCAGCGGCAGCACGTCGTACTCCGTGCCCGGGCCACGCCAGCCGAGTCGCCGCGCGGTCTCGGTCAGCCGCACCGTCTCGGGGTCGCCCAGCACCGACCCGTCCGGCTGCCGGTAGCCCGCGTAGCGGATCAACTGCCCGTTCCAGACCCGCGGCCCGGGACGATCCGGCTCGTCGGGGGCGAAGAGGCTCAGCAGCAGCTTGATCCGTCCGCCGTTCCAGCTCAGCCGCAGATGCTCCACCAGCGCCTCGAACAGCTCGCCCTCGTCCCCGCCACCGCCGACCTCGCGGCAGTCCCGGACCTCCAGCGCCTTCCAGTAGAACTTCCCGATGCACTGCGGGTTGTTCCGCCAGGCGATCCGCGTCCCGTGCAGCAGCTCATCCGTCGTCTGGCGATAACTCCCCCGCCCCGCCAACTCCTCCCGCACCACCCGCAGCCGCTGCTCCGCGTCCGCGGGCGCCAGGTGCCCCTCGGCGGCGAGTTGGCGCAGCAGCTCGGCGGCCTCGGCGGTCGCCGCGTGATCGAGCGGAGCGGAAGGTGAGGACGGTGGTGCGAACGCGCCTGCGCTTGTCACGATGGGTCCCCTGTCAACGACGACGTATGGATGTCCACCCCCGTGAACGGCACGGTGTGGACATCCAGTTCACCTGTACGAAACATCCGGCCGCCGTCGAACGCTAGCCCAACGGGTAGACGAAACCGAGCCCGCAGGCCGTCCTTTGATAGAACCCATGCACACGTCAGAAGTTGACCGGACGACGGGAATCGGCCACCACCTGAACCCACGATCTAGAAAGTGTCATATGTGAAATGATACTTTCGCTGAGAAGCGGACCACGACGAACGGGGAGCGTGCGGTGGAGCAGCAGGGCGGGTTGCGCGGCGTCGGGAGCCACGATCGCGCGGTGCCGGCCGCGTTGGCCGAATCCTTCCGCCAGGGGTGGGCGGACAGCAGCCGGAAACTGCCGCCCGTGCCCGGGGCGTTGTACGCGGCCGAGCGGCGCGCGGCGGTCTCCGAGCGGTTCCCCGGCGAGCGGATCATCGTCCCCTCGGGTGGGCTCAAGGCCCGGAGCAACGACTTCGACTACCCGTTCAGGCCGCACTCCGCGTTCATCCATCTCACCGCCGAGCAGGCGACGCAGGCGGTTCCCGACAGCGTCCTCGTCTTCGAGCCCACCGGGACGGGCCACGCGGTCACCCTGTTCACCCGGCCGCGCTCGCGGCGCGACGGCGGGGCGGACCCGGCGGCGTTCTACCGCGACCGGCGGCACGGCGAGTTCTGGGTCGGGCGGCGCCGGACGCTGTCGGAGACCGCCGACGCCTTCCGCGTCGAGGCCGCCGAACGCGACGACCTGGAACGGGCCCTGGCCGGGAACGTGCCGACCCGGGTGCTGCGCGGCGAGGACGCGCTGGTCGACGCGCTGGTGCCGCCGGCTCCCCAGGCCGAGGCCGAACTGGCCACCTTCCTCTCGGAGTTGCGGCTGGTCAAGGACGCGTGGGAGATCGAGCAGCTGCGCGCCGCCGTGGGGTCCACGGTCGCCGGGTTCCACGACGTCGCCGGCGAGCTGCGCCACGCCACCGGCCTCGAACGGGGCGAGCGCTGGATCGAGGGCACCTTCAACCGGCGGGCCCGGCTGGACGGTTACGGCCTGGGCTTCGAGACCATCGCGGCGGCCGGGGCACACGCCTGCGTGCTGCACTGGATGCGCAACGACGGTCCGGTGCGGGACGGGGACCTGCTGCTGCTGGACGCCGGTGTCGAAGCCGACTCCTGCTACACCGGCGACGTCACCCGGACGCTGCCGGTCAGCGGACGCTTCACCGACGTTCAACGCCGGGTCTACGACCTGGTCTTCGCCGCCCAGTCGGCGGGCATCGCCGCGCTGCGGCCCGGCGCGCGGTTCGGCGACTTCCACGACGCCGCGACGAGCGTCATCGTCGAAGGCCTCGACAGCTGGGGCCTGCGACCCGGCGGCGACGCGGTGCCGGCCGACACCGCCCTGTACGGCCGGTACACCGTCTGCGGTTCGGGCCACATGCTCGGCCTGGACTGCCACGACTGCGCGAGTGCCCGCCAACAGCGCTACCTGGACGGCGTGCTGGAGCCCGGCCACGTCCTCACCGTCGAACCCGGCCTGTACTTCCAGCCCGACGATCTGACGATCCCCGAGGAACTGCGCGGCATCGGCGTCCGGATCGAGGACGACTTCCTCATCACGGCCGACGGCGCAACGTGCCTGTCCGCCGGCCTGCCGCGCGACGCGGACGAGGTCGAGGCCTGGATAGCGTCGCGGAGATGACCGCGCGCAGCCCGCTGGTGGACCGGGTCTGCGGAGAACTGCGGCAGGTCGGCGCGGTGGCGGTGGTCGGGCCCACCGGGTTCGGCAAGTCCGCGGTGCTGGACGCCGTGTGCACGGCCTGGCAGGCGGCCGGGGATCCGGTGGTCCGGCTCAGCTCCGCGCCCGCCGACGCGCACATCGCCTACGCGCCCCTGGTGGACCTGTTCACCGCCTGTCCGGCCGAGGTGTCCGGCGAGCTGTCGGAGCTCCAGCGCTCGGCGATCGACTGGGTCATGCGGCGCGTCGTCGGGCCCGAACCCGACGCCACGACCCTGCGCGTCACGGTCCTGTCCTGCCTGCAGGCCTGGGGGCGCCGGGCCCGGCCGCTGCTGGCCGCCGACGAGGTGCACTGGTGGGGGCCGGGCAGCCTGGACGTCTTCCGGTTCGCCGCGCGGCGCAGCCGGGGCAGCGTCTCGCTGCTGGCGGCGCTGCGGCCGGACGGCCCGGCGGCCCACGACGTGCTCGGCGGCGGCGCGGTCGAGATCGGGATCCCCACGCTCAGCCCGCAGGAGTCGGCGGCCCTCGTACGGGCGTTGGGGCTCCCGCTGCGGACCGCGGGCCGGATCCACGCCGCGACCGGCGGCAACCCGCGCCTGGTCTCGGACATCGCCGCCGGACTGGCCAGGACCGGGACATCCGCGCCGACGCTGCACGTCCAGCCGCTGGCCCCGTTCGCGCGCAAGGCGACGCATGCCTGGCTGGCCGACCTGGCCGAAGGGGTGCGGCCGGTGCTGCTGCTGGCGGCCCTCGCGGCCGATCCGTCGCTCGACGCCGTCCGGCGCGCCGCCGGGCCACCGGCCGACGCGGCGCTGGCGGCCGCCGAGGCCGCCGGGCTGGTCCGGGTGACCGACGCCACCGTGCTCTTCCCGGCACCCGTCGTGCGGGAGAGCCTGGTCGCCGAAGCCGGCGACGAGGCGGTGCGCCGAGCCCATCACCTACTGGCGACGGCCTCGGCCGAGCCGGACGACCGGGCCTGGCACGAGGCGTCCGCGCTGGCCCCGGCCGAGCTCCCGGCCCGCCTGGTCGCCACGCTGGCCGACGCCGCCGGGGCCGCGCGGGAGCGCGGCGACCGCGCCCGGGCCGCGGAGTTCGGCCTGCTGGCGGGCGACCGCGTCGGCGGCGCCCGGCCCGACCTGCTGGTCGCGGCCGCCCGGGACGCCGAGGCGGCCGGGCGCCTGGACCTCGCGTGGACCGCCATGGAGCGGCTGGCCCGGACCGGGGCCGACGCCACCGCGCGGGCCCGGGCCCGGATCGCCGTCGTCGACGCCGCCGGGCGGGGCGCCGCGCTGCTGAAGGACATCGCGGCCCAAGCCCTGGCCGACGCCACCGCCGGCGACGAGCCGGCGCTGATCTCGGCGGCGCACCTGCGGCTGGCCTGGAGCACGCACCTGAACCGGGGCTTCAACGCCGAGGCCGTGACGCACGCCCGCGACGCCGTCGCGTGGGCGGAGCGGGCCGGCGACCCGGAATCCCGCGCCGCCGCCCTGAGCCTGATCGCCCGGCTCGAACAGGGCCGGGGCTCGCCGGACCGTACCGCGGCTCTCCCCCTCACCCTGGGCCCGGGCGCGGCGGGCCGCGATGCCGACCGGCTCGACCGGCGCGCCGATCCGCGGCGGGCCGCCGTCCGCTTCGCCCTGCTGGACGACCAACTGGCCGACGCCGGGCGACTGCTCGACGAGCTGCGCCCGGTGGTCGGACGGGTCGGCGGCCGCGCCGATCTGCTCTGGCTGCTGGGCCGCTCCGTCCACCTCCACGCACAGCGCGGTGCAGGCCGGCTCGCCCGCGAGGAGGCCGGCCGGATGCTGGCCCTGGCCCGCGAGCTGGGCGCCTCGCCCGGTCCGCCCTGGTACGCCGCGGCGAGTGCCGAACTCGTGGGCGGCTCCCTGGAACAGGCGCTCGCCTACGCGGGGCTCGGCCTGACGGCCGCTCAGGAGGAGACCGACCTGGTCCTCGCCGCGCACTGCCTGCACCTGTCCGGCCTGACGCGGCTGCTGCTGCGGGACACCGCCGGGGCGCTGGCGGATCTGCTCCGGGTCCGGGATCTGGTGCGGGACCTGGCCGTCGGGGATCCGGCGGTGATCCGCTACGACGCCGATCTCGCCGAGGCCCTGGTCGCCGCCGGGGATCTGGCGGCCGCCACCCGGACCGTCGCCGCCGCCCGGCGCCGGGCCGAGGAGCTGGGGCGGCGCGGCGTGCTGGCCTCGCTCGACCGGGCCGAGGCGCTGTGCCGCACGGCGGCCGGCGAGTTCGGGCCGGCCGAGGAGCTGCTGGTCCGCGCGCTCGACGCCTTCGAGCAGCTGGGATATCCGCTGGAGCGCGGCCGGGTGCTGCTGACCCGCTCGGCCGTCGAGCGACGGCGCCGGCATCCGGCCCGCGCCAGGGCACTGCAGGCCGCGGCCGAGGCGGTGTTCCGCGAGGCGGGCGCGCCGCTGTGGGGGCCGGGCAGGGCGGAGCACAGCGGGGCACCGTCCTGGCTGGCGGGTCTGACGGACGCGGAGAAGCGGATCGCCGAGCTGGTCGCCGACGGGTACGGCAACCGGGACATCGCGGCGGCCCAGTACGTCAGCGTCAAGACCGTCGAGGCGGTGCTGACCCGGATCTACCGCAAGCTCGAGGTGCGCTCGCGGGTCCAACTGGTGGCGCTCGCCCGCAAGGACGAGCGCCACTCGGACCGGTGAACCCCAACCGCCGCCCGCCGCCGGTCGGTTCGGCCGGTCGGTTCAGCCGGTCGGTTCAGCCGGAGTACCAGCCGACGGTGCCCAGGATGCTCGAATCCCCCGGCCGAGCCGCGGCGTTCCGCGGATCGGGAACCTCGTAACGCACCGAGCAGCCGGACATCCGGCCGCCGATGACCAGCGGGCCGAACACCGCACGGGTCGAGATGCCCAGGTACTCGCCGCGCTCGCAGTCGAGCACGTCCGCGCCGATCTCGGCACTGTGGACGGTCTCCTGGGCGATCCAGGTGCCGGCCCGCCTGGCCTTGGCGATGACCGCCTCCCACGCGGCCGCGCCGGTGCGGGAGCCGAGATGCACGTCGGCCCGTTGGTCGCCGTCGGAGCGCTTCAGCACGAAGTCCGCCCGCCGGCTCACCAGCAGATCGGTCAACTTCCAGGTCTCGCCCTGGTATTCCACCCGTTCCTCGCGGATCCCCCGCGACCAGGGGAGGTACGTCCGGACGAACTCCCTTTCCCGGTCGGTCATCCAGTCCGCTCCCGTGGAGAGCACGGCGAACAGCTGCTTGTTCGCCACCTGGTAGGAACTCTGCGGCGACAGCACCAGGGCGCCGCACTTCCTGATCCGCAGCAGCGGGCCCAGGTCCCGCCCCGCGTCGAGCCACTCCTGCGGCACCATCCGCTCCAGCACCAGCGGAAAGTCGCCCGCGCGGGTGTCGAGGGCGGCGGCGAACTCGTCCGCCTCGAAGTACTCCGCCATGATCCCCGCCGTCCGCAGGGCGTCGATCTCGATCTCGTAGTACCGGCGGCTGCGCACGCCGACGTCCGCGAGGTGGCCGACCAGCGCCACCCGCGGCTCCAGGCCGTGCTCCGCGAGGACGGCGTGGAGCAACGCGTTGCGCGCGGTCAGCGGATCCGCGAGGGTGACGGAGCCCGACGCCTGGCCGGGCAGCAGCTGCCGCCACACCTCGTTGAGGAGGTGGGTGTAGACCTGGCCGCCGGTGGCCGAGCAGAAGTTGAACTCGATGAACTTCCAGCCGGATTCCGTGAGGATCAGGTCCGGTCGCCCGATGGCCGTCGCGTACGTCCGCTCGACCTCCTCGTCCCCGTAGAAGGCCGTCAGCCGTTCGTCGAGGCCCAGCGCCCGGTGCCGGGCCGCGCAGTCGTCGCCCAGGCTCCAGGCCGCTCGCCGCAGCAGGTCGACGAGGCGGCCGGCCGCGCTCTCCAGTTCGGCACCGCGGGCGGCCGGCAGCAGGACGGGCCCGGCCGGGGCGATCCGATCGAACCAGAAGCTGCGGAAGCCTCGGAACTGGTGGTCGAACGCGTTGAGCAGCAGCCGGGGATCAGCGGCGGTGATCAGCTGTGGAGCCGTCGAGCTGTGGTCCATGCGCTACTCCTGGGATGCGGTCAGGGCGGGCCGGGTGTCGCGCCGGCCGAACTCGGCCTCCAGCGCGGTGCCCGCCCGGAACAGGCTCGCCTCGCCGAACCGGGGCCCGACCAGTTGCAGCCCGATCGGTAGGCCGTTCCCGGCGAACCCGAGGGGCAGGGACATGGCCGGGTGTCCGGTGAGCGCGAACGGGATGGTCTGCATGTCGTTGGCCAGCCTGGGCGGCGGCCAGTTGACGGGGAAGTCGTCGAACCGGGCCGCGGTGGTCTGGCCGCAGGCGGTGATCAGCACGTCGTGGTCGGCGAAGACCCGCCGGTCGAGCGCTGCGGCGAGCCCGCGGCGCACCTCCAACGCGCGCAGCAGATCGCTCGCGCCGACCCCGGCGCCGGGCATCAGCTTCTGGTAGGTGAAGCGGCCGAACTCCCGGGGCGCGGCACGCAGGTTGGCCTCGTGCACGGCGAACCCCTCGGCCGCCAGGATGATCCGGCCGCAGGCGTTGAACACCTCGTACGGCGGCAGCTCGCACTCCTCGACGATCGCGCCGAGCTTGTCGAGGTGGGCCAGCGCCCGCTCGATGGCCTCGGTGATCTCCGGCAGGGTCGCCGGATCCGCGCCGTACCAGGCGGTCGAGTACGCCACCCGCAGCCCCCGGACGTCCCCGGTCAGCCCGGTCAGCCCGGAGCGGACGTCCGGCACCGGCGCGTCACGGGTGCGCGGATCGCGCGGATCGGGCCCGGCGACGACCTGGAACGCGGCGGCGGTGTCGGCCACCGTCCAGCCCAGCGGCCCGAAATGGTCCATGGTGTGCGACAGCGGGGTGGCGCCGTGTCCGGACACGGCGCCGTAGGTCGGCTTCAGCGCGACGGTCCCGCAGTGGAACGCCGGGCCGCGCATCGAGCCGGCGGTGTCGGATCCGAACGCCACCCGCAGGAACCCGGCGGCCACGGCGACCCCAGCACCCGAGGACGAACCGCTGGGAATGTGCTCGCCGTTCCAGGGATTGCGGGCCGGCGGGAAGGGCAGGTCCGCGCTCGGCCCGCCGAGCGCGAACTCATAGGTGGCCAGCTTGCCGAGCAGCACGCCGCCGCCGGCCCGCAGCCGGGCCTCGACCGCGCTGTCCTGCGCGGCGACGTCCGAGAGCGTCAGCCACGACTGGTTGGTGGTGGGCAGGCCCTCGGCCGCGAAGACGTCCTTCAGCGCGTACGGGATCCCGTGCAACGGCCCGCGGTCGACGCCTTCGCGCAACTCCCGGTCGGCCTGCCGCGCCCGCCGCAGGGCCAGGTCCCGGGTGACCAGCACGAAGGAGTGCAGCTCCTGGTCGTAGGCCTCGATCAGGCCCAGCGCGTGCTCCACCAGTTGCACCGAGCTGATCGCCCCGGTGCGCAGCAGCGCTCCGGCCCGCGCGACGGACAGCTCGGCGAGGGCGCCGGGTCCGGCGGTGTCGAGCTCAGACATCCGCGATCTCCACGGTGCGCAGCAGCTCCATCATCGCCCGCAGCGGGCGGTAGCCGGCCAGCACACCGGGTGCCAGGTCCGGCGGCATCTCGATGCCGAGCCGTGCGAGGGTGACCGCGAACTCGTGCGCTGCGGTGTCCTCTTCCTTGCCTGCCTTGCCTGCCTTGCCTGCCTTGCCGGTGGTTGCCACGTGCGGTCTTCCCTTCGATACGTTCAGCGGTGCGTGCGCCCCACCAGGTGCGCGCAGGTGATCAGGTCCAGCGAGGCGTGGCCGGTGGAGCTGAAGACGGTCGGGCGGCCGTCGAGCCCGGTGTGGCCACCGCTCTCCAGGGCCGCCAGGTCGATCGCCGTGCGGTGGATCTCGCCGGCCTCGGCGACGGCGGTCTCGATGTCCTCGACCACGAGCGTGGCGGCGGCCAGCAGCGAGTGCGGCAGCTCGCGCGACCGCGTGGTGTGCGCGCCCATGCAGTTGATGTGCACGTGCTCCGGCAGGTCGGTGGCGATCGGCAGCGGGAGCACGGACGTCGTCGCCGTGGCGATGACGTCCACCCCCGAGGTGGCCTCGGCGGCCGAGGCGCAGACCACGGCCCGGGCCCGGCCGGCCGCCCTGATCCGCTCGCAGAGCGCCTCGGCGTGCCCGGCGGTGCGGGAGTGGACCCGCACCCGGGTGATCTCCCGCACCGCCGAGACGCCGAGGTACTGCTGCCAGGCCTGGACCCCGGATCCGACGATGCCGAGGACCGAACTGTCCCGGGCCGCGCAGCGATCGGTGACCACGGCCGTGACGGCGGCGCACTTGAGGTTGGTGACGGCCGCGCCGTCCAGCACCGCCAGCAACTCCCCGGTCCTCGTCGAGAACACCGGGACCACGGAGGTCACGGTCGGTCCCGGCCCGTCGGTGATGGTGGCGGTCTTGGCGATGTAGAGCCCGAAGTCGGCGCAGACGGCGGGCATCACCAGGAACTTGGCGCCGTGCCCGTCCTCGACGACCTGCCGCAGCGGCACGGTCATCCGCCGCACCGCGCCGCCGCGCAGCGCGGTCCGGATCAGCTCGGCGACGGCGGTGACCTCGCCCGCCGCGTGTGCCACCGAGCGGACCAGGGTCATCCGAGTCCTGCCAGCGTCTCCAGCAGGTCGGTCGCGAACCGCTCGGTCAGCTCCGTCGGCATGTCGCCCCGCAGCATCATCCGCACGCCGGCCTGGCCCTGGGCCACGATCGGGAAGAACATCGCGGAGCAGTAGTAGCCGCGCCGGTAGAGCTCGGTGGACAGCCGCACCGCCCGGTCGTTGTCGCCGGTCACGACGAACTTGATGTGCGATCCGGTGCCCCGCAGGTCGTGCCCGCGCAGCCGTTCGTCGAACAGCTCGATGTTCCGGGCGAGTTGCCGCTGCCGCCGGCCGAGCTCCGGGCTCCGGTGGACTTCCAGGGCCCCCAGGGTGGTGCCGACCGCGGCGGTCCGCAGCCCCTGCGACCAGGCCAACGGCCCGGACCGGTAGAGGAGTTCGAAGATCTCGCGGTCGCCCATCATGGCGATGCCGCCGGTGCTGCCGAATGCCTTGGCGATCGAGGCGACCACGATCGTGCGGGAGTCGAGGACGTCGAACACCGTGCGCGCGTAGCCCTCGCCGCGCTCGCCCACCGTCGACAGCGAGTGCGAGTCGTCGAGGTAGACGAACAGGCCGTAGCGGTCCTGGAGTTCCCTGATCCCCGGCAGATCCGCCTGCCCGCCGACCGAGTAGACGCCTTCGCAGACGTAGGCGACCCGCGGGTACCGCTTGCAGATGTCCTCCAGGTACGCCATGTCGTCGTGCGGACAGGTCAGGACCAGCGTCTCGTCGGCGAGGATCGGCTTGAGGAAGTTCATCGAGAAGTGCGCGAACCGGTCGAAGACCACCACCAGCGGCTCGCTGCCGGTCAGATGACCGGAGGCCAGCAGCGGCAGGATCGCCGCGCTCAGCACGCCGCACGAGACCGACGGCAGCACCTGGGCGCCGAAGTGCTCGGCGAGCTCCTCCTCCAGCCGGTTCATGATCCCCAGGCGGATCCGGAACTCGCCCATGGACAGTCCGGTGATCCGCTCCTCGGCCAGCGCGGCGCGCCCCGCCTCGACCACCGCGGGGTGGCTGTTGAGCCCCAGGTACGAGCAGGACGACAGGTTGGCGAACTCGTGCCCGGTGCGGGTCTCGCGCAGCCGGTTCTGGCCGTCGACGGCCTCGACCACCAGGCCGAGCATCCCGTGCTCCTGGGCCAGACCCCAGGCGGCCTCGCTGGCCGGCACCATCTTCCGGTTGTTCCGGTACCGGTGCGGACCGGTGATCTGCTCGCTCATCGCCCGCCACCGGCCCGGGCGCGGAGCCAGCCGCCGAGCCGGGCGACGGCCTGGCGGGCCTTGCCCAGCCGCGCGTGGTGCAGATGCCACACGTGGACCATGCCGGGCCACACCTCCAACGTGCCGACGCACCCGGCGCGTTGGAGCGCGTCCGCGAACCGCTGCGCGTCGCTGAGCAGGACCTCGCGGCTGCCCACCTGGATGAGCACCGGCGGCAGACCGGCGAGATCCCCGTACAGCGGGGAGACGTAGGGGGTCGTCGGCTCGGTGCCCGCCAGGTAGGACTCGGCGACGAGTGCGACCACGTGGTGGCTGATCAGCGGGTCCTCGTCCGCCAGCGTGCGGTAGCTCTCCCCGGTGCCGGCCAGGTCGGTCCACGGCGACACGCAGGCCGCCGCGACCGGCAGCGGCAGCCCCAGGTCCCGGAGCCTGAGCAGCGTCGCGAGCACCAGGCCGCCGCCGGCCGAATCCCCCGTGAACACCACGTCCGCAGGGGCGAACCCGCTCGCCAGCAGGCCCTGGTAGGCGGCCAGCGCGTCGTCGAGCGCCGCCGGGTAGGGATGCTCGGGGGCCCGCCGGTAGTCCACGAAGAACATCGGGCAGTGGGCCGCCCGGGCGATCTCCGCCACCATCGCGCCGTGGCTGCGCAGCGATCCGTAGACGTAGCCGCCGCCGTGCAGGTAGAGCCCGATCCGGGCGCCCTCGGTGTTCGGCGGGGTCAGCAGGTAGCCGCCGGCGCGCTGTTCGACCAGGACGTCGGCGGCGATCGGCGCGCCCCAGGCGTCGTAGAACGCCCGGGCCTGGTCGATGTCGTCGGGCCAGTCGTCCGCCGAGAGCGCCGCCAGCAGCTCTTCGAGCTCCGCGACGTCGCTCCCGGACATGACCGGCACACCGGTTTCGGTGGAGGTCATCGCGACCCGGCCCCGCCCTCGGCGCCGACCGGGTCGATGCCGCGGTGGTAGCGCTCGCGCGCGGCCTCGTCCGGCACCTGAAGGCTGGGCGCGGGGATCTCCAGGTTGTAGTGCCGGTACCACTTCGCCAGCTCGACGCCCTCGGCGAACTGGTACTCCAGGTGCCGGATCGGGCGCCGGGCGGGCTTGCCCGGATCGACCGCGCGGGGCTCGGAGCCCGCGTGCGCCAACCCGCCGGCCACCTCGTTGAGCAGCACGACCAGCACCAGGTCCGCGGCGAGGTCGACGTCGACCGCGCCGGCGTAGCCGGCCAGGATCCGCTCGGCGTGCTCCTCCCGGACCGCGACGTTGAAGCTGTGCGGCATCAGCTCGATCAGGTCGGCCGCAGCCACCCCCGAGTCCGCGCAGTAGGCCCGGGTGTCGCAGACCACCGGAGTGCCGCCCTGGATGTTGGTGTTGGGCCCGTAGATGTTCCCGACGAACGGCGTGGCGGCGTCGAAGTGCACGCACTTGGTCGTCAGGAACTCGCGCTCGGTGGTGTGGTCGCCGTTCGGGGTGAAGTGCTTGTTCTTGTTGTAGCCGTCGACGTCCATCCCGGCGATCCGGTCGTAGTCCATCACGACCGGGCTGAAGGCGGCGACGTCCACCCGCGCGCCGAAGGCGCGGAACAGCGACTCCAGGTAGTCGCGGCCCACCGCCGCGTCCTGCTCCTGGTGGACGTCCAGCCCGTGGCTCGCCAGCGTCCGGGCGACGCCGTGGCAGACGGCGACGCCGTCCGCTTCGGTCACCAGCCGGACCAGTTCGGTGACGAGCTCGTCGCCGACGGCCCGCAGGCGGCCGTCGACCAGCTCGGTCGGGTGGGTGGAGACGTCGATGATCGCGTACTGCGGCAGGGTCTTCACTGGGCTTCCCCGATTCGTCATTGCGGGTGCTGGGGCGGGTGTCAGGAGCGGGCGGCGTCGGCCGCGTGGAACTGGAGCATGCGCCGGGCCCGCAGCACGAACGGCGGGGCCAGCACGCGGTCCTTCTCGACCGTGAAGCCGGAGGGCAGGGCGTCGTAGTCCGCGACCACCCGCCGGTATTCGGCGAGTTCGTCGGGGCCGACCGTGAACGCCTCGGCGATCACCTCCACCTGCCGGGGGTGGATGGCCGCCTTGCCGGTGAATCCGGCGTCCCGGGCCGCCCGGCAGGTCGCCGCGACCACGTCGAGGTCGTGCAGCTCGAAGGAGTTGGTGTCGATGGCGGGCAGCCGGTACCTGGCCGCCGCGACACAGAGCCGGGCCCGCGCGTAGTCGAGATAGGCCGCGTTCTCGGCGTACATCTCGGCCGTCAGGTCCGCCTGGCCGAAGCAGAGTCCGTCGCTCACCGCGGCGATGGCGAAGGCGTTCTCGACCGAGTCCACGGTCTCGATGAAGCTGCAGATCTGCGGGGGCTTCGAGGTGCGGGCCAGCAGCGCCCGGTAGATCGCCACGTCGCCGGGGCCGGCGATCTTGGGGATGAAGACCACGTCGATCGGGACGCCGCCGATCACGGCGTCCAGTTCGAGCAGCGTCCGCAGGTCCGCCAGGCCGTCGGGGGTCGCGATGCTGTTGACCCGCAGGCCCAGCCCCGGCAGCCCGGCCCGGCTCAGGTCCGCCGTGGCCAGCAGCGCGCGGGCCTCGGCCTTCTTCGCCCCGGGGACGGAGTCCTCCAGGTCCAGGACCAGCAGGTCCGCGCGAACCCGGCCCGGCTCGGCCACCGAGGCCAGCCGCAGCGCCGGGGTGTACAGCAGGCTCGCGTACGACCTCACCGCGAACCCTCCCGGCCGAACAGCAGGTTCATCTTCTGCAGCGAGAAGTCCTCGTAGCGGATCGGCTGGTACTTCGCGGGGCGCTCTGCCGTGAACTTCGGGAAGCACTCGATGACCGCGTCGTCGTTGGCCAGCTTGAAGAAGACGATCGACTGCCGCCGCCGGTCGGCGAGCCGGACCCGGTGCGGTGTCGACACGTACTCGTCGTTCGACCAACGGGCCATCAGGTCACCGATGTTGACGATGAAGCTGTCGCGTTCCGGGACCTCGACGTCCAGCCAGCGGCCGGCCCGGTCCTGGAGCTGCAGGCCCGGGCCGTCCTGGGTGAGCAGGGTGATCAGCGTGCCGTCGGTGTGCTGCCCCATGCCCTGGTCGTTGCGGAACTCCGGGGCGACTCCCGGGTAGAGGTGCGAGCGGAGCGAGTCGTTGGAGGTGTTCGTCCGGCCGGCGAAGAAGTCCCGCGGCAGGTCCAGGGCCAGGGCCAGCAGCTCGGCGATCCGGTCCGCCATGGTCTCGCAGGCCGCGAAGTACCGCTTCAGCGCGGCGCGCAGCTGCGCACCCTGCTCGTCCGCCGGGAAGGGCAGGTCCTCGGCGTCGTTCAGGATCAGCCGCCCGGCGCTGAACTTCTCGACGTAGTCCGACGGCATGCCCTGCTTGCCGGTGTAGGCGTACGCGTTCTCGGCCAGCAGGGCGCTGTATCCGTACGGGCTGTAGTCGTTGTCGCCGCGCGCGGTGCTGGTCCGCATCGCGAGCTGGTGCTTGGTGTCCAGCGGGAGCCCGAAGAAGCGCAGCGACGCGGCGTAGGCGTCGTCGAAGACCTCGGGGGCGATCCCGTGGCCGCGCACGACGAAGAACCCGCTGTGCCGGCAGGCGTCCGAGATCTCGTCGGCCACCTTGCGTTCGGCGGCCTCGCGCTCGGCGGTCGTCTGCTCGGCATCCTCGCGCTCCGCCCGGGCAAGCTCGGGTTCCAGCGTGATGATCGGGATCATCGGTCCGCCTCCTGCCGCGGGACGAGAATCGTCCGCTCGAATTCGATCACTGTCGCGCCGTGCTGGTTCTGGCCGGTGGTGTGGACGGTCACGATGCCCTCGCCGGGCCGCTTGGCGGACTCCCGCTTGGCGAGGATGCGGGTCCGCGCGTAGAGCGTGTCGCCGACGAACACCGGTGCGGTCAGCCGCACCTGGTCCCAGCCGAGGTTGGCGATGCCCTTGGCACTGATGGTGGCCACCGTCATCCCGTTGACGATCCCGAAGGTGACCAGGCTCGACACCAGCACCTGCCCGAACCGGGTCTGCTCGGCGTAGACGGCGTCGATGTGCAGCGGATGCTGGTTGAGGCAGAGCAGCGAGCTCCACACGTTGTCGCTCATGGTGATCGTCCGGCCCGGCCGGTGCTCGATGACCTCGCCGGGGACGAAGTCCTCGTAGAGCAGGCCGCCGTCCTCCCGGTAGATCCCGGGGCCGACGGTGCGGTAGGCGTTGCCCTTCACAGCTCTCCTCCTCGGATGCCGGCTCGGCGCAGTGCGGACCGGCACGAGCGGTGCGCCGCGTCGGCGGCCGTCGCCGCCAGGCCGATGCCCCAGACCGTGCGGCCGCCCGCGTCCAGCGCCGCGAAGCAGGCCGTCGGCTCACCGGCGGCGACCGTCGTGGCGGTGACCACGAACTGGGTGAACTCGACGCCGTGCGCCGTGGCGTGCTCCGCGACGACCTGGTGCTCGTCGGCGCCGGACGGTGCCGCGAGCGAGTCGTCGAGGCAGTAGTTGCCCCGGAGCAGCTGCCAGAGCTCGGCCGGTTCCAGTTCGCGCCCCAGCGCGTCAGTGGCCCTCTGCACCACGGCCGCGAAGTCCCGGCGCAGGTCGGTGGGCAGGTCGATCCCCCAACCGGCCTTCAGCACATAGGCGATGCCGCCCTTGCCCGACTGGCTGTTCACCCGGATGATCGCCTGGTAGTCCCGGCCGACGTCCTTGGGGTCGATCGGCAGGTACGGGACCTGCCAGGGCAGTTCCGCGACCTCGCGGCCCTCGCGCTCGGCCTGCGCGCAGAGCGCGGCCAGGCCCTTGGCGATGGCGTCCTGGTGGGTGCCGGAGAAGGCGGTGTACACCAGGTCTCCGGCGTAGGGGTGCCGGGGGTGCACCGGCAGGCGGTTGCAGTCCTCGACGATCTCGCGGACGGCGTCGATCTCGGAGAGCTCCAGCTGGGGGTCGACCCCCTGGCTGAACAGGTTGAGCGCGAGCGTCACCAGGCAGACGTTGCCGGTGCGTTCGCCGTTGCCGAAGAGGGTGCCCTCGACCCGGTCGGCCCCGGCCATCAGCGCCAGCTCGGCCGACGCGACGGCGGTGCCCCGGTCGTTGTGCGGGTGCACCGAGAGGATGATCGACTCGCGCCGGTCGAGGTTGCGGTGCATCCATTCCACCTGGTCGGCGAAGACGTTGGGCGAGTGGGTCTCCACGGTGGTCGGCAGGTTCAGCACCAGCGGCCGGTCGGGGGTGGCGCCGACGATCTCGGTGACCGCGTCCGCGATCTCCAGCGCGAACTCCGGCTCGGTCAGGTTGAAGGTCTCCGGCGAGTACTCGAACCGGATGTCCGTCCCGGTCGCCCGCTCCGCGAGGCGCACCAGCTGCCGCGCGCCCTCGACGGCCATCCGCAGCACCTCGGGCCGCTCCAGGCCGAACACCACCTCGCGCCACAGGCACGCCGTCGCATGGCACAGATGCACCGTCGCGCGGTCGGCTCCGTGAATCGCCTCGAAGGTCCGCTCGATGAGATCGGGCCGGGCCGGCGTGAATACCGAAACCGTCACGTCGTCCGGAATTCCGTCCTTGCCGACCAGCTCCCGGACGAAATCGAAGTCGTCGGTGCTGGCCGCCGGATATCCGATTTCGATGTCCTTGAAGCCGGTCGCGACCAGCAACTCGAACAGCCGCTTCTTCCGGCCCGGGTCCATCGGCTCGGCGAGCGCCTGATTTCCGTCCCGGAGATCGACCGAGGCCCACACCGGAGCCCGCTCGAGCGCCCGGTCCGGCCAACGTCGCAGCCAACCGGTGGTAGGCGTAGGCCCGTTCCGCGCATAGCGGTGGAACGGCATGGACGAGGGACGCTGCGGAATTCCCCGGTTCCGCTCCGGGAAAGGCAGTGGTGAACCCGTTCCGCGTGCTCCCATGCTGCCTCCTCTCGCTGTTCTCGACGCTTCGACACTACGGAGCGCCCGGCTCGGTCGGAAACAGAGGATTTTCTAGACCGGACCCTGGAATCGGACTATTCCGGCGCTTTCCGGTCAGTTCGACGGCTGCCGGTTGACGCCACGGCCGGCCGCGGGTCTAGGATTTCGCAGCACTGATCGGCAGGAATTCATTCGTCTCACCTGAAATGGCGGCCCATGGCCAACTCGACCAGTCTCGACAGCGACGCGCCGGACCTGGCCGAGGCCCCCGTGAGACCCCGTCGCGTTCTCGCGGTGGCCAGCCTGGCGACCGGGATGATCGTCATCGACATCAGCATCGTGAACGTCGCGATCCCGGCGATCCGCGCCAGCCTGCGGGCGAGCCTGCCGATGATGCAGCTCGTCGTCGACGCGTACGCGATCGTCCTCGCCAGCCTGGTGCTGGCCGGGGCCGCGATGGTCGCACGGTTCGGCGCCGTTCGGATGTTCCGGCTCGGCGTCGCCGTGTTCGGGGTGACGTCCGTGCTGTGCGGACTGGCTCCCGACGGTCCCGCGCTCGTCGTCGCGCGGGCGTTGCAGGGGCTCGGCGGGGTGTTGCTCACGCCCGCCACGCTGGTGATGCTCACCGACACCTACCGGGACCCGGACGGCCGTGCGAAGGCCATCTCCATCTGGGCGATGGTCGCCGGCAGCCCGGTCGCCTTCGGTCCCATCCTCGGCGGCACGCTGGTCGCGGCGGTGGGGTGGCGGAGCATCTTCCTGGTCAACGTGCCGGCCGTGCTGGTGATCCAGTGGCTTTCGGCCCGTCATATGCCCCGAGCCGGGGCGAACGTCCGCAAGGAACCCCAGGACGTGCTGGGCCAGTTGCTCGCCGCCGCCTTCCTCGCCGGCATCGCGCTGGCGCTCACCGAAGGGCGGGAGCTGGGCTGGACCCGGCCGCTGCCGATGGTGGCGGCGGTGGCGGCCGTCCTCGCGCTCGCCGCCTTCGTGGTCAGGCAGCGCACGTACGCGTTCCCGATGATCCCGGGCGACCTGTTCCGGGCCCCGGGGTTCCGCGGCTTCGTCGCGGCGGGCCTGCTGCTCTTCGCCGGCTACTACGGGCTGCTGTTCTCGATCAGCGTCTTCCTCCAGCAGGTGCGCGGGTACGGCCCGATCACCACCGGACTCTGCTTCCTGCCCTCCGCGCTGCCGATCACCCTGATGCCGCTGGTCGCCGGGCGCGTCCACGCCAGACTCGGCGCGCCACGGGTGCTGGGCATCGCGGTGCTGCTGACCCTGGTCGGCGGGGTGCTGCTGGTCTTCATCGGCGGTGACACCCCGATCGGTACCGGCATCGGGCTCGCGTTCATCGGACTCGGCTTCGGTCTGGCGACCGTTCCGCAGATCACCCTGGTGATGGCGACGGCCCCGGCGCACCGCTCGGCCCTCGCCAGCGGACTGATGTCGGCGGGCCGGTCGTCCGGCACCACCATCGGCGTCGCGCTGATCGGCGGCCTCAAGTCCGGCAACAGCATCGCCGCACCGGCGTTCGCGGCCGTTCTGATCTACCTGCTGATGGCGCTGGCCGTCGGCCTCGGCGCTCGCCGGCTGCCCGCCGACCCGGCCTAGGGCGTGTGGGGGGCACGGTCCAGCAGGGCCGGTCCGGCGGGAGCCTCATCGGACTCCATCACACACCGGAGCACTCATGTCTGAGCACCAGACGGGTCGCGACCTCGCGTCCCGGACCGCGGCACTGCACGCGAACGATCCCGAATTCGCCGCAGCCGCCCCGTCGCCGGCCGTCGCCGACGCCATCCGGCAGCGCGCCGGCAGCCTCATCGGCACCATCGCGGCCGCGATGGACGGTTACGCCGACCGGACGGCGCTCGCCCGCCGGGCCGAGCGGATCGTCCACGACCCCGCGACCGGCCGTCGCACCCTCGAACTCCTGCCCGGCTTCGAGACGGTGACCTACGCCGAGCTGTGGCAGCGGGTCGGCCGCCTCGCCACCGCCTGGGCCGACCCCGCCGGCGGCGGCCTGCGCGCCGGCGACTTCGTCGCGACGCTGGGCTTCACCAGCGTCGACTACGCCACGATCGATCTGGCCTGCATGTACCTGGGGACGGTGTCGGTCCCGCTGGCCACCGGATCGTCCGCGGTACGGCTGGCCCCGGTCGTCACCGAAACGCAGCCGCGGCTGCTCGCCGCCGACCTCGGCTCGATCGACGCCGCGGTCGACACCGTCCTGGCGTCCGACTCCATCGAGCGCCTGGTCGTCTTCGACTGCGACCTTCGCGTGGACGACCACCGCGAGGCGCTGCGGGCCGCCGTCGACAAGCTGGGCGAGCGAGCCACGGTGGTCTCGCTGCGGGACGAACTGGGCCGTGGCGGCCAACTGCCCGCCGTGCCACCGTATGACGACGGCGATCCGGACCGGCTGCTCGGCCTGATCTACACCTCCGGCAGCACCGGCACGCCCAAGGGCGCGATCTACACCACGTCCATGATCACGCGCATGTGGCAGAACGGCTGCGGCGGCATGAGCGGCCCGGCGGGCGGCAGCACGCCGGTGCCGACGATCATCCTGCACTACATGCCCATGAGCCATGTCAACGGCCGCTCCTGGCTGGTCTCCGGGCTCTCCTGCGGCGGCATCGGCTTCTTCACCGCCAGCAGCGACATGTCGACGCTCTTCGACGACCTGCGCCTGGCGCGACCCACCGTGCTGAGCCTGGTCCCGAGGATCTGCGACATGGTCCACCAGCGGTACCTGCTCGAAGCCGACCGCCGCTGCCGCACGGGCCTGGCCCGACCCGATGCCGAGGCGGCCGCCCGCGAGCAGGTCCGCGACGGCATGCTCGGCGGCCGGATCGTCAGCGCCCTGTGCGGCAGCGCGCCGCTGTCGGCGGCGATGCACACGTTCATGGCCTCGGTCCTCGACACGAAGATCATCGACTGCTACGGGTCGACGGAGACCACCAGGGCCGTCGTCGTCGACCAGCAGGTGCGCCGTCCGCCGGTGCTCGACTACCGGCTGGTCGACGTGCCGCAGCTCGGCTACTTCGCGACCGACAAGCCGTACCCCCGGGGCGAGTTGCGGCTGAAGTCGGTCGGGCTGGTCCCTGGGTACTACAAGCAGCCCGACGCCAGCGCACGCACCTTCGACGAGGACGGCTACTACCGGACCGGCGACGTGTTCGCCGAGATCGCACCCGACCGCCTGGTCTACGTCGACCGGATCAACAACGTCGTGAAGCTCTCCCAGGGGGAGTTCGTCGCCGTGTCCCGGTTGGAGGCGCTCTACTCGACCAGCCCGTCCATCGCGCAGCTCTACGTCTACGGCAGCCCCGAGCAGGCGTTCCTACTGGCGGTGGTGGTCCCCGACCGGGAGCGCCTGGGGCAGGCCGACGATGCCGCGATCCGGGCCACCGTCCTCGACTCGATGCGGGAACTCGCCCACGGCGCGGGCCTGAACGCCTACGAGGTCCCGCACGACGTGCTGGTCGAACGGCAGCCGTTCACGATCGGGAACGGACTGCTGTCGGGGGTCGGCAAGCTCCTGCGCCCCGCCCTCAAGGAGCACTACGGCGCCCGGCTGGAGCAGTTGTACGCGGACATCGCGACCGGCCGGGCCGGCCAGTTCGCGGCACTGCGGGCCGAGGGCCGCGACGTCACACCGCTGGAGGCGGTCCTCAGCGCGGTCCAGATCACCCTCGGCTACCCCTCGTCGCTGGTGCGGCCGGAGGCCAACTTCACCGAGCTGGGCGGTGACTCGCTGTCAGCGCACACCTTCTCGACCGTTCTCGAGCAGCTCTTCGACGTCGAGGTCCCGGTCCAGGCCGTCCTCGGCCCCGGCTCGACGCTGGCCCGCATCGCGGACCGCCTCGGCGCGGCGCGCGGGGCCCGGGAGCTGCGCGCCACGTTCGCCTCGGTGCACGGTCGCGACGCGGTGGAGGTGCGGGCGAGCGACCTGACCCTTGGTCACTTCCTGGACGAGCGGCTCCTTGTCGAGCGCTCTGGTATTGAGCATCGTCCGGCCGAGCGGGTCCTGCTCACCGGGGCGACCGGCTACCTCGGACGGTTCCTGGCGATCGAATGGCTCCAGCGCGTCGCCCGGACCGGCGGGCGGCTGACCTGCCTCGCCCGCGCCACCGACGACGCGGCCGCCCGGCAGCGCGTGGTCCGGTGCCTGCGCGCGGCGTCGGGGGACGGGGGCGACCGGGCCGGCCAGGCCGACTGCGCCGACTGGTTCGACGCGGTCGCGGCGGAGCATCTCGAAGTCCTGGCCGCGGACGTGTCGGCACCTCAGCTGGGCCTGGACGACGCGGCCTGGCAGCGGCTCGCCGCCGAGACCGAGCAGATCGTGCACGCCGCGGCCCTGGTCAACCACGTGCTTCCGTACAGCCGGCTGTTCGAGCCGAACGTCGCCGCGACGGCGGAGCTGATCCGACTGGCACTCACCGGACGGCAGAAACGGTTCGTCTACGTCTCGACCATAGCCGCCGCGATGCAGCCCGACGGGTCCGTCCTCGACGAGGCGGTCGACATCCGTTCGTCCTCCCCCACACGGCGGTTGAGCACCTCCGACGCGAACGGGTACGCCACCAGCAAGTGGGCCGGCGAGGTCCTGCTGCGCGAGGCGCACGAACGGACCGGCCTGCCGGTCACGGTGTTCCGACCCGACATGATCCTGGCCCACAGCCGCCTGCCCGGCCAGCTGAACCTGCCCGACCGGTTCACCCGGCTGATCCTCAGCGTCATCGCGACGGGCATGGCGCCGCGCTCCTTCTACCGGCTCGACGAGCAGGGCAACCGCCGCCGGGCTCACTACAGCGGCCTGCCCGTCGACTTCACCGCCGAAGCCATCGCCTCGCTCGGCGCCCGGAGTGCGGACGGGTACCTCACGTACAACACCGTCAACGCGAACGACGACGGCATCTCCCTGGACGAGATCGTCGACTGGCTGATCAGCGCCGGGCACCCGATCACCCGGTTCGACGATCACCGGGAGTGGCACATGCGCTTCGAGGCGGCGCTGCGCGGCCTTCCCGACCACCAGCGCCGGCTGTCGCTGCTGCCGTTGATGCAGGCCTACGCCCGCCCGGGCGAGCCGAGAGAGGGGTCGGCGGTACCGGCCGCGCGGTTCACCGCGGCGGTCGGGAGCCTGGGCGTCGGGAGTCCGGACCTCGGGCGCCCGGGCGTCGGCAGTCTCGGTGCCGGCAGTCTCGGTGCCGGCAGCGGTCAGGTGCCGTCGCTCGCACCGGAGTTCATCGCCAAGTGCGTCGCGGACCTGGAGCTGCTCGGCCTGCTCTGACGGGCGCCGCACATCGCAACGGCCGACCGCACCCGGTGGTGCGGTCGGCCGTCAGGTCCGGTCAGCGGCAGGCGCCATCAGCCCCGCAGTCGGGACATCCAGGCCTCCACGTCGTCCGCCGTCCGGGGCAGCGCGGCCGAGAGGTTCTCGTTGCCGGCGGCGGTGACCAGGATGTCGTCCTCGATCCGGACGCCGATGCCGCGGTACTCCGCGGGCACGGTCAGGTCGTCGGCCTGGAAGTACATCCCCGGCTCGACGGTGAGCACCATCCCGGGCTCCAGCGTGCCGTCGACGTAGAGCTCGGTGCGGGCCACGGCGCAGTCGTGGACGTCCAGACCGATCATGTGACCGGTGCCGGCCAGGGTCCAGCGACGGTGCAGGCCGAGCTCGAAGACCTCGTCCACCGACCGGTCGCCGAGCAGACCCCAGGAGACCAGGTGCTCGGCGAGGGTCCGCTGCGCGGCGTGGTGGAAGTCCCGGTACCCGGCGCCGGGCTTGACCGCGGCGATGCCGGCCTCCTGCGCCGCGAACACCGCGTCGTAGACCTTGCGCTGGATCGGGGTGAAGCGGCCGCTGACGGGCACCGTACGGGTCACGTCGGAGGTGTAGAGGTTGTTGGTCTCCACGCCGGCATCCAGCAGCAGCAGATCACCGGGACGGGCCTGGCCGTCGTTGCGCACCCAGTGCAGCGTCGTGGCGTGCGGCCCCGCGGCGCAGACCGTCGTGTAGCCCACGTCGTTGCCCTCGATCCGCGCGCGCAGGAAGAACGTGCCCTCGATGACCCGCTCGCCGGTCGGCGTGTCCGTCCCGAGGACGCGGACCACGTCCTCGAAGCCGCGGGCGGTGGCCGCGCACGCGAAGCGCAGGTCGGCGATCTCGAACTCGTCCTTGACCAGGCGCATTTCGGAGAGGAAGACGCGCAACTCCTCGTCGCGCTCGGCGGTCACCGCACCCCGCAGGGCGGCCTCGACGGCCGCGTCCTGCCCGCGCAGCACGCGGACCGGGCCGGCGACCGCGCCGAGCCGCTCGACCAGCGTGCGGACATCACGGCAGGGCAGGCCGAGCAGCCGTTCGTTCTCGGTGAGACTGTTGCGCCGGCCGTCCCAGAGCTCGCCGTGGTAGTCGAGCCAGAACTCGCCGTTCTCCCGGTCGGACCGGGGCAGCAGGTAGGCGATCGCCTGGTGCCCGCCGTCCGGCCCCGGCTCCAACACCACGACGGCGTCCTCGGACTGATCACCCGTCAGATACACGTACTCGGAGGACGGCCGGAACGGGTAGTCCGTGTCGTTGGAGCGGACCTTCGGGTTGCCGGACGGGATCACCAGCAGCTCGCCGGGGAAGCGGGCGGACAGCTCGGCCCGCCGGCGCGCGGTGTGCGCGGCCTGCGGGATCGGCTCCAGATCGTGCAGCTCGGTGTCGGCCCAGCCCTGCTTCATGTGCTCGGCGAGCTCGTCGCTCACTCCCGGGAGCACGCCGTTCTTCCGCTTCTTGCGCTCGCTCACGGGGGCCTCGGGCTGCCGGCTCTCGGATGTCCGCTCGGTCACAACCATCTCCTGAATCGAATGAATCGAATCGGTCCAAGCTGCCTTTCGCGCGATCGGCATCGCCGCCTCGCCCGCTGGCGCAATCCGTACGGTATACCGAACACAGGCAGGGAGAAAGAGGAATCGACCCGCCTTCCGTAAGGTTGCAGTCGCCTCAACGTTTGGTTTAACGAACCCCGGCATGCCGTGTGCTCGTCCGGGAACCGGCCCGGCCGGCGACCATCGATCGGCCACCAACCGCGGTTGCACACCTGTGACAGGAGGCAGACGCTTCCCGGACCCCCGTTCGACAGAGTTCTCCTATCGCACAGAGCAGCGAGCCACCGAACGGGCACGGACGCCGGCAGGGGAGGCAAGGCTCCGGCGAGACCCACAGACCGCCTCACAGTTCCTCGGGGGGAACCGTCATGTCCGCTCGCGCCCGCCGCCACGCCGCCGCCGTCAGCCTCACCGTCGCCGTCACCACCGGGACGGCCCTGCTGCTCACCTCCTGCGGCCCTTCGACCACCTCCACTGCTGCCAACTCCGCTTCGCCGAGCGCCGTTTCGACCCCGTCCCCGTCCTCGACGCAGTCCGCCTCTCCCACGACCGGCACGCCGAGCGCCTCGCCCACCGCAGCCGCCGGCACGCCGACGCAGTCGTCCGGCCCGGTGCCGAGCCGGTCGGCATCCGCCACGCCGTCGAGCGCGCCGGCGACCGGCAACTCGCCGACGCCGCTGAACGGCACCGCCCGCAACGGCCTGACCATCAGCAACGGCAGCCGGTACGTCGTGATGAACGGCACCACGGTCGACTTCGGCACCGCGGTCCGTGACCTGGTCTGGTCCCCCGACGGCCACAAGGCCGCGTTCGTCGACGGCGCGGGCGACCTGGCCGTCGCCAACCCGGACGGCAGCGGGCGGGTGACCGTCGCCAAGCACCCGGCCGGTGAGACCTGGTCGCACCCCGCCTGGCAGGTCGCGGCGGCCTCGCCGCAGGGCTACTACCCGGTCAAGGACAACCTGTTCTTCGTCGCGGCCAGGAACGGCGTCTCCCAGCTGGAGAAGGTGCCCGCCACCGCGGTCGACGGCACGCCGCAGCAGTTGGGTCTCGGCGGCTACTCGGGCGACAACACCCAGCCGAACCCGGAGACCGGCAACCTGTGGCCGAACGGCGGCGGCCCCTACGGCAGCTCCGTCTACGCGAACAGCGACACCGGCGAGGTCTTCATCCGCGACGAGTCCCTGCGCCAGCAGGGCGGCCCGGTGACCAAGGGTTCGGAGCCCGCGCTGTCGCCGGACGGCGAGCAGATCGTCTTCGTCCGCTCGGTGGACGGGCACGACCACCTCTTCGAGAGCGCCAACAGCGGCGCCACCGCCACCGCCAAGGACCTCACCCCGCACGCCACCACCGACTACACCGAGCCGGCCTGGTCCCCGAGCGGCACCACCATCGCCGCCCGGACCGCGAACGGCATCGTCACCCTCCCCGCGAACGGCTCCGCCGCGCCGACCCTGATCTCCGGCTACCAGGGCCTGCCCGCCTACCGTCACAGCTGAGGCCCAAGCCGCCTCGCCCGTGGGCCCGTTCAGCCGGCCGGCTGAGCGGGCCCGCGGCCGTTCCGGGCCAACTCGGCCCGCAACTCGGCCAGATGCGCGTCCGCGTTGTCGTGCGGCAGGTACTCGACCACGTCGAAGAAGCGGAACATCACCTTCGTCCCGGTCACCGCGAACTCGTAGTCACCGAACCCCACCACCGCACCGAGCGCGCCCCGGACCGCCCCACGGACCACATGCTCCGTCAACTCGTCCGGCTGCTCGGCCCCCAGGCCCCGCCGCGCGTTCGGCCTGGCCAGATACGGGCACACCATCGACGCGTACAACATGCACGCACGGTGCCCCGGACCCTCCAACGTCGGCGCCAGGTTGCGGTACGGCCGCCCGGCCGCCAGCGCCTCCCCGATCGCGGCACTCTCACTGGCCCCGACCACCCGCCACACCGGCCCGCGCGGCATCAGCGCGTCGCACACCGAACACAGCCGCTCCCGAGCGCACTCGGCACTGCGGCCGTAGTCGGTCAGCGCGAACTGCGGCTGCCCGTCCTCCCACGGAGTGATGGCAGGCACCGGATAGCCGCGCTCATCCCGCGGTCGGTCCTGGACGGCGAGCGGCATGGGCACGAGGTCGAAGCGCACACTCCCATACCTACCAGCCCCCGGCACGGCGCGTCAGCCAGGGTGCCCGGTCCCACGAAACACCCAGCGCGGCTCCGCTGACGAATCTGGCTCGCCGCCCTGCGAACCCCTGTGCGAGAATCCGTTCGCCCTTCGCCGAAGGCGGATTCCCGACGGTCGAAGGCCCGCCGCTCTGAACGGCTCCAACTTCGCTTTTCCCTGGGGGCATCATCAAGAACCGCATTGCCGCACTGCTCGGGACCGCACTGCTCGGGATAGCCGTTGTCCCGGCCCTGAGCTCGACCAGCGCCGTCGCCGACGCGACCACCCTCTACGTCAACAACGCGGCCGGGGCCCACTGCTCGGACGCCGGCACCGGCACCCAGGCGGCGCCGTTCTGCCGTATCGCGGCCGCCGCCGCGGTGGTCATGCCGGGTCAGACGGTGGAGATCGCCGCAGGCAGCTACAACGACACCGCGCTGACCCTCACCCGTTCCGGCACGGCGACGGCTCCGATCACCTTCCGGGGCCCGGACCCGGGCCCCGGCCTGCAGGGGGCGCGCGCCTCGTTCACCGGTGGCGCGCCGAACTCCCCGGACTTCGGCCTGGTCATCAAGGGTGCCCAACACCTCCGGATCCAGAACCTCGTCGTCTCCTCCAACCAGAAGCAGTCCATCGTGGTGGACAACGCGCAGGACGTCTCGATCACCGGCGTCCAGGCGTGGGGCGGCGGCGTCCACGTCACCGACAACTCCAGCGGTGTCTTCTTCGGCCACGGGCAGTTCGGCTACGCGGCCGGTCCGCTGATCCAGGTCGACGGCGGCTCGACCGGGACGGTCGTGTCCACGAACATGGTGCAGCCGAACAGCACGACCGACCAGACCGGCATCCAGGTGTCCAACGCACCGGGCACCGTGGTCGTCAGCAACACCCTCCTCACCGGCTGCTCGGCCGGCATCGTCCTGAGCGGTGGTTCAACGGACGCCGTCCTCGAGAACAACGTGGTCGACACCTCGGCCAGCAGCGGCAAGCCCTGCCCGGCCGGTTCCTCGGACACCGGAATCTCGGTCTCCCCGGACTCCGTCACGGGCACCAAGGAGGACTACGACACCGTCTCGCCGATGAGCGGCGGTCCGGCCTACAACTGGGGCGGCACGACGTACACCGCCCAGCAGGACTTCACCACGGCGACCGGCCAGGGTTCGCACGACTACGTGTCGGACCCGAACAAGGTGTGGCAGCACGGTCCGAACGACTCGCTCTCGCCGATCGTCGACTCCGCCGACGAGAACGCCCCCGGCATGATGAGCACCGACGCCTGGGAGTGGCCGCCGGTGGACGACCCGGCGGTGCCCAACACCGGCACCGGTAGCGGCTACCGTGACCGTGGCGCGCAGGAGTTCCAGGGCTTCGGCAGCGCGTTCACCCCGGCCGGTCCGACCCGCCTGCTGGACACCCGGGTCCCGATCGGCGTCCCGAACGCCACCGCCGTCCCCGCCTGGGGCACCGTCGACCTCCCGGTCACCGGCATCGCCGGCGTCCCGGCCACCGGCGTCACCGCGGTGACCATGAACGTCACCGTGACCGAACCGGGTGCCGACGGCCACCTGACGGTCTACCCCCACGGTGACCCCCTGCCGCAGGCGTCGAACCTCAACTGGACCGCCGGCGAGACGATCCCCAACCTGGTGACCGTCCCGGTGAAGGACGGCAAGGTCTCGTTCTACAACGCCTCCGGCGGCACCGTGCAGCTGGTCGCCGACCTCGCCGGCTACTACAGCACGACCGGCAGCCTGTTCACCTCGGCCGGTCCCACCCGCCTGCTGGACACCCGGGTCCCGATCGGCGTCCCGAACGCCACCGCCGTCCCCGCCTGGGGCACCGTCGACCTCCCGGTCACCGGCATCGCCGGCGTCCCGGCCACCGGCGTCACCGCGGTGACCATGAACGTCACCGTGACCGAACCGGGTGCCGATGGCCACCTGACGGTCTACCCGCACGGGAACGCGGCACCCGACGCGTCCAACCTCAACTGGACCGCCGGCGAGACGATCCCCAACCTGGTGACCGTCCCGGTGAAGGACGGCAAGGTCTCGTTCTACAACGCCTCCGGCGGCACCGTGCACCTGATCGCCGACCTCGCCGGCTACTACAGCACGACGGGACGCAATACGTACCAGCCCAGCGGGCCGGCGCGTCTGATGGACACCCGGCAGACCACGTATTTCGAGGACGGCTCGAACCGGCCGGCCGGTGCTGTCCCGGCCTGGGGCACGCTCGACATCTCGACGGCGGAACTCCCGCCCAACGCGACGTCGGTCACGCTGAACGTCACCGTGACCGAGCCGGGTGCCGACGGCCACCTGACGGTCTACCCGCACGGGGACGCCGCACCGGACGCCTCGAACCTCAACTGGACCGCCGGCGAGACGATCCCCAACCAGGTCGTCGTCCCGGTCAAGGACGGCAAGGTCTCGTTCTACAACGCCTCCGGCGCCGGCGTTCAGCTGGTGGTGGACCTCTTCGGCTACCAGGCCTACTGACGGTCTCAGCCCCATCGTCGGCCCCGGTCCGCGCCCTTCGTGCGCGGACCGGGGCCGACGTCGTTCGCAGTGACCATCATGCACCCGGGCCCGCCTCCACGTTTTCCGCCTTGCGATGCGGAACGGCGTTCCGTATCGTAAGTGGAGCAACGTTCCGCTTGTGCGGGATGTCAGGGCAGTGACTGGAGGAACACGGTCATGCAGTACCGCACTTTGGGCCGCACCGGTGTGCAGGTCAGCTCGCTCGCGCTCGGCGCGATGAACTTCGGCAGGATCGGACAGACCACCCGGGACGAGGTCACCGCCATCGTCGACGCCGCCCTCACGGCCGGGATCAACCTCATCGACACCGCCGACATGTACAGCGGCGGGGAGTCGGAGGAGATGGTCGGCAAGGCCATCGCCGGACGCCGCGACGACATCGTGCTGGCCACGAAGGCGGGCCTGCCGATGGGCGAGGAGCGCAACCACCGGGGCGGTTCGCGCCGCTGGCTGGTCACCGCGCTGGACGACAGTCTGCGCCGGCTCGGCGTCGAGCACGTCGATCTCTACCAGGTCCACCGGTGGGACCCCAGCACCGGCGACGAGGAGACGCTGTCGGCGCTGACCGACCTGCAGCGCGCGGGAAAGATCCGGCACTTCGGCTCCTCGACCTTCCCGGCCTACCGCATCGTGCAGGCCCAGTGGGCCGCCCGTGAGCACCACCTGAGCCGTTACGTCACCGAGCAGCCCAGCTACTCGATCCTGCAGCGCGGAGTCGAGACCCACGTGCTGCCCGTGACCGAGGAGTACGGGCTCGGCGTGCTGGTGTGGAGCCCGTTGGGCTCGGGCTGGCTGTCGGGCGCGGTCCGCGCGGGCCGCGAGATCACCACCAACCGCTCGGCCATGATGCCGCAGCGCTTCGACACCGCCGTCCCCGCCAACCGGGCCAGGCTCGACGCGGTCGAGCAGCTGGCCAAGGTCGCCGACCAGGCCGGCCTGACGATGATCCAGCTCGCGCTCGGATTCGTCACCGCGCACCCCGCCGTGACCAGCGCGCTCATCGGTCCCCGCACGCTGGAGCACCTGCACGCGCAACTCGCCGCCGCGGACACCGTGCTGGGCGCCGATGTGCTCGACGCCATCGACGCGATCGTCGCCCCCGGCACCGACCTCGCCGCACACGAGAAGCTCGACACCCCGCCCGCCCTGCTCGACCCGTCGCTGCGGCGCCGCTGACGCCCCCCGAGTCCCCCGAGTCCCGCACGGCATCCGTGCGGGACTCGCCCGCTTCACGGCCGGACAAGGTCCTAGGGCAGGGCGCCGGTCTGGCGCAGCAGGCTGACCCCGTCGGCGACGGCCCAGTGCTCGACCCACTGCCCGTCCTGGTGGCGAAGGATGTCCATCACCCTGAACTCGACCTGGCGGTCGGACGGCGGGACACCGAGCCACGATCCGGTGTGCCTGCCGCGGAACACCTTGTGGGTGGCCACCAGGTCCCCGTCCGCGACGCAGTGCAGGATCTCGACGCGCAGGTCGGAGAAGGCCTCGTGCAGGGCTGTCATGAGCTCCCGGACCGCCTCCCGGTCATCGCGCTGCCCAGGCGCCGCCGTGCGGTTGCGGAAGTCGGGGTGGAAGAGATCGTCGATCAGCTCGAACCGTCCCCGCTCCTGCACCTGCTCGACGAAGAACCGCATCCGGTCCTCCGCTGATCGCTGTCCGGTCATCGCGCACCACCCGTTCCGTCTCGGTGAATTCGCACGGTCGCCCATGCTCTGCCGTCCGCTGCGAGCATCTGCCGTGCGGCGGCGCCGGGTCCACCGGCTTGCGGTAACTGCAAGAAGTGGTCAGCCGCCCGTCCCGGCTCGGTTCCGCGCCGGGACGGCCGAGCGGGCGTACTCGGTGGGTGTCCGGCCGTAGTGCTTCTTGAAGGCTCGGATGAAGTGGCTGCTGTCGGCGAACTGCCAGTGCGCGGCGAGCTCCGAGACGCTCAGTCGCCCGGAGGGTGCGGTGAGGGCCAATCGGGCTTCTTCCAGCCGCCGCTGGCGGATGTACGCGGTCACCGACTCCCCCGCCGCGGCGAACGCCCGCTGCAGGTTGCGGACGGAGACGTTGAGTTCACGGGCCAGCATCGTCCCGGAGAGCTCGGGGTCGGCCAGGTGACTGTCCGCCAGGTCCTTCGCGGCCTGAGCGAGCGCGGGAGCCAGCTGGGGCTCCGCGTCGTCGACCCGGCACCTCGCCACCGACTTGGCCAGTTCGATCAGCGTGTTGTGGGCGGCCTGCACTCCAGCCGGCCCGAGGTCGGCGACGGTTTCGTAGATCATGTTCGAGTGGGCCACCAGCAGCCGCACCTCCGCGCTGTCGGCCGGCCCGCTGACGCTCTGCCGTGCCCCGAGCAGCGGTGTCAGCATGGCGGCGGGCAGCACCAGGACCTTCGCCGTCGTGTCCGGAACCGTCTCGAAGTGCAGCGGCCGTCCGATGTGGCGGATGAGGAACTGCCCGGCCCGCACGGTCTGTTCGCCGCGCGCGAGCGGAGCGCCCAAGGTCCAGGAGCCGCGCTGCACGACGTACATCCGCACCTGGTCCTCGACGCCGTTCAGCGGGCCCTCGGTCCGGATGGCCGAGTCGCCGTGGAGATCGGTGATGGCCACGTCGCCCACCTTGGTGGCGCGGCTCGTGACCCGGAAGTCACGGGTCGTGGCCGCGCTGAAGGTCGGCAGCGGGAAGCCGTCGCCGATCTCCGTCTCCCAGCCGCTGCGGAAGGCGTCGAATGCGCGCGGCGCGGTGTCGGGGGCTGCGGAATCCCCGCCGACCGCCCCGCCCGGCCCGTCGGTCTCCACTCCCGTACTGGTCATCGACGGCCGTCCCCCTTCGTCGCTCCGCCGCTGCCTGGAGCCGCTGCCTGGCGCCGATGTTCTGCCTGGCTGGCGCTGTGGTCCAAGCCCGTGCTGTGCCGATGTTCCTAGGCTTCGAATGCGGGGGCAACCCCTCAACCCGGCCCGGCGGGACGCTCAGCAGCCGGTTCCTGCGCGGGTGTGCTTGCGCAAATCCACAGGAGTGCTCCACACTGATGAGAGTCAACTCTCACCATGAGAGCTAGCAATCCCAATTGGAGAGTCACATGACAGACGTCTCGGTCGTGGGTCCGGACGACGGCGAGTCGATCCAGCTCGGCCCCACCCGCATCCGGATCCTGGAGGACGGCTCGACCACCGGGCACCGGCTCGGAGTCGGTGAGATCACCATCGCGCCGCGCACCGACGGGCCCCCGCAGCACCGCCACGCCCGGCACGACGAGGGCTTCTACGTCGTCTCCGGCACCGCGCGCTTCACCGTCGGCGAGACCACCTACGACGCACCCGCCGGGACGCTGGTCATGGTCCCGCCGGGAGCGCCGCACACCTTCGCCAACCCGACCGACGAGCCGACGGTCATGCTCAACACCTTCACCCCCGACCTCTACGTCGAGTACTTCCGGGACCTGCGCGACATGATCGCCGGCGGCCTGCCGCTGACGCCCGAGGCCACGATCCAGGCGATGAGCCGCTACGCCACCGAGCCGGCCACCGACTTCGCCCAGGACCCGCACCCGCATCCGTAGTTGGGTGCCACCGGCTCACCCCGGGGCCGACCGTTCGGCGCCCGGCATCAGCAACGAACAGAACGAACAAGGAGACAGACATGATCACCGTCACCCATCGCGTGAACCTGCCCGGAACGGGCCCGGTCGAGGTGCCGATCGCCGAGTACGGATCCGGACAGCCGTTCCTGCTGCTGCACGGCGGGGCCGGACCGGCGTCGGTCACCGGCTTCGCCGAGAAGTTCGCCGCCGCGCACCAGGTGCGCGTGCTCGTCCCGACCCACCCCGGGTTCGGCGGCACCGCGCGCCCCGAGAAGCTGGACTCCGTCGCCGGCCTGGCCCCGCTCTACCAGGCGCTGCTCGACGAGTTGGCGCTGAGCGACGTCACCGTCATCGGCAATTCGATCGGCGGCTGGATCGCCGCCGAGATCGCCTTGTTGAAGTCGCCGCGGGTGAGCGGCATCGTCCTGATCGACGCGGTCGGGATCGAGGTCCCCGGCCACCCGGTCGCCGACTTCTTCTCCCTGAGCATGGATCAGGTCTTCCAGCTCACCTTCCACAACCCCGAGCCCTTCCGCATCGACCCCACGGCCCTGCCCCCCGCGGCACAGGCGATCGCCGCGGGTAACCGGGCCGCGATCGCCGTCTACGCGGGGGCCGCCATGGCCGATCCCACCCTTCGCGAGCGTCTCGGGTCGCTGGAGATCCCGACCCTGGTGCTGTGGGGGGAGAGCGACGGGATCGTGGACGTCGCCTACGGGCGCGCCTACGCCGCCGCGATCCCCATGGCCCGCTTCCAGCTGCTCCCCGAGACCGGCCACGCCCCGCAGCAGGAGACCCCCGACCAGGTCATCCGGGCGATCTGGGAGCGCCCGGCGTCCGCGTAGAGCTGTAGTCCGGCATCCCTCGGCCCTGCTGCCCCTGCTGCACCCGCGATCCAGGAGGATGGACATGACGACGCACAAGACCCCGACGGACGGCGGCCGTCGGCGGGCAGGGCTCGTGCTGGCGGTGTGCTGCCTGAGCCTGCTGATCACCGCCTTGGACACCACCGCCGTCAACGTGGCCCTGCCCGCCGTCGGCCGCGATCTGCACGCCCCGGTCAGCGGCCTTCAGTGGACCGTCGACGGCTACACCCTGGCGGTCGCCGCCTTCATGTTGCTGGCCGGATCCACCGCCGACCGGATCGGGCGGCGCCGGGTGTTCCAGGCCGGGCTGGCCCTGTTCACCGCCGGCTCACTGGCCTGCTCCCTGGCCCCGAGTCTGGGTTGGCTGATCGCCTTCCGCATCGCCCAGGGCCTGGGCGCCAGCATGCTCAACCCGGTCGCCCTGTCGATCATCACCCACGCCTTCCCCGATCCCCGCGAGCGCGCCCGCGCGATCGGGCTCTGGGGCACCACGGTCGGCCTCTCCCTGGCCGCCGGCCCGGTGGTCGGCGGCCTGCTGGTCGCCTCGGCCGGCTGGCGCTCGATCTTCTGGATCAACCTCCCGGTCGGCCTGGCCGCCCTGGTACTCGCCGCGGTGTTCGTCCCCGAATCCAGCGCCGCTACGCCACGACGCCCCGCCCCGGTCGGTCAGGTGCTCGTCGTCACGATCCTCACCTCGCTGATCTTCGCGATCATCGAGGGCTCCCGCCAGGGCTACGGCAGCACCCCCATCATCGCCCTGTTCACCCTGGCCGCGGCCGCGACCGCGGCCCTGCCCGGTTACGAACGACGCCGCGAACAACCGCTGATCGACCCGGTGTTCTTCCGCTCGCTCCCGTTCACCGGCTCCTTCGTCGCCGCCGTCACGGCGTTCCTCGTCCTGTCCGGCTTCCTGTTCCTCAACACCCTGTACCTGCAGGACGTGCGCGGCTACAGCGCCCTGCACGCCGGCCTGCTGACCGTCCCCCTGGCCGCCGGTACCGCGATCGCCTCACCCCTGTCCGGCCGCCTGACCGCCGCCCGCGGCCCACGCCCGCCCCTGGTCGCCGCCGGCCTGCTGATCGCCGCGGCCGCACTGACGCTGACCACCCTCACCGCGACCACGCCATGGACGGTCCTGCTCACCGCCTACGTCCTGCTGGGCATCGGATTCGGCCTCGTCAACGCCCCGATCACCAGCACCGCCGTGGCCGGCATGCCCCGCGCCCAGGCCGGCGTGTCCGCCGCGATCACCACCACCGGCCGCCAGGTCGGCAACAACCTCGGCGTCGCCGTCCTGGGCTCCATCGTCACCACACGCACCCGAACTCCCGGGCACTCCGAACTCGCCGCCGCCAGCCACCCGGCCTGGTGGATCCTGGCCACCAGCGGCCTGCTGATCACGGCGATCGGCCTGGCCACCACCACCCGCCACGCCACCACCACCGCCGCCCGGGTCGCCGCACACTTCCCGACCGATGCCACGCCCGATGTCACGCCCGATTCCACGCCCGATTCCACGACCGATCCCACGACCGATTCCACGACCGATTCCACGACCGCGCCGAGCAGCAGGGGCGGTTCGGGGGTTCAGGTCGAAGCCAGGGCCTCGGTAGGGGTGAGTCGTGCGGCGCGGATCGACGGGTAGACGCCCGCCACGATGCCGACCACGACCGCCCCACCGATGCCGCCGAGCAGCACTTGGAGCGGGATGACCAGCGGCCAGCCCTGTGAAGTGGCGTAGCCGAAGGTCACGAGGGCGCCGATGACAGTGCCGGCGATACCGCCGAGGCCGGACAGCGCCACCGACTCGGCGAGGAACTGGCCACGGATCTGCCCTCGGTTGGCTCCCAGTGCCCGGCGCAGTCCGATCTCCTTGCGCCGCTCCAGCACCGAGATGACCATGGTGTTGGCCACGCCGATACCCCCGACCAGCAGGGCCACGCCCGCGAGGCCGAGGAACAAGGCGGAGAAGGCGGTCTGGGTATCCCGTTTCGCGGCCAGCGCGTCGGAGGGCCGGCTGATCTGCACCAGGCCCGGCTCCTGCGGATCGATGGTGGCGGGCATCACCGCGCGCACCGCTTCGATCTGTGACTCCTGGGACTGGACGTAGATCACGGTGGGGTCGCCGTTGAAACGCAGCTGGGTCTTCGCGGCGTCCCAGCCGACCAGTACCGAATGGTCGATGTCCGGCGCCAGTGGCACCGGGGCGAGGATGCCGATGACGGTGAACCAGTGGCTGTCGATGTAGACCTGTGGGCCGGGCCCACCGGGTGGCAGCGTGGTGATGCCGAGTCGGGTCGCGGCCGCGGAACCAAGCACCGTGGTGGGGAAGCCCTCGGTGGCCGCGTCGAGGAAGCGGCCCGACTGGACTCTGCCGTTGACCGCCTGCAGCAGGTTCAGTTTGGCGGCCAGGACGGCGAGGCCGGTGTCGTCGTCGGGGTCGACCTTGTCGGTGCGTGCGACGACGGTGTTGGTGTTGGCGACCGCACTGGCGACGGTCACCGGGCCGATCCGGGCGACCATGTCCGGCGATTCGGGTGGGAAGACCACCGGCGGATTCTGGCCGGGGTTGGCCGCGGCCTGCAGCATGTTGGTGCCCAGCGCCGACAGCCGTACCAGCAGGGCCTGCTGGCTGGACGCCGGAATTCCCATGACGATGATCATCGTGGCGATACCGATGGAGATGCCCAGGGCCGACAGGGCCGCGCGCGCCTTCCGAGTGCGGATGCCCAGCAGTCCGAGGCCGAGAACATCGGCCGGGGCCAACCGCACCGGCTTGGTCCGGTTCGCGACGGACCTGTGCGTGGCGGCGCCGTGCGGGCCGTCGCCGTGCGGGCCGCCCCTGTGCGTGCTGCCGTTGCTCATGCGCTGACCCCGGTACGGCTGTCGGACACCAGATGCCCGTCCAGGATTTCTATCTGACGTGGCATCAGTTCGGCTATGCCTCGGTCGTGGGTGATGATCGCGATGGTGGTTCCCTCGTCGTTCAGCTTGGTCAGCAGCGCCAGGACCGCTCTGCCGTTGGCCGTGTCCAGGGCGCCGGTGGGCTCGTCCGCGAGCACCAGGGCAGGCTCGTTGACCAGCGCCCGGGCGATCGCCACCCGCTGCCGCTCGCCGCCGGAGAGCTGGTGCGGCTGGTGCCCGACGCGGTGTGCCAGACCGACCCGGCCCAGCGCTTCCAGCGCCAGCGGGCCCCGTCGGCGGCGTGGCACTCCGGCGTAGAGCAGCCCGGTGGCGACGTTCTCCACGGCGCTGAGTCCGTCCGTGAGGTGGAACTGCTGGAACACGAAGCCCAGCCAGCGTCCGCGCAGCGCGGACAGTCGGCGGTCGGAGAGTTGTGCGATGTCGTGGCCGCCTATCTCCACCGTGCCGCTGGTCGGTCGGTCCAAGGTGCCCATGATGTTGAGCAGGGTGGACTTCCCCGAGCCGGACGGTCCGAGGATGGCCAGCAGTTCGCCCTCGTCGATGGTCAGCGAGACGTCGTCCAGGGCCTTGACCCCGCCCGGATACGCCATCCCGGCCCCGCTCACCACAAGCACCGGAGTCATGCGGTGGTCACCACCTGGGTGCCCGCCGCGATGCCGTTGCCGGTGATCGCCACCATGCCCTTCGCGAACATCCCGGTCTGGACCGCCACCAGCCCGCCGCCCTGGAGTTGCACGGCGTAGCCGCCGCCGCTGAGCGCGAGGAGCGCGCCGACCGGAACGGCCAGCACTCCGGTCGCGGTCCCCGACACGAAGGCCACCTGGATGGTGGCCGAGTCGAAGCTCTTCACCGCCGAGGCGTCGTCGATGGCCACGGTCACGTTGACCGTGGGCGGGCCACCCGGCAAGGCACCCGCGCCGGTGCCGGAGGTGCTTCCTTTGACGGCGGTGTCGACGCCGCCGACCGTTCCCGGCGTCGTCGAGTTGTCGGGCAGGGTGATGGTGACCTTGTCGCCCTGCTTGATCGAACCGATGTTCGCCGGATCCACCGGCACGGTCACCACCTTGTCGGTCGGCGTGACCGACATCAGTGCCTGGGTCCCCTGCTCGCCGAGCTGCGTCTGCAGGGAGCCGATCCGGATCGCGCCCGGCAGAACCACCACATCGCCGATACCGAGGCTTCCCGTCGGCTGCAGGCCGACGGCCGCCTGCCAACGCTTGACCGCGGCGATCAGGGAAGTGGTGACAACCCCGTCGCCCGATTCCACCGTGATCCTGGTCGGCGCCGCCGGTGTGCTGCCACCGGCGGTCGAGCCCGCGGCCGGCCCGCCGCTGGGCGCACTCGTGCCGCCCGCGGGCGCAGCCGCGCCCGCCGCGCCGGAGGGTGGCGTGCTGGTCCCGGCGGCCGGAGCCACTGCTCCTCCCCCGTTGCTCGGCGCAGCCGTACCGCTGCCGGACGGCTGGTCGGCTGCGGGCTGGGTGATCACGGATCCGGCCTTCGGCTGCGGACCGACGTCGTAGCCGAGGGCCTGCAGGTTGCTTGCGACCACCTGGACGTCCCGCCCCACCAGGCCTGGCTTGTCGAGGGACCGGAACAGCGGGGTTCCGCCGTAGAAGAGCGGCACCGGCTGGTCGTTCACCCGGTAGAGCTCCTGCCCCCTGGTCACGGTGGTTCCTGCGGCGGGGAGCGCGGTGATGATGCCCTGCTTGGCACCCGTCAAGGTCTGCGGCGTGCCGAAACCCAAGGTGCCGCTGATGGTCTGACTGTTCGACAGATCCGTCTTGACCACAGCGACCGTCCGCACCTGCGCGCCGCTGCTCGCGGCTGCGTGCGGCTTGCCTCGGCCGCTCAACACCACCGCGCCGGCTGCTCCGATGCCGACTGTCACGGCAAGGGCGACGATCACGGCCACGCGCCGCCTGCGCTTTCCGCGCCGGGGTGGCTCGGTGGCGGGAACGTCGGCGATGTCGCCGACGCCCTCGATGCCGTCAGTGCCGCCGACGCCGTCGATGCCGGCCCTCGCGGCGTCAGTGCCCGCTGCCACTGAACGCCTCCATCTTGCAGGTCGATATCACCTGGTCCTGCTGCGCCTGGGGCATCGTGGGCTGCCCGTCGAAGCTCCACCCGCTGTCCCCGCTGCCCGGGGTGCCATAGGCCTTGACCTTCAGGCCCTTGCCGTTGATACAGTTGACCCAGGCGCTGAAATCAGCGGCGTAGTTCGGGTTCTGCTTCGGATCCGTCTGCGGCGGCAGCAGCGGCATCTTGGGCAGGCAGGCCGTGCGAGCGGCCTCGGGGATGGAAACGCCCGGGGCCACTTGCTTCTCCACGGGCTGTCCGGGCATGGAGATCCCGCCCGACAATGGGACTCCGTTGGCGCCCAGGCAGTCGTTGTACGCGCCCCACAGTTGCGCATCGCGCGCGGTCGTGTCGTCCAGCCGCTCCTGCGGCCGGTCGGCGGTGGACCCGGGCGCCGGGGTGCTCGGGGCCGTGCCCGTCCCGGAGGCCGCGCTCGTCCCGGGGGCCGGAGTCCCGGCGGCCGCGCCCGTCGCGGGGGACGCGCCCGCGGCGGACGAACCCGGAGCCGCGGCGCTCGGGAGCGAGGCCACGGCGGAGCCTCGTGCGCTGCTCTGCGCGCCCGAACCGGCACCGCACGCCGTCAGCGCGGCCAGCGGGACCAGCAGCACGGCGGAAAGCACCGCGGCCCGGGGCATCCGGCGGTCCGGACGCTGCGAACGATCATCAGTTGACTTCGGCATGGCTGCGATGATCGCCAATGGATTTTAAGAACTTGTCAGGATGTCTTTCGATTCCGATGACGTGACGACCTGATGGAAAGTCATGCCAGAACGGTCCACCTATGATCGAAAGCGTGAGCGCATATGTCCTGGTGGCCGAGGACGACCCGAAGCAGGCCGAGCTTATCCGTCGCTATCTGGAGCAGGAGGGCCACTGCGCCGCCGTCGTCCACGACGGACGCGCGGCGATCGACGAGGTCCGGCGGCGTGAGCCGGACCTGCTGATCGTCGATGTGATGATGCCCCGGGTGGACGGCCTCGACGTGTGCCGCATCCTGCGCCGCGAGTCCGAACTCCCGATCATGGTGCTGACCGCCCGGTCCGCCGAGGACGACCTGCTGCTCGGACTCGACCTGGGCGCCGACGACTACATGACCAAACCATTCAGCCCCCGTGAACTCATGGCCCGGGTGCGCGTCCTGCTCCGGCGCTCGCAGCGGGCACAGCGCGGCGGCCCGGCCGACCCGGTGCTGCGGGTCGGCGATCTCACGGTGGACCCCGACCGCCACGAGGTCCGCGTCGCCGGCACCCCGGTGCCGTGCACACCAGGGGAGTTCGAGTTGCTCCGCACCCTGGCCGCACACCCCGAGCAGGTCTTCAGCCGGGCCCAACTACTGGGCGGCCCCGGCGGGTTCGGCCCCTACATATCCGAGCGCACCATCGACGTACACATCATGAACCTGCGCCGGAAGATCGAACCCGACCCCCGGCACCCGGTGCGCCTGCTGACCGTCTTCGGAGTCGGCTACAAGCTCACCGACGGCACGGGCGGACGCCACCATGCGCCGTAGGGTCCCGCTGCGCAAGAGCCTGCTGGTCCGGCTGCTGGCCGCCTCGATCCTGGTCGCGGTGTGCTCGGTCGCAGCCACCGCCTGGCTGGCGGTGAACACCACTTCGCAGGAGATCCAGCAGGAACGGGTCCAGACCCTCTCCGACGACGCCGGCAGCTACGAGACCCTGCTCGGCTACGCGGCGACCCACCATGACTGGGACGGCGTCGGCCCCGTGCTGGCGGACCTGGCGAAGAGGACGGGTCGTCATATCGCCCTGACCACCCAGAGCCGCCAACCCATCGGCACGCCAGTCGATTCGGGTGGCGCCGCCGCCCCGCACGCGTCGCCGGGCCCGTCCAACGTGTCGCCGGTCCCGTCCAACGTGTCGGCGGTGATCGACCCGCTCGACGTGGACCAGACGCTGGCACCGGGCGGCGGCGCCACCCGGATCGATCCGCGCGCCGTCGGGCCGTTCGCCCTCTCCGCCGATGAACTCGCCCACCTGCGCTCGCAGGCCGGCCGGACCGCCGACTGCCTGCGCACGCGCGGATTCGCCGCCGAGACCGGCACCGACCCCAGCGGCCGACCGAACGTGACCGTCGCCGGGCTCGCCCCCGACGACAGCACCGCCACCGCCTGTGCCCTTCCCCAACTGTCCGCTCCCACCCCGACCGAGCAGGCGGCTCTGAGCAGGCTCAGCGAGCTGGTCGACGCCTGCCTGTCGCCCCAGGGGCTGGGGCCGGTCAAGCTCGGAATCGGCCCAGGCGGGGTAGTACCGAAACCCCAGGTGCAGAACCCCGGATGGTCCTCCACCGGTTCCGCCACCCCGCCCGGCCCCACCGTCGCCCCTACGACCACGCCCACCCCGTTGCCGAACCCGAGTGCCGACAGCGCCGATCAGGCCGTGGCGACCTGTGTCGACGCCAGCCGCCGCCAGCAACTCGCGCCCTATGTCGCCCCCGCCGCACTGCTGTTCATCAGCGACCGCAACGGAACCACCACCACGGCCTTCCACCTGACCCGAGCCGGAATCCTGCGCATCGCCGGCGTCACCGGCCTGGTCCTGGCCCTCACCGTGGCGCTCTCAGTCCTCCTGGCCACCCGGCTGGTCCGGCCGCTGCGCGCGCTGACCGACGCCGCCCAGCACCCCACCGAACCACACGCCCGCGTCCCGGTGACCGGCAACGACGAGATCGGCTACCTGGCCGCCGCGTTCAACGACCTCTCCGAACGCCGCGAGCGGATCGAGGAGCAGCGCAAGGCGATGGTCAGCGATGTCGCGCACGAACTGCGCACGCCGCTCAGCAACATCCGAGGATGGTTGGAGGCCACCCAGGACGGCGTGGCCACCCCCGACCGGTCGTTGATGGCATCGCTGCTGGAGGAGGCACTCCTGCTGCAACACATCATCGACGACCTGCGGGACCTGGCGGCAGCCGACGCGGACAGCTTCCGCCTGCACCGCGAGCCGATCCGGATCGCCGACCTCCTCGACCAGGTCGCCGAGGCCCACCGGGCCCGCGCCGAGGCCGCCGGCGTGCTCCTGAACGTGCTGTCCACAGACGGGGACGCCGAGTTGGTGGCCGACCCGGTGCGGCTGCGCCAGGCCGTCGGAAACCTGGTGGACAACGCCGTGCGACACACCCCGCGCGGCGGAAACGTCACGGTCGGAGCCTACCCGGCGGGCGACGAACTCATCATCGAGGTGACGGACACCGGCACGGGTATCGGCCCCGACGAGCTCCCCCATGTCTTCGACCGGTTCTGGCGCGCCGAGAAGTCCCGCAGCCGCCAGACCGGCGGCAGCGGCCTGGGCCTGGCCATCGTCCGCCAACTCGCCCACGCCCACGGCGGAACGGTGACCGCGGCCAGCCGACCCGGCCACGGCGCGGTCTTCACCCTGCGGCTGCCGAGGACGGACGGAACGGACGGGGGGTGACCGGCACTGGTGCGCAAGTGTTGCGGACCCTCGAAATTGGTCCAGATAATGAAGAGGCCCCAGGCCGCTGGCCTGGGGCTTTACCTCGGAGCGGGCGACGAGAATCGAACTCGCGCTATAAGCTTGGGAATCCTTGGTCCTTCGGGCCGAAATGGCCTCTGGCCTGCGGCGATACCTGATCAGGTGGGTTCGTGGCGGATCCAGTTCCAACCGCTGCTGACCGTCCTTCACCGCCCGTTCTGGCACGGATCTGGCACGGCCCAGATCAGCTCACCCACCAACCCCCACCTGCGCCCCTGGGGCTGACGTAGCGCCTGCCTCAGGCTCTCACGTTGAACGCCTCGCCGATAGGGCAGGCGCCTCGCGCCTCTCGGACGATGCCGGTCAGTCGTGGGAAATCGACAGATTGGGCTGCCACGATCAACCGACAGGGCTGTGCCCTGGCTGCGTCTGCCCAAAAGCCATGGCGTTCAACCGTGCGCTATGTGCTGCCGGCGACCCGGCCGCGCAGTGCCTCGACTTCGGCTCTCAGGGCAGCGTTTTCTGCTTCCAGCTCAGCCTTCGTACGTCGTTTGGTAACCGGCGCGTCCTGGGGTTGGCCGCTCCGGGCGTCTGGTGAAGCCTTTGCTGGAGGCTCTGCAAGAGGGCCGAGAGGTTCGAAGGCGACGATGATCGATGGGTCGGCGCCGCACGTCGGACACCGTTCCTTGTCCGTCGCCCCACGGTCGCGGCGCTCGCTCTGCCGTAGACGCGTGACCTCGACGATGTGTCCGCAGTACAGGCGGACGCGCCAACGCATGAACTCCCATGGAGGACTGGGTGGTCCAAGCAGCGCGCAGAGACTCTTCCAGGTCGCTTCGGACATGGGCGGCGCCTTAGCAACCTGTTCGGCCACCCACGCATGGGTCCGCTCAGTTTCTTGTTGTCTCCGGTGGTCCGCCCGCGTGAGCTGGTACTGATCCAGCGGGCCACCGTGGCTTATGTATTCGACCGTCACCTCGATGACCGTAGGACTTCCAGGCGGCCCCTGCGCTGGATCCTCTCCGGCATCACCCGTTCGAGCGACAGCATCAACGGACGCGGCCCGAAACGGTCGTGGTCGGCCGGGGCCCGTCGGGGGCTCCCCTGCGCGATTAACTGCCCAGGCTCGGCGGTGGTGCCAGCGGCCAGCAGCAATGGCCGCTGGCAACCAGGCGTGACGTGGCCTTCCCAAAGGTCGACGTGACGCTGAACACTACTGTCCGGAGAACCATGGGAGGGGACGGGATGGCCAAGCAACGTGGACGTCGATCACCGGCACGGAAGCGCCAGCACAATCAGTGGAGGGTAGCGCTTGCCGGTAGCGCTCTGCTGGTCGTCTTGCTCGCGCTGCTCTGGTCAGTGATCTGGCCCTACCTGCTCGGCGGGGCTGTGATCGGCGGTGTTGGAGCACTGGCGTGGAGGCTATGGCGCACAGACCGACTTCTCCGCAGCGGCGACCGGCGTTGGAGGGCCGAGGAACTCGTTCGGGCCGGCCACCGGACCCTTGCGGAAGTGGACAAGATGACCGGCACCGAGTTCGAGGAGCTGGTCGCCGACCTTTGCCGCCGCGACGGGTGCTCCGAGGTCCAGCGAGTAGGAGGGGCTGGCGACAACGGAGCCGACGTTCTCGGCCATCTGCCAGACGGGCGCACGATGGTGATCCAGTGCAAGCGCTACGCGCCCACCGCCTCCATCCCGAGCCGCGAAGTCCGCGACCTCCTGGGTGCCAGGCAGCACTTCAAGGCCGACATCGCGATCTTCGTCACCACAACCCGATTCACCCGCCCCGCCGAGACGTTCGCTCAGGAGAACGGGATCATCGCCATCCATCGCGACCACTTCGGCGTCTGGAACAACGGCGCCAGCCTGGAGTCGTTAGCTCACGTCAGCGGAGCAGGCCAAGGTGATACTCGCCATCGCGCCCGATGGAAGAAGACCTACCAAGCCGACAGCCGATAAGTCCCGGGTCGCGTCAGGGCTGGGCTCCACCGAAGGAGCTCAGCCCTGACCGCTGCTGGCGATGCCCGAATTCGTGCCGACGGCCGACAATCCAGGCCTAGCCGAACCTACTGGCCGAAGCCCTTCAGGAGTTCCCAGTCTCCCTGCGCATCCTCGACGTCCTGCTCCCCCACCAAGAGGTAACTCCAGATGACGTCGACATCCGGTGAGGAGTTCGCGGTGTTGGCCCACCTCTGGGCAGCCCGACGCTTACCGATCACCTCGGCGGAGGTCATGTCCCTATCGGCCTTCGTCTCCACTAGCCAGCCGTGGCGCTTCCCGTCCTTCTCCTCGATGACGACGAAGTCGGGGTTGTACTGGCGACTGTCCGATGTCCACGTGATGGGCACGTCGTTGATGTGTAGACGCGCCCAAACGATGACATTCTTGCCGTTGTCGATGGCGTTGGCCGCCTTGAACTCGGGCGTGGTGTCGAACCAGGCGTGGCTGTAGAGGTTCTTGCTCCATCCGTTGAAGGCAACAGCCTTGTCGAACGAACCGTCTGCGTGTCCAGCAACCCGCCGCTTGCGTGCCTCGCGGGTCTTGCAGAGGGCAACCAGTTTCACGTCGTCGGAGTAGGTTACCTGACCCGAATTGGCGTCCCGGAGCGTCTTCGCGACCTCGGCGGCGAGCCGCTGTCCGCATCGCTCAAGGAAGGCTGAAAGGTGGTTGGCAGCCTTGTCCCCCATCGACTCAACGAGGCGCCCGACAATCCGTTGGGCAGCGCCGACCTCCAGAGGACGGTTCGGCACGCCCTTAACGGCCATTACCCGGTGGACGAGGGCTTCCTGGGAGGCTGACAGCGGGATCTCCATCGGGAGCGCGGAGCTTATCCTGTCGGCAGCCGTCTCAGTGCTGACCCGCGCTGTGCGTCCGTCGTGGCTAGCGACGATCTTGGTTCGCTTGTACTCGTTCGAGATGTCAGTGGTCAAGGCACGCCCGAGCCGTTCGAACGGGCCGTAGTCACTGATGTCGTTGAGGCTGACCGTGACGGGCTGCGGCACCGATACCAGAAGCGGGATCAGAATCGGCTCTCGGTCCGCCAGCGGTTCGTAGCGGACTGCCACAGAGGTCTTTTCAGCGGCCTCCTGTGCCTGACGGGTGCGGGTTTCGACGTCCACGACTCCGGCTGCCGCACCGGAGCCAGTCGGCTTGGCGGGCTCGGCATCGCCGCCCGGCCTGGGGGGCTCGCTGACGGTCTGCTGGCCGGCAGCCTGCTCGCCGCCCTGGCTGGTGCCGGCGCCTTCCGGGCTCGGAGCCGCCCCCTGAGGGCCGATGACCTCCGACTCGGCCTCCACCGTCTTCTGGCGGACCACGGTGCTGCCATCCGCCAGTCGCCGGATTTCGGCGTAGGTGCCGTAGTCGATGAACGCTTCGTTGAGGACCTTCCGCTTTTCCAGCAGTTCGGTGTACTTCTCGTGGGCCAGGACCTCGAGGGTGTCGAGGAGCTCGACCTTCGTGTATTTGCCGAACGGGAGCCGCATGCCCCGGCCGAGGGTCTGCTCGGTCATGACTTCCGAGACCGACGCTCGCATGGAGGCGATCACGTAGACGTTCTTGACGTCCCAGCCCTCTTTCAGCATCCCGACGCTGATGATGATGCGGACCGCTGAGTCGGGGTCCTCGACGGCCTGGAGGTCAGCGAGCGCCTTCTCCTTGTCCTCTCCGGTCAGCCGCGAGTGGACAAGAAGAGTCTTCCCGACCCATGCACCGCCGTCGAAGGTGTTGGAATCGAGGACGTCCTGGAACTCTCCGGCTTCCTGGATGCTCCGGGCGATGACGAGCATGACCGGGTTCACCCGCGGCAGATCGTTCTCATCACAGTAGGCATCGGCGGCTTGGGTCTTGTAGCGCAGAAGATTGACCCCGTCGAGCAACTTCGTCTCGACGTCGGAGCGGTCGTCGCGACGACCCACCATGACCGGAGTCTTCACCAGTTGGTCGGCGATGGCGGCGGCCAACGGATAGCGGAAGGCGATCATTGACTCGTCAGCCTTCACGGGTGTGGCCGTCATGCCGACCACCAGCTCGGGCTTCAGCTCTCGGATGGTCCGGGAGAATGCCGGGCCCCGGTAGCAGTGGTGCTCGTCCGCCAGAATCACCAGGTCGTCGAGCCGCGAAAGGTACTCGAAGAACGACATTCCCAGGTTCTCCTGGGATTCATGCGTCGCGCGACCCTCGCCGGAAGAGGAGGTAAGGGCCTGGACGGTGAAGATGTACAGCTTCGTAACCGCCGGATCATCCATCGCGATCCGGGTCGCCTGGGTGTTGAAATTGTCAGCGGTGATGACAACTGGATTGGATCGCAGCAGGTGTCGTAGCGACTTGCGCTGGCCCGGAGTGAAATTCTGGATCGACTTATCCCGGATTGTCCGCCCGGGAGCCAGCAGTAGGAAGTTTCGCACCGGTGCCTCCGCCCCGGCGAAATACTCCATGAGTCCGGCCATCACGTAGGTCTTTCCGACACCGGTGGCCGAGTCAACAATGCACTCGTACGGCTCAGAATTGCCCTGCACGTCATAGTGATCAGAAGTGCGGAGCAGGACCGACTCGATGGCCTTGCGATTCGGTGCCCGAAGATCCAGGCGATGGGCCACCTCATCCAGGAGGTCGGACTGGAACTGCAACTCACCCATCAGGCGCTCTCCCCTTCGCTCACAGGTGCGGGTGCTTCAGCTTCGCCGGTGGTGCTTTCCTCTGGCTGCGCGCCGGAGTGGCCGGCGCCAAATGGCGACCTGCGGGCTGACTTCCGGCGGTAGTTGGCTAGCACCTTATCCGGGATCAGTTCGAGCCGTGACCCACTACGTGCCGCCTTCAACGCTTCTGCGGCACCATCCTCAATTTGGGTCGCCCACACCTCGACCGCCTCATCCTCGACCAGGTGGTCGAGGATCGCCGCGACTGTACCTTCGCCGACCATGCCGTCGATGACCACGTAGCGGGTTCGGCTCTGCTTTGCTGCAAAGATCCCCTCCGGGCTGTATGGGACTGACAGCTGGGCGCACATCGCCTCGGCCAGCGCACCTCGGGTTGCCCAGTCAGCAAGGAGAGTCATCCCGGACATCTCAACGAACATCGACTCGCCGACCTGAAGGTGGGTGAAGCTCCCTCCGCCATGCCAGTTGACGGTCGTGACGTTCTTGGTCTTGGTGGCTGCCTTGAGAGCCTTGACCGTAGTGGCATCGAGCTCAGCTCCGACGGCCTTGGTGACCTTGGTGAGCAGACGGTTGAACTCCTGCGCTTCCTCAGGGGTCATTCCATCAGGAAGGCCGCCCTCGTCGTCCTCATCATCATCCATCGCCGGGACCCGCTCGGTGACGGTAGTGATGCCCCCAGGGTCCTGGCCGTTGACGACCTTGGCGAGCCTAGGCAGCGTGTATCGGGCCACGGTGTCGGCCAGCAGTTCGCTGGTCACCCATCGGCGGCCCATCTTGTGGGCGACTGCCGCAGTGGTACCTGAGCCAGCGAAGCAATCCAGGACGATATCGCCGGGGTTCGACGCAATGTGGATAACGCGAGCCAGCAGGCGCTCGGGCTTCGGCGTCGCGAACGGATGCTCGTCGGGGAACAGGGCCTTGATCTCAACCTTCCCGCGAAGGTTCCCTCCGACCTCGCTGCCCAGCCAGAGGGTCTCGGGGACGCGGCCGTTGTCCTCGAGGTGCTTCTTGCGCTGGATCCGCTCGCGGAGGCCGAGCATGACGATGTCCGGCCAGTGGCCGGCGTCGTAGCGCTCGCGGGCGAGCTTGGCTGCCTCTTCGACGGGTACCGCCAGCATGATCGCTGGCACACCGGCCTTTACCTTCTCCGGCGTTGTTCCGCAGATGCGCGCGCGCTCCACCTCGTCGCCGATGTCGCGCAACTCGTAGGGCGCATATTCCGACATCTGCTCCAGCATCCACGACTGGGCCTTCCCCCAGCAGCGGCCCGCAGTCGGATACATCAGACCACCGGTGACCGGGTGCTGGATCGCGTACACCATTGGATGGTTCGTCGCCGCCTTGCCCGCGGTCGCATCCCCGTCGCGCCACGGCACAGGGTCACCGTCACGTGATTGGTAGCGGCTCGTGTTCGAGGCCGCGAGCCTGGGCATTCTGTTCGGGGTCCAGGACTCGGTCTTCCGGTAGACCAGGATCGTGTCCTGAGATGTCGAAAGTCCTCTGGTGTCGTTCCTGGGCGAGTCCGCCTTCTGCCACGCGACCTCGGCGACGAAGTTGCTTTCCCCTAGCTCCTCGTCGAGAACAACGCGACACCGATGCGATTCCATGTGGTCGAGATGCACCCACACGGATCCGTCGTCGGCGAGCAACGGCCTGATCTGGCGGATCCGGTCCCGCAGGAGGGTGAGCCAGATTGAGTGCTGGATGTTGTCTTCGTACTGGGCGAATGCCTGCCCCGTATTGAAGGGTGGATCGATGTAGACCAACTTGATCCGGCCGAGATACTGCTCGGCGAATGCCGGGATCTTGGCGAGTGCGTCCAGTACGTGCATCGCGTCGCCGGTGAGAAGGAGGTTGTCCTTGGTCGGCTCTGGCAGGTCTGCCGGGCGGGTCTCCGGTGTCGGGGCCTCAACTCGGCTGGCCTCGTGGAGAAGTCTGACCTCGGAGACGCGGTAGTCCGACGGGTCGACGAACGTGTAGTCGTACCTACCGTCCCCGGTCGACAGGAGCGTCTTGTCCTTGTCGGTCCACGTCAGTTCGAGGCGACCCTGGTGCCGGGGCGTTGAGTTCGAGGCCATGCAGAGATCCCTTGTGATGAACCAGTCGTTCGGATACGTGGTGGTGAGGCAAGACCGGCCCCACCACCACGCCACGTTTCGTCACGCGTCGATGCGGGCGATCTTTCGGCCTGCCTTGAGGTAGAAAGTCGCTTCCCCGTCGATGTCGGCCTCGCTGACGAGTGCTGACAGCGGCTGCTGGGTGGCGTCCTGGTCGAGCTGGGTGGTGTGCTGTTCGCCGTCCGCCGTTTCGGCGATGAGACGGAGGCCGTTCTGGGCGGCGACGCGGCGAGCTGCGGAGTTGCTCGGGGCGAAGCCCAGGACCTGGGTGAGCAAAGTGACCAGAGTGGTCTCGGCGTGCTCCTTGAGGGAGATGGCCGGGAGGTTCTGCGCTTCGCCGAAGGTCCGCTTGGAGAAGCGGGCAGTGAACTCGGCGCGGGCGACCTCGGCGGCCTCCAGGCCGTGGAGGGTGGCGGTGACCTCACCGGCGAGGATGCGCTTGACGGCCATGGGGTGCGCGGTGCCGTCGGCCACGCGCGCCGTGACGGTGGCGATCTCCTCGTCGGTCCACTCGGTGAGCTGCTTGAGGTAGGGCTCGATGAGGTGGTCGGGGATGGACATCACGCGGCCGAAGATCTCGTCCGGGGAGGAGGAGAGTCCGACATAGTTGCCCTTGGACTTGCTCATCTTGGCGCCGGTGCCGTCGGTGCCCTCGATGAGCGGGGTGGTGATGATGACCTCGGGGGCCTGCTCGCGGATCTCCATGACCTTGCGGCACATCTGGAGGTTCAGGAGCTGGTCCACGCCGCCGAGTTCGACGTCCGCGGTGATGGCCACGGAGTCAAGGGCCATGACGACGGAGTAGACGAACTCGGCGACCGACAGGCCGTCGCCAGAGGCGAGGCGGCTGCGGAAGTCCTCGCGCTGGAGGGTCATCGAGACCGGGACACGGGCCAGGATGCCCACCAGCTCGGGGAGGCTGACCTTGTTCAGCCACTCACCGTTGAAGCGGAGATCAGCACGCTCGAAGTCGATGAACGGGGTTACCTGCTGCTGGTAACCGCTGAGGTTGTGGGCAATGTCGGCGTCGGTGAGCTCCGGGCGCTCGGAGGAGCGGCCGGACGGGTCGCCGATCTTGGCGGTGACGTCGCCGATGATGAAGACGACGTGGTGGCCCATGCGCTGGAACCGGGACGCGATGATGATCGGCACCGAGTGGCCCAGGTGGACGTCCGGGGACGTCGGGTCGATGCCGTACTTGACCACGAACGGCCGGCCCTCTGCCTGGGCAGCGGTGATCTTCTCCGCGAGCGCGCTCGCGGAGGGGATGACGTTGATCGCGCGGCCTTCGACCAGCGCGGCCTGTTCGGCTGGGGAGAGATCGGTCAGGTCCAGCGAGCGGCGACGATAGGTCTCTTCCAAGAGCCGGGCGACCGTATAGTCCGCGGCCAGGTCCGATCCCTTGAGGATCTCCATGGCGCGGACTACGGACTCGCTGAGACGGCTCATGGCGTCGTTACGCTCCTGGGTCTGTCGGCTGGCCTGGCCAGCGGGTATGGGGAAAGCACGCGATTTTAGCATCGGGGTATACCTCGCCGCATTGAGTTGATCACGTTGCGCTTCGGTTGAGCAGCGGAGGGATCGTCGAGGCCGGGACGGTGGCCAGGGTCGGCGGCGGTGGGGCGAGCGGGCGGTCGCGGGCAACGCTGGCGAGGGTGCGGCGCCAGGCGGTGAAGGGGGCGCGGCCGCGGAGGGAGTGGTAGATCATCGCGGCGAGAGGGCGAAGGGTGTGGAGGCGGTCGCCCTGCTGGAGGCGGGCTTCCACGCGGTGGCCGGCGGAGCGGGCGCGATAGCGGTAGGCGATGCGGCGCAGGGAGGCAGCGGTGGCCCAGGTGGGCGGGATGGCCGTGAGGGCGATGAGACGGCGGGCGAGGTCCGCGCAGACGTCGGCGCGGTAGTGCTGGGAGGAACCGTTGAGGGTCCGGTCGGTCATGCTCGCCGGGTGGAGCCGGTAGTTCACGAGGGGCTCGGGCAGGGTGTGGCCGTGGCCGGCGTCGCGCAGCGCGTGGAAGTGGATCTCGTTGGTGACGGGGAGAAGGGTGTGGGCGGCGTCGCGGCGCACGAGGAGGGTGCTGGTGTTGCCGCCGGGGTGGGGCTCGGGCAGCAGAGGGCGGCCGTCGACGCCGACGACGGTCTCCCAGTGGTCGATCAGGAGGCGATCGGGGGTGATGGCCTCGGCGCAGGTGCGGAGTTTGGCGGGGTGGAACCAGTCATCGGCGTCGAGTGGGGCGATCCAGTCGCCCTCGGCGAGGAGCACGGCGTCGGTGAGGGTCTGGGCGAACCCTCGCTGGGGGCGGCGCACGATGCGGACGTGGTCCTGGTGGCGGCGGCAGATCTCGGGGGTGTCGTCGGTGGAGCCGTCGTCGATGACGAGGATCTCGTGGAGGGTGTAGTTGCCGGGCTCCTGCTCCAGGCAGCTGGTGATGGCACGGTCGAGGTAGCGGCCGTAGTTGTGGCAGAGGATCACGCAGGAGATCCGGGGTAGCGGGGCGTTCGTCATCGGTGGCCGCCTTCGTAGAGCGCGAGGTGGGCGGTGAGGACGTCCTTGTGCTCCTGGGCGCGGTAGTCGAGGAAGTCGTGGTCGAGGCGGCGCGGGGTGCCGGCCGTGCGGGCGGTCGCGGATTCCAGGGCGGTCAGGAAGCGTTCGCCGAAGAGGTTGGGGTGGCCGGTGGTCCAGTCGAACCATTCGGGTTCGGGGACGGCCTGGTCGTGCCGCTGGTGGAGGCGGTGTTGTTCGGGGAGATGGCCGACGCGGGCGCAGACCGGGGTGAGGCCGAGGTCGAAGGCGAGTTCCAGCTGGCCGGAGTGAGTGCCCCAGAGGTAGGGGAGCAGTAGCAGGTCGCTGGCGAGGGCGGCGTCGAGGACGTCCTGGTCGGTGGGGTATGGGCGCATCGTGATCCGGATGCGGGGGTCGTGGCGGGCGGTGTCCAGGATCACGGGGAGCGGGTTGGGGGTGGCGCGGGTGAAGTCGGCGGGGCTGGCGGCGCGCAGAAGGAGGTGCAGGGTGTGGGCGGGGTCGCTGGTGGCGAGTGACCAGTTGACGACGGGTGAGATCTGGTCGCGGTTGGCGCGGGCGGCCCCGTAAAGGAGTGTGCGGACGCCGGTGCCGGGGAGGCGTTCGCGGTGGCGGAGGGCGTCGGGCGGTACGACGTAGCCGTGCGGGATGACCGTGGCGGGAGGCTCGGTGCCCAGCAGGTCGGCGAGGTCGGCGCGAGAGCCTTCGGTGAGGCAGATCCACGGGACGTCGGCGGCGAGGAGCAGGCGCAGGCGCGTGATGAAGGCGTCGGCCGCGTCGCTGTCGCCGCCGAGCATGGGGCGGGTGTCGTGGGCGGTGAAGACCACGCGGACGCCGGCGGTGGCGCAGGCGTCGAGGAGGCGCTCCAGGACGGCGGGGGTTTCGAGGTCGATGTGGTGGAGGTGGAGGACGTCGAGCCAGTCCAATGGGGTGTGGTCGAGGATCCAGGAAGCGGTGACGTCGGCGGGGACGACGAGGCCGGGTCGGATCTCGGTGGGCTCGGGGGCGGTGTTCAGGGCGCGGATGCCGAGGCCGTGGAGTTTGCGGGCGTAGGGAGTGCGGGCGGGCAGGTGGACGACCCGAAGGCCGGATGTCGGGGCAGTGGTGGTGACGGTCATCGGCGGACCTCGGGCAGGCCGACGGTGACGAGCTGGGTGGACAGGCCGTGGGAGGCGTCGTCGCTTCGGGTGACGCCGGCGTAGTGGATCTCGAAGCCGCGGGCGCGCAGGAGGGCCTGGAACTCGTCGCTGGCCCACTCGCGGACGTGGCTGGGATTGCGAGGCGGCCCGGGGGCGTCGTAGCCGCTGCGGAATTCGCGGGCGGGGGTGGAGAACACGGCGACGGAGGCGCCGTCCGACAGGAGGTTGCGGGTGAGCGCGAGGAGCGGGAGCGGGTCGAGGAGGTGTTCGATGACGTCGGAGCAGACGACGATGGAGCGTCGCAGGAGATCGGGAGCGAGCGGGAGGTATTCGGCCTTCTCCAGGTCGGCGTCGATCCACTCGCCGAAGGCGTGGTTCTCGCGGCACCAGGTGAGGTTGTCTCCGAAGTCGACGCCGATGTACGTCCAGTCGGGGCGTTCGGCGGCCAGGGCGGCGAGTTTCCCGGCGCGGCCACAGCCGAGGTCGATGAGGGTGTCGAGACCGGAGTGCTCGGTGAGGGTGGCGGCGTACGGGTAGACGTCGGGCTGCCAGGTGACGTCGTCGTCGGTGGTGTCGGTGAAGTACTCCACGGTGGTCCAGTGGCGGTAGCCGGCCCGGATGTGGTGGGTGGTGGCGTCGCCGAGGGGCTGACGGGAGAGAACGGGGTACGGCGCCGGGGCTGACGCGGGGGACAGCGCGGGAGTCGTCGACACAGTGAGCTCCTTCGGTCGTGTCACAGCTGGGGCCAGAGGGAGAAGATGCCAACCATGCGCTCGGTGAGCTCCTCGCGGAGCTCGCGCCAGCGGTGGCCGCCGGTGCGGCGGGCTTCGGTGGCCAGGTCGTAGGCGTGGCCGCCGGTCTCAGGCAGGCAGGCGAACATCTGGAGCAGAGCGGAGGTGTCGTCGTCCGGTCCGGAGTCGGTGTCGGCTGCGAGCAGGGCGCGGATGTCGTCGGCCGGCATGGCGGCGGTGATGCCGGAGCCGGGGATGCTCTTGCTCATCTTGGGCAAGCCGCCGAGGCCGGGGATCATCTTGGTGTAGATACCGGAGAGGCGGTCGGCGGGCAGACCCCAGCGTTCGGCTCCGCGCCGGGCGAGTGCCACGTACTTGTGCTCGTCGACGCCGAGGGAGACCAGGACGTGGCGGTCCTGGGCGAGCAGGTGGACGAAGTCGGCGGCCATGAGGAGGGTGGCCTGCTTCATGCCGTAGGTGAGGTGGTCGAAGACACCGTGGTTGCGGTAGAGGCCGGAGAGGTCCTCCTCGGCCCAGGTGAAGTCGGCGTCGTCCAGGTGGCGGGAGAGCAGGAAGGCCGTGGCCAGGACGTCGGCGTTGCCCTCCTGGCGACGCAGGACTCCGCGCTGCTCGTCGTAGCCGAGTCGGCGGACGAACTCCTCGTACTGGTCGGCCAGTCGGCGGACTTCGGCCAGCGGGATGCGGCGGGCGTTGTAGGAGTCGAGGTCGCCGAGCACGATCTGGACGTGCAGTCCGTGCTGCTGGAGCGTGACGGCGCGCAGGAGTTGGAAGACGGTGCCGGCGTGCGGCGGGCCGCCGAGGCCGACACCGGTGGTCACGGTGGCGGGCTTCCCGTCGGCGACCGCTGTCGCGAAGTCCCGGGCTCCGGTGTGGCACATCCACTTGGTGCGCAGGTCGTCCGGGCTCAGGTCGGCGAGCGGGAAGTCGATGGCGCCGAGGGCGGGTTCGGCATCGGCCTCCGGGGTGACGTTGTCGCTGGCGGCAGCGGTGGTCTCGGGAGCGATGCGCTCGTAGTTGTGGCGGGCGATGACGTCGTCGTAGTACGCGGAGTCGAACTTCACAGTGCGGTCACTTCCTTGTCCGGGGAGGTCGTGGTGGCGGTGTCGGTGGTGGAGCGCGACGCGAAGGCCCGGCGGACGAGGGGCTCGAAGCCGTCGGCGAGGAGGTTGCCGAGGACGGTGTTGCGGGGCGCGGCGACGCTGCCGAGATCGGCGGTGACGGTGCCGTCGGCCAGGACCCAGACCCGGAAGGGATAGGCATCCTCGGCAGCGCGGGTCGGCTGGTCGTACACCTGGATGCCGGTGCCGGACAGCAGGCTGCGGACGTGGGCGACGGCCTCGGTGAACGCCTCACGGTCGTAGGCGTAGAGGTCGGCCTTGCGGGAGTTCGCGCGGCCGATCGGGCGGTACTGGGAGATCAGCCAGTACTCCACCGGCGTGCGGGCGGCCAGTCCGGTGATGGTCTCGGCAAGGCTCGGGAGGGCGGCCGGCGAGGCAGCGGTGGTGAAGGTGTTGAAGGCGAGGCGCCGCCGGTCAGCCGCGAGCAGGGCGGTGTTGGCCCGGAAGGTAGTGAAGTAGCCGTCGCCGCGGAACCAGTCGGCGCTCTGCTCATCGGGGCCGTCCACGGCCAAGGAGTAGAGGGTGACGTGGTCGCGCAGACCCGCGTAGCGGTCGGCGAGCAGCAGGCCGTTGGTGTGCAGGTTGGTCTCGAAGCCGGCGGCCTGGGCGTGCTGGAGCGCGGGCTCCAGGTGGTTGTCGTACGGCATGACGGGGTCTCCGCCGGTGAAGACGATCCTCCGCGCCTCGGACTCGGCACGGACGCGGTCGATGACGCGGCGGACGGTGGCCTCGTCGGTGTGCACCCGGTTGCGTTCGCGGTAGCAGAAGCGGCACACACCCGGGGATCCGGCCGTCTTCGGCAGGTCCCAGGCGTTGCAGTCGGTGTTGAGGACCAGGTGCACGATGGCGAGTTCTTCGTGGGTCAGCATGCGGTCGTCTCCCTGTCGGAGTCCGGACGGTGGTCCGAGGGCAGTCGTAAGAGGGCGTCGACCGTGCGTGGGGCACCGCCCGTGAGGTGGACGAAACGGCGAAGGGTGTCCAGGGCGGCGCCGTCGTCCACGATGGCGAGCGCGATGGCCAGCCCAGCCCGCAAGGTGGGGACGGTACCGGCGGTCACCATCAGCACAGCCGCGTTCAGGGCGACGGTGTGTCGGGCCACCGCCGGGGCGCGGCCGGCGAGGAGATGCACGATGGCAGCGACGTTGGCGCGCGGATCGGCGCGCTGTGCCAGGGAGCCGAGGTCACCGACCGGACGTACGACGCCGCTGGCCTCACAGACGGCGTGTGCGACCTCCAGGTCCTCCTGACCAGCAGTCAGGCGGCAGACGCGGACGATACCGCCGGGAATCAGCTCGTCGACCTGACTGCCGGGCACGGGGGAGGAGTTGACCACGGTGACGTCACCGAGGCCGAGTCGGTGCAGCAGTCGCGCGGACACCTGGACGGCCGGGTGGGACAGGCCGTAGACGAAGCCGTGGCAGGCCACCGGGCTCAGCAGGGCGGGGAAGCCCAGGCTCAGGGCGTGCACGGCCTGGAAACGGCGGCCGTAGCGCCGGTCGAACTCCGGCACCCGGTGCTCGATGGAGAAGAACCCGAAGCCGCACTCCCCAGCGATGTCCACCATGGCCTGCGGCGAATGAGGCTCGCACCGCGCACCCACCACGTCCATGAAGTCGCGGGAACCGGTCTTGGAGGAGGCGCTGCGCGAGCCCAGCTTTGCGATGTGCGCGCCGCCCGCCGCGGCGACCAGCGCGGCGGCCGAGCTGATGTTGATCGTCTTGTACGTCTTCTTTCCGCTGCCGGTGTAGCCGACCAGCCGCATCCCCGGCGGCGGCACCAGGGGCTTCCAAGCGCTGCCGTCCAGCGTGCGGGCGGCCCGGATCGCGGCTTCCACCTCGGCAGGGCGCGGTCCGCGCAGGAGCAGGGCGGTCAGCACGCTGCCGAGCATCACGTCACGGGGCGGGCCGGCGGGCAGCCCGAGCAGGTGCAGCAGACCGTTGTGGACCTCAGCCGGGGAGATGTCGTCGGGTGAGTTGACGAGGTGGACGAGGTCGGGGATCGGGACAGGGGGCGAGTGCATCGTGGAGCTCCTAGGGGTGAAGTCAGCTACGGGAAGTGAGCAGCACTTTCAGCGGTCGGCGCGCAGCGTCGGGGCGGAGCGCGTCCAGGGCGTCGGGCAGCCAGGCGAGCGGGTAGCGGGTGGAGATGAGGGCCTTGGCCCATGGGCTGTCCGCATCCTGGTCAAGCAGTTGGAGGGCGTCCCGGAAGTCGTCGCAGTCGTTCGCGCGGCAGTAGGAGTACGAGCCCCGGACGGTGAGTGAGCGTCGGAACACCTCGCGCACCGGGGTGGGCAGCTGCACCTGCGGGGCGTAGGCGTTCTGGACGAGGACCGTGCCGCCGTCCCGTACCGCCTCGAGCGCCTGCAGCAGCGGCGCGGGCGAGTGCCCAGAAGCTGCGTCGACCACCGCGTCGCACGCGCCCGCAGGGAGACCTGGAGCCGGGCAGACGGTGACGGGGGTGCCTGCCAGCAGGGTCCGGAGCCGCGCTTCATGGTCCGGCCTACGAGTGGTGAGGAGGACGTCCCATCCGGCTCGGGCCGCGACCACGGCGGTGCAGATGCCCAGGGTGCCGGCGCCGATGACCCCGAGGCGGCTCGTGCCACTGGAGGGTGGTGCTTGCAGGCCGCACCGCACGCCGTGCAGGGCGACCGCCACCGGGTCGGCGAGGACGAACACAACCGGATCAGGCGCACCAGCAGGCAGTAGCACGGCGTTCCGCACGGGAACGCGAACGGACTCGGCCAGGCCGCCGGGCAGGTCCCAGCCGATGCGTCGCAGGTTGGGGCACAGGTGGATGCGGCCCAGGACGCACTCGGCACATGCGTCGCATCCGACCAGCGGGTTGACCGCGACCCAGTTCCCGGTGGTGTCGTCGATGCCGACGACCTCGTGGCCGGGCACCCACCCTTCGGGTATCGGTCCGCCCCAGGAGTCCGAGCAGAGCTTGCTGGTGTCGCTCCCGCACAGAGCCGAAAAGCGCACCCGGATGTCCGTCGTCCCGGCGTCTGCCGGCAGTGCGGCGCGACGCACAGGCGCGAGGCGTAGCGGACCGTCCGGCTCCCCGCGCTGGGCTTCCCAGACGAGCGTGCCAACGCCGGTCACCGGACTTCCTGCCAGTTCGAGCTCGTGACGCCCAACCAGGTCGGCAAGGCCTCGACGGACTTGAGCGTGACGCCCGGCCAGGGCTGTGCCTGGTCGCCGAAGGCCAGCGTGTCCGTGCCGCCCCGCCGTTCCACCCGCACCGCCCGCATTCCGCAGCGCAGGGCCCCGAGCAGTTCGTTGCCACCACCGTCGCCGCAGTACAGCACCGAATCCGCAGCGTGCCCGAGGCGCTCGGTGACCCGCGCGTACAGGCGCCGGGTCGGCTTCACCGCGCCCTCGCGGCAGCTGAACAGCGCCACGTCGAACTGTTCGGAGAGTTCGGAGTGGTGCCACGCCTCGGCGATGTCGGGGGCCGCGTCGCTCAGCAGCGCCAGCCGGATGCCGGACCGCCGCAGCGTGTGGAGGCTCTCCAGCACTGACGGCTCGGCACGCAACCGTCGGGGCGCCAGCTGTCGGAGTACCGACTCCACCTGGGGGACGTACTCAGTCGGTGCCCCGCACCGTTCTGCGAGATGCGCGGCGATCTCGGCGGGCGTGCTCAGGGTGCCGTCGTGCCGAGCCTGCCAACTGCCGCCGAGCACCTGGTCGGCGACGTGGTCCGGCACGTGCAGTTCGGCGGCGATCCTCCGCGCGGCATGGCTGCGCTCGCGATCGTCCGGGGCCGGAACCAGAGTTCCGAAGAGGTCCAGGATCACGGCGGTGGGCCGCCATCCGGCAGGCGTCGCAGTGACGATCGGGCTCTGTTCCGGGAGGGTCAGGGTGCTGTCCATCAGTTCCCTTCCGTCACCGGCAACGGCGATGGGCCGAGACCGGTGATCGAGTTACCAAGTGGGGGCTTCTCCAACGGCTTTGCCGACCGAAGCCCGGGGGTTGAGCAGCTGTTGAAAGCCTGCCTGCCGGAGCCCGCTCCGGCGTAGGTCCGCGCGTCGCACCGCCGTGGAACCGGCACCGAACCGAGCCCCGCAGTACCGCAGTGCGAGAGGATCACCACTCGTCGCGGCTGTGGTACTCGTGCCGAACCCGTGCTGAACCATTGCCCGTACGACCCGGGACGCCTCGGAATAGGCTGCTAGCGTCGTCAGTACCGATCGCGGGGGTTCGAGTGGGCACGGTGCAGCGTTGGTCAGGTCGTGAGGCCAAGGCTCTCCGCGAGGCATTACGGATGACCGTCCGCGGCTTCGCAGCCCACCTCGGTGTCAGCGATCGGACGGTGTCCAAGTGGGAGGCCGGCGGGGAGCACCTGTTCCCCGTGACCGACTCGCAGGCACTGCTCGACACAGTCCTCGACCGGGCGGACCCCGACGCTGTGGACCGCTTCCGACAGCTCCTCGACGGGCACGTCCGTCATCGAGCGACCACTGCGGGAAGTTACGTCCTAGCGCCACCTCCGGAGCCCGGCTTGGTACACAGATCCGAAGACTTCGACAGCGTCATCTCCCTGCTGGCCGAGGCGAACGCATCCGCCAGGAGCCCTGTCCTCGCCGTGTGCGGACCCGGCGGCTTCGGCAAGACGACACTGGTCACGCAGGTGTGCGAGGACCCCGGCGTCCGGGCGATGTTCCCCGAGATCCTCTGGGTGGAGACGGGAGAAGGCTGCACCGCCGCCCGCGTCGTGGAGCTGATCTCCGATCTCTGCGTGCACGTCGACGGAACCCGCCCCGCACTCACCGACCCCGAGCAGGCCGGCTTCCATCTGGCCCGCGTGCTGCAGGACAGGCGGGTGCTGCTCGTCATCGACAACGTCTGGTCGGCGGCGGACCTGGCCCCGTTCCTCTTCGGCGCGCCATCCTGCACCCGCCTCGTGACCACGAGGAACATCCGCACCTGCCCGTCGACGGCGCAGGTGCTGCGACTCGGCCCGATGTCGGCTCCGGAGATCAGCGAGCTGCTGACCCGATCCGTCTCCCGCCTAACGCGGCCGGCCGCCGACCGGCTGGCGGCCCTGTGCGGCGGGTGGCCGCTGCTGGCCACCGTGGTCGGCTCCAACGTCTCCTCCGACCTGGAGGCGGGGGCCTCGGCCGAACGGGCCGTCTCCGAGGCCGGGCAGGCACTGCATGCCCACGGACCCCAGGCGTTCGACGTGTGGGACGCGGACCAGCGTTCGAACGCGATCGGCCACGCCATCACCGCCAGTCTGCGCAGTCTCGACGAGGGCGTGCGGATCACCGGCGGCTCGTCGCTGCGCGAGCGCTACCTCTCGCTGGCGGTCTTCCCCGCCACGCTGCCAGTGCCCTTGAGCGTGCTCACCCACTGGTGGGGTACGTCCCACGGCTGGTCGGCCAGCGCCGTCCGCCAGTTCTGCCGGATCCTGGCCGACCGCTCGCTGATCAGCGCGTATCTGGCCGACCGGGACGCGGTGGTCCTGCACGACGTGTTCCGCTCCTACCTGAAGCACATGGTGGGCGATCAGTGGGAAGCCCTGCACGCCTCGTTGATCGATTCCTACCGCGGCGCCGGTGCGGCGGACTGGTCGCAGCTGCCGGCGTCCCACCCCTACATGTGGCAGCAACTGCCGTACCACCTGCACGAGGCCGGACTCGATGACGAGCTGGTGGACCTGCTGTCGTCCACCTCATACGTGGCGCGCAAGGCGGCCACGATCGGCAGCCAGTCCCTGGCGGCCGACGCCATAGTCCTCGGGAGCGTCGAACCCTTCCGGGCCGACTCCCATCCCCGGCACCGGGACTGGCACCGGGCGGAAACGCTGACCGGAGCCGGATATCTGCTGCACGGGCTCCGAACACCGCAGGACATGGCATCGACGCTGACCCTCGCCCTCGTGCGGGCGGGTGACCTGCCGTCCGGCAGCACCACGGAGATCGCCGACGCGGTCGGTTTCCAGACCTCGTGGGCCCGGGCCGCCGCAGTGGGGCACGGTCACGTGGGCGCTGTCGTCTCGGTCGCGACCGCTGCGGGCGTCATCGCCTCCGGCGGTGAGGACGGCGCCGTCCGGGTCTGGGACCTCGCCTCGCGCACCCTGATCCACGCCTTCCATGCCCACACCGGCTGGGTGTTCGCCACTGCCCTGACGCATGACGGCGCACTGCTGGCCTCTGCGGGCGAGGACGGCCTGATCCGTCTCTGGAGCCCCCGTACGGGAAGAGCGCTCGGGATCCTCGCCGGTCACGATCGCCGGGTCCGCTGCCTCAGCTTCACCCCGGACGGCCGGTACCTGCTCTCGGCGGCTGAGGACGGGAACGTGCGGGTCTGGAACGTCGAGGAACTGACCCTCAGTCACTCGATGGCGACCTGCGGAACGCCGCTGTGGACGGTCTCCGTCGACGCCGCTGCGCGGGTCGTGGCCGCAGCGGGTGAGGACGAGTTCGTCCGCCTCTACGACCTGGCGACCGGCGCGCTCCTCGACGAGAAGGCGGGTCACCGGGACTGGGTCCGGTCGGTGGCCTTCTCCCGCACCGGAGGTCTCCTCGCCTCGGGCTCGGGCGACCGCTCCGTGGTCCTCTGGGACACCAGCGGCGGCAGGCTCAACCAGGTCCGGCGGGTGGACGGCCTTCCCGCACGCGTCCGCTCGGTGGTCCTCGACGGCCAGTCGGACCTCCTCCTCGCCGCCACCGAGGACGCCGTCATCCGGGCGTTCGACGCCGGCGGTCCGGTCGGCGAGGTGCGGATGCCGCCGGGCGTCGACTGGGTCCGGGCACTGGCCTGCGCGGCCGACGGCACGGTCGTCGCCGGCTGCGAGGACGGCGCCCTGCGGTTGTGGACGAAGTCGGAACCCGATGGGCTCCACGCCGTAGCCGAAGGCTCGAACACGGTCTGGTCCACCCACATCACATCCGACGGCGGCCTCGGCGCCGTCGGCCACGGTGACGGCCACGTCGAACTCCTGGACCTGCCCACCGCCGCCCCGCACCGCGAACTGCTGGGCAGCGCGGGCCGGGTGTGGTCGGTGGCCACCGGTGGCAGGTACGTCGCGGCGGCCTGTGGGGACGGCTCAGTCCACGTCTGGTCCCTCGACGACGAGAGCTGGGCCCTTCAGCTCAACGACGACGTCACCCGGAGCTGGAGCGTCGCGGTGGCCCGGTCCGGCACCCGGCTCGCCGCCAGCACCGGCGACGGGCACATCCGGTGCTGGGACCTCCCCTCCGGAGCGCTGGTGTGGGAGCAACAGGCCCATGCCGGCCGCGTCAGGTCACTGGCCTTCGACGCCGAGGGGCACCTGCTCGCGGCGAGCGGCGGCGACGGCTCCGTGCACCTCTGGGACTCGCGCACGGGCCGCCACCTCAGCCGCTTCGTGAACCCCGGAGGATGGGCGCGGTCAATCGCCGTCGATGCCGCAGGCACCCACCTCGCGGTGGGCTCGGGCACCGGCGAGATCCACGTCCGCGACGTCCGGACCGGCCAGTTCACCGCTCACCTGTCCGGACACGTCGGCCGGGTCCTCATGATGGCGTTCGGCGACGATCCTGACCAACTGCTGTCGGCCGCGGCCGACGGAACCGTGCGGGCCTGGTCGCTCGGCCGACAGCACCAGCTCGCCGAGGTCCGCGTCGACGCGACGCTGAACTGCGCCGCTGCGGATCCTGGTACGGGTCGTGTGCTCGTCGGAAGCGCAGCCGGCCCGGCGTCGCTGCGACTCAGCAATGGCGGCCACACCGTTGACCAAGCCGATGCCGTACCGCTAGCGGATCCTGGCGACGGCCGACGAGGAGAAGGACAAGCCTGAACATGCCCACCGCACCCGTGATCCTGAGTGGTACCCCCGGTTCCTTCGCCTGGGGCGTCTTCTACGAGCGACACCCGAAGCTCATCCAGCAGGTACTCGACGCTCTGCCGTACGGGCCGACCGAGCGGGCAGCGATCGAGGATCTCCTCTCCGAAAGCACCAGCGGCGTGCTGGAGCCGCTGAGCGAGAGCGCCCACGACCACGAGCAGTGGTTGGAGTGGGGCGCGGGCCTGTTCGGGCGGCCGTGGGGCGAGGCGCCGTTCCTGTGGGCCGAGAGCTACTTCTACCGCAGGCTGCTCGAAGCCACCGGCTACTTCCGGCCCGGGACTTGGCAGGGCATCGACCCGTTCGCGCCGTTCAAGAACGCCGAACTGGCTGGCCCGGCCGTCGACTCCGAGCTGGCGGCCCTCGGCGACCTACCCTCCCTTTCTGCCGAGAAGCGAGGCGAGGTGCTGCTCTCATCAGCGCTCTGGGGCAACCGGGCGGACCTCAGCTTCCAGATCACCGCCTCGGCCGAGGACACCCAGCCCTCCGCTCTGATCGCGGACGACAGCCCGCTCCTGTGGTCCACCCTGGCCGCTGCGAGCAACCCGAAGGTCTGCGTCATCGCGGATAACGCCGGGCGGGAGCTGCTGCCCGACCTCGTCCTGGTCGACCACCTCCTCACGAGCGCCTTGGCCGCCGAGGTCGTCCTGTACGTCAAGCCCTCCCCCTACTACGTGTCGGACGCGACCACCGCCGACGTCCTCGCCACCATCGAGCGCCTTCGCGCCGCACCCGAGCAGGAGGCGGAACAGATCGGCCGTCGGCTCTGGCAGGCGATGAACAGCGGCACGCTCACGGTCCGCACGCACCAGTTCTTCTGCGCGCCACTGCCGTTCCACGACATGCCCGCCGACCTCAGGGCCGAGCTCTCCGGCGCCACGATGACGATCGTCAAGGGCGATCTCAACTACCGCCGTCTCGTCGGGGACCAGCTCTGGGACGCAACAACCCCCTTCGCCGAGAGGGCTGGCCACTTTCCCTCCCCGGTAACGGCCCTGCGTACGTTGAAGTCGGACGTCATCGTCGGCCTAAACGCACCGGTGGTCGCCGGGCTGGACGCCACGGGCGAGCCATGGCGCACCAGCGGCAAGTACGGCCTCATTCAGGTCCACGCGCAGGCGTAGTAGCGGTACGGGGCCGTTGCAGCCGTTGACGACGGTCCGGCCGCCGTGCAGGACGAGCCGGATGTCGTCGGAGACCGCCCAAGGGGGATGCGGGCTATGCGTCCTCGTCGGGCATTTCTCCGTCGACGTCCTCCGGCGTGGTGGTGCGTCGGTATTGCGGGTGGTCCTGGTCCATCTGGAGCGCCGCGTGGAGGGCGATCGGGTAGCGAGTGCGGTGCTTCCACGCGAGCGCCTGGTGGCAGAGCCTGGCGGTCACCATGGTCAGCTCCCGCCGGTGGTCCGTGTTCACGGCGATCGGGAAGATCTCGGTGGCGGTCATGGCGTAGTAGTTGGCCTTGATCTCGTTCTTGCCCTTGTTCCACGGTAGAGCGGACCAGCGGGTCTTCTTCGAGCCCTGCCTGCCGGCGCCGTTCCCATCGAACTGGTGGGTGGTGTTGACGAGTAGCCAGGTGCTGTTCTCTCCGAGGTCGGGGTCGATCCGGAAGACCTGGGTGGTGCGTTCCTTGGTCTTGATCTCTGCAGCCTCCTCGTCGGTGATCGTCACCTGCACCGGACGTGGGACTTCCTCATCAGTGGTGTTCAGCCGGATCACGGCGATGGGCCGGTACCGGGGGGCGATGGTGGAACCCGGGAGCCAGGTCGTGTTGGCCTCGGGTGGCTGGCCCTGGGCCTTGTTGTGCAGGCCCTTCCACAGGCGGCGGCAGGCAAAGCCGTCCACCGTGACCGTGTACGGGACGCCGCCGAGGTAGTCGGCGAGGTCTTCCAGCGCCTGGTCGATGACCTTGGCGGTGCTGGAGTAGCCGGCGATGTTGTCCGTGAACTCCGTCATCTTCCCGGCCGGGTAGTCGGCAGCGTGGAAGGCGGCTTCGGCCAAGTGGTAGGGCTTCCAGACACGGTCGGTGTAGGACCATCCGTGGAGTGTCCATGCGCCGTTCGGGACGGTGGGGGGCTTGAGGACGCTAGCTGAGACGACGATCCTGGCGTCCCGTTCGCCCGGTCGGCGGGACTGCCTGCGGACGTGGACGCCGCAGTGGGCGACGCCGTCGGCGGAGTGCTCACCGATGGGCTTGGTCAGGACGCTGGAGACGCGGCGGTCGACGAACCCGAGGTTGCGGTAGAGGTCCATGAGGCAGGACAGGCTCTGGTGGTCCATGTCGGTGGACTTGTCGATGCCGGTCTGGACGGCGCTGTCGATGTACTGGACCACCAGGTCCTTCTTGGCGAGGATCCGGTGGGTCTGGTGCTTGGCGTCTTCGCTGTCCTTCGGCCGTGGCGGGGAGTTCTTCTTTCCGTCGCCGTACTCGGTTTCCGCCCATACACCGATGATCTCGGCGGCTGCTGCCTTCAAGGCGAGCAGATCGGCTGTGTGTTCGGACCGGCCGGCCGCGGGTCCGTGCTGGAGGAATTCGGGGACGTGGTGGAAGACGGCACTGACGCAGGTGCCGTGCAGCGTGGCGCTCTTGCCTTCGGCGGGGTTGAGGGCGGCGGGGTCGAGTCCGTAGGCGCGGGTGAGGGCGTTGATCATCCGCTGTCGAATCTCGTCAGTCGCCCACAGGCACACGATGCGCAGGTGTTCGAGGCCCATGGCGTCCAGGGAGCGGGTGATGTCCAGCGGCTCCATGAGGACTTCGTCCTTCTTGGCCTGCTTGAAGTTGCCGCCCTCGAAGAAGCCGTGGAGAGGCTGCCAGTTGTTGCCGAGGGCGTTCTGGATGTGGTCGTACAGCCCGCGGTAGTAGTCCATGCCCACGCCGGAGCCGACGGGGAAGTAGAAGTTCTTGGCCATGATGGGCCTGACGGTGCCCAGTCGCTGTGGGGCGGGCGGCTCCTCGCCGCTCTCCTGGGCTTGCTGGCGGGTCAGCCGGTCCTACGTTGTTGGTGTGGCAGAGGGGCCAGTCGTATGGTCCTGAGGCCCAGGGACACCGGGTATGGCTTTCAGCCGGTTGCACGCG